>NZ_JBFAPP010000002.1:0-488186 GCF_040676775.1 Micromonospora sp. NPDC049523 | reverse complement strand
CGGTCAGGTCGCGGGCCCGGGCGCAGAGGAGTTCGATCCGTTCCCGGAAGACCGCCTCCAGTAGTGCGTGGCGGCTCGCCGCATTTCCCCGTGCCACTCCCCTGCCCCCGAAGCGCTCTTGTGGAGAAAGAGGGCGTATTTCGCGCCCCGAAGCACCACATTCACTGCAAGAGGCGCTGCACCGGGGGTGGGGTGGGTGGAGGCGGGGGGTGGTTAGTTTTGCGGGGGTGGGGCGGGCAACGTCACGGCGCGGAAGGTCCGCTCCGGTGTGGTGGCTGCCCTCGGGTCGGTGTCGGCGGCCTGCTGCTTGGCGCCGGCCGCGTTGGCACCGGCCGAGCGGGCTGCGGGTAGGTCGCTGGCGACGTACACCCGGCTGGCGTTGTTCAGGTTGCGGAACACGATGATCCAGGTCTGGCCGTTGACGTTGGTCAGCGGAGCGACGGTCGGATCGGTGGCGGCCGGATCGGGGAAGTCGAACACCGGCGCCCACTCACCGAACACGCCGGACCCCTGGGCGGTCTCGAAACTGCGGTAGATCGTGTCGTCGGTGCCCCGGACCACCACCGCGGTACGGCCGAGCACCGGGTCGAGGATGGCGGCCGGCGCACCGGCCGCCGCCAGGGTGCCGACCTGGGTCCAGGCGGACGGCCAGGTGCCACCGGTGGCGTCCTGGAGCTTGGTGACAATGGTGCCGTCGGCGGCGCGTACGAAGACGCGGAGGCGGTAACCGGGGTAGAGGACCACCGAGGGGGTGCCGGTGGCACCGGAGCCGCCGAGGCTGGTCCACGCCGAGACGGCACCGTCGGTGGCGTACCTGATCGTCTTGACCGCGCCGGTGGTGTCGACGCCGAAGACCTGCACGCCGCCGTTCACGGCCGCCAGTACGGGCGTACCGACGAGGTTCTGGTCACCGAGGTTGCGCCAGTACGGCACCGCCCCGGTCTGCGCGTACGCCCAGAGCTTTCCGTCCACGTCGACGGCGAACAGCACCGTCGTGCCGGTGGTGAGCCGGGTCATCGCCGGGGTCGACGCCATCGAGCCGCCCAGGTCCGAGAAGGCCTTCCAGGTGGCCGAGTTGACCGCGGTCTGGCTGTTCACCCAGATGTTGCTGCCGGTGTGCTGTGCGGCGAGCTGCACCCGGCCGTCGGTGAGCTGGGTCAGGGCGGGGCGGCCGGTGAGCGCCTCGTTGCCGGAGAGCACCGTCCACTGCACCGAGCCGAAGTTGTCCGGGTCGGTCTGGTGGCCCGAGACGACCCGACCGATGTTGTCCACGTAGGCGTACTCGATCATGCTGGCGGTGGCGCCGGCCTGCGGCGTGCCCTGGAGCACGGTTGTCGGGGCGTACTGGGCGACCGGCGCCGAGGGGATCGGGTCGGCGAACCAGCCCTGCAGGTCGACGATCAGGTTGGCCGGCTTGTTGCTGGAGTTCCGGATCCGGATCTTGCCGTCGGTGCCGGGCTTGACGAACGACAGCGCGGACCGGGTGATGCCGGCGGCGCGGTTGGCGAACGAGTTCGGCGCCTCGACGTCGCCGACGCCCCACATCTTGAGGTAGCCGCCCTCGCCGGTGCTGTTCGACTCGACGTCCACCGCCACCGCGGCGACCCCGCGCAGCGGCAGTCCGTTGGTGCCCGCCACCTGCACGTCCACGGTGGCGTTCGCGCCGACCTGGGCGAAGTTGCGGCTGTCGTACACCCGGGTGTTGACCGGCCGGAACCCGGCGCCGGCGGTCGGGCTGGCCCCGAAGTACGCCTTCAGGTCGATGAACACGTCGACCGCGCTAGAACCCTTGTTGATCAGGGTGACCCGCCCGTCCGCGGCGAGCTTGAAGGTGGCGCCGCTGTTGGTGGCCGCGCCGTCCTCGTAGTTCAGCAGGCCGACCCCGGTGGTGGTGCCGGCCGGGGCGGCGGCGAGCCAACCGGCGGCGGTGGCGCCGCCGACGGTGATGGTGCCGTAGACGGCCTGGGCGCCGGCCGGTACGACCGCGCCGGTGACGGTGAAGGTGCGGCTGGCCCCGGCCGCCATCGCCCCGGTCGTGGTGCCGGTGCCGTTGCGGGTGTCGAAGATCCGGGTCTGCGGGATCGGCACCAGCCCACCGCCGCTGGTGCCGGACGTGCTGGTGAAGTAGCCCTGCACCTCGACCAGGAGGCCGGTGTTGCCGGCGCTGTTGTAGACGGCGACCTTGCCGTTGGCCCCCACCTTCGTGATGGCGGTGTTGGAGATGTTCTGCCCGGCGGTCACGTTCATGTTCGAGGTGCCGGGGCGGGTGGTGCCGTCCGGGTAGACGGTCAGGTAGGTGGTGGCCGTCGCGGCCTGGGGCGCGATCCGTACCAGCACCGCGCTCACCCCGGAGGCGGGAATCGAGTTCACCCCCAGCACCGGGAACGTGGTGGTGCTGGCCGGTCCCCGTGCGCCGGTCACCCCGCCGATGCCGGTACGGGTGTCGAGCACCGCTCGGGGCGTGGGGAAGGCCACGAAGTCACCGCCCACCCCGGCGGCGTCGGCCGATGCCGGCGTCTGCCCCGGCGTGACCGCCACCACCACCGTCGCCAGCAACACCACCAGTACGGCGATCAGCCGCGGTAGCAACGCCTGGTTCTGCTCTGTTCTGGACACTGCGCCTGTCTCCCTCGTCGGATCGGTTGGTCCTGTGCGTCGCGGCATCCGGTCGGGAGCCGGAGCCGGTCCTGTGCGTGGGGGCATCCGGTCGGGAGCCGGAGCCGGTCCTGTGCGTGGGGGCCCGTTCATCGGCCGCGCCGCTTGCGCCACCATTTGCCGATCTTGGCGCCGACCTGTTTGGCGACCGCGACACCGCCGAAGATCAGCAGGACGGCTCCCTCGGCGCCGGAGGTGGCGGCCGCCACCCCGTCGGCGGCGTCGACTATGCCCTTCGCGGCGTCGTCGGCCTTCGAACCGGCCCGCTGACCGGCCTCGTTCTGCGCCCGCCGCCGGTCCTCCTCCTTGCCCTGCTCGGCGGGGTCGAAGTCCTCCCGCTCCATGTCGTCGTCCCCCCGGCACCGCTGGCTCTTGCCGTTGCAGGGCTTGTCCTGCATGCGCAGGTCGTGGCGCATGCACATGTCGTCGAACCGGCCGTCGTTGTGGGTCAGCAGGTCGACGCCGCCGGCCAGCACGTAGAAGGTGTGCAGGGTGTCGACGGTGAGGTTGTAGACCGTGGTCGTCTCGGTCCACTGCCGGGTGGACAGCACGGTGGACGTACCGCCGGTGGCGGTGCCGATCTGCTGGCCGGCGGTGAGTTCACCGGCGGTGACCCAGCGCTGCTCGTCGGCCAGCCAGAACGGGTGCCCGTCGGTGGCGGTGACCGTCCCGGCCGTCTCGCCGCTGCCGCTGCCGCCGTCGGAGACGGTGATCTCGACCAGGTGCTTCTCGCCGGCTCCGACGATCACGTCGGTGACCGCCTGGGCACCGGCCCGACCGGTGGTGGGGTCGGCGGCCAGCACCCGCTCGCCGACGCGCACCTCGCTGATCGGCTTGCTGCTGCCGTCGGCCATCCGGACCCGGGTGTCGGCGGTGAAGCTGTTCGGGCCCTTCCCCTTGGCGCACCCGGAGGCGTTCTTCGCCCCGGTCAGCAGGCGTTTGCCGAGACCGGCCGCCTCTACCGCCTCGTCGGCGTGCTTGGCGGCCAGGCTGCTGACCCGCGCGGCCCGTACCGCACCGCCCCCGGCACCGCCGGCCAGCGTGCCGGCGACCGTCGCGACCGTCCAGGCACACGCCTCCAGGTCTCCCTTGGTGACGCAGGCGACCAGGTCGGTGACGCCGACCATGTCGGCCGCGATCTTCAAGCCCGCCTTCAGGTACGGGGCAGCCGCGTGGGCCAGGTCGACCACCGCGTCCACCGCACGGGAGACGTCCTCGATCACGTTGCCGGCGACCTTCACCGCCTCCTGGTAGATCACCGCCACCGAGTCGGCCACGTCGGCGACCACGTCACGGGTGACGGCGACCACCGCCGCCGGTAGGTGCGCGGCGGCCGACACGAGGTTCTTCAGACCGGAGGTGAGCGGCCTGAACGCGGCCGTGAGCGCCGGCAGCGGGTTGTGCTTGGCCGCGTACTCGACCGCCGCCTTCGCCACCTTGGTGATCTGCCGGGCCCGTGCGGCAGCGGCCTCCCGGATCTCCTCGGCCCGCTGTTTCGCCCAGCGGGCCGCCGCCGCCCCGGCCGAGGCGACCTTGCTGGCCACCCAGCGCACCCCGGAGGAAACCTTCCGGGCGACGTACCGCACCGTGTCCTTGGCCTTGCGGTAGACCCACTTCGCCGCCGAGGAGATCGCCGCCGCGGCCGTCCTGATCGCCGACCAGGCGTAGCTGGCCGCTGTCCGCATCGCCGACCAGGCGTAACTGGCCGCGGTGGAGATCGCCCGACCGACCGCCTTCGCCCCGGACTTGATCGCACCGCCGACCTTCTTGGCCGCCTTCTTGCACCAGCCGCAGGAGGGCCAGTGGCCGTCCGGGTCGGTGAAGCCGAGCGGGTCGCCGGCCGCGTAGACGTACCGGTTGGCGAGGATCGAGTCGCCCTCGACGTAGTCGACGCTGTCGCGGGAGGTGAACGATCCGGTGCCGGGGTCGTACCAGCGGGCGCCCATGTTGACCTGGCTGGTCACCGGGTCGGTCCAGTCGCCCTGGAAGCCCAGGTTGCCGGTGTCACCGGTACGGGCGGTCACCACCCCGAACGGGTCGTACGCGGTCGAGTCGCTGGCCCCGGTCAGCGCCGTGTTCGCCGGGTCGAACCCGATCGTCACGTCACCGTGCTGGTCGCTGAGCGCGATCTGCTTCTCGCTGCCGACGGCGACGGCGAGCAGTTCGTCGGCAGCGCCTCGGGCGTACCGTTCGGTGCCGTCGGCTACCACCGAGTCGTCGAGTCCGGCGTACGTGAAACCGGTGCCGTTGCGTGACGCCACCCGGTCCAGCCCGTCGTACGTGTACTTCTGCCCGGCGGCCGAGATCAGCCGGTCGAAGGCGTCGAAGTCGAACGTCTCGGTCAACCCGGAACTGGTCTTCGACGCCAGCGTGCCGCGCGGGGTGTACGCGTAGCTGTAGTCCCCGTCGTCCAGGAGCCGGTTGCGGGCGTCGAAGGTGCTGGTCTTCGCCCCCGCCCGGATCCGGTTGCCGGAGGCGTCCCAGTCGTAGCCGACGGTTCCGCCGGCACTGGTCCACTCGCGCAGCCGGCCCGCCTGGTCGTACCGGTAGGTGTTGTCACCGGCGCCGGCCGTACCGGTGGTGGTCTTGCCGATCGGTTGGTCGTTGTTGTCGTAGCGGTAGCTGGTCGAGCCGACCGACTGGGCGGCGGCGTTGCGCAGCGTGTCGGAGGCGACCCGGCCCAGGTCGTCGAAGGTGTAGGTACGCACCCGGCCGGAGCCGTAGTCGATCGTCTTCAGCGCACCGGCCGCGTCGTAGCCGAGCGTCTGCGTGGTGCCGGTGAGCCCGTCGGAGACGGTGTCGAGGCGGGCGTTGCGGTATCCGAAGACCGCCGAACCGGCCGCGTCGGTACGGCTGGCCAGGTTGCCGTCGCGGTCGTAGCCGAAGCTGGCGTTGCCCGACGGTCCGGCCGAGGTGAGCAGGTCACCCCGGTCGTTGTAACCGAAGGTGTCGGTGCCGCCGGGGGCGTTGACCGAGGTGAGCTGGCCGAGCGGGTCGTAGCCGAGTTGCCGGGTCGCGGTGCCGGAGTTCGTGCCGTCACCGGTTTCCCGCTCCAGCCGCCCGCCCGCGTCGTACGTCTGGAGCCGGACCACCCCGCCGGGCGAGGTCATCCGGATCGGGTTGCCGGTGCCGTCGTACGCGACGGTCCAGGTGCGGTCGGTTGCCGCGGGATGTGCCGGGGTGGACGGTTCGATCACCGACTCGGGCAGCCCGAGCGAGTTGACGGTGAAGATCGTGCTGTTACCGCGCCCGTCGGTGTAGCGGCTGCGGTTGCCAGCCGCGTCGTAGCCGAAGCTGGTGGTGATCGAGGTGGTCGGGTCCACCGGTTCGATCTGCTTCACGAGTTGGTTCGCGGCGTCGTACTCGTAGCTGGTGGTGACGTTGAGCGGGTCGACGGAGGCGATCAGGTTGCCGGCCGGGTCGTAGCGGTACCGCTCGGTCCGTAGCACGGTCCCGTCCGACTTCAGGTCGGATTCGCTGCTCACCTGGCCGAGCGCGTCGAAGATCCGCTGCGACGTACGGCCGAGGCTGTCGCTGGTGCGTACCTGCCGGCCGGCGTGGTCGTAGCCGTACTGCACGGCGACTCCGGAGGCGTCGGTGCTGCGGGTCAGCGCGCCGACCGCGTCGTAGCCGAACAGGCTCTTCGCCCCGGTCGGGCTGCTCACCTCGGTCAGGTTGCCGGCGTCGTCGTAGGCGTACCGGGTGGTCATCCGGTCCAGCGTCGGACGGCGTTCGACCTGGGTGGCGGTGAGCTGGCGGTCCAGGTCGTCGTAGGTGGACTCGGTCCGGCCGCCGGTCGGGTCGGTCACCGACAGCAGCTCACCGGTACGGGTGTACTCGTACCGCCACACCGCGCGTTCGGTGTTGGTCCGCAGTGGCTCGTCCCGTACGGTCAGCCGGCCGAGCTGGTCGTAGCCGTAACGGGTGCTGCTGCCGCGCGGGTCGATGGTCTCGACCACGTTGCCGAGTGCGTCGTAGCGGTAGGTTCCGGTCGGGGTGATCTCGGCGATGGTGCCGGGGCCGAAGTAGCGGGGTGCGGTGAAGCTGGTCTGCCGGCCCACCCGGTCGAACGTGGCCCGGCTGATCCGGCCCAGCTCGTCGGAGTTGACCACCTGCTCGTCGAAGGTGTTGTAGCCGAACTGCCGGGTCGGGGTGACCGTGGTCGCCGCCTGCCCGCCGCTTTCCGCCGCCACCGCCGGCCCCCGCGCGGCGATCTGCCGGCCGAGTTCGTCGTAGGAGTACCGGCTGGTGTACGCGGCCGGGTCGGCTCCGGTGACGTTGCCGCGCGGGTCGGTTTCGCTGACCAGCAGTCCGCGCTGGTCGTAGCCGTACGTGGTGACCTGGGTGGTGGTCCCGTTGGTGGTGGTCTCCCGGATGGTGTTGCCGCTGTCGTCGTAGGTGTAGTCGACGACCTCGGGGGTCGCCGGCATGATCCAGGGCACGTTCGACGGTTTGCCGGAGGTGCTGGCCCGCAGCACGTTGCCGTTCTGGTCGTAGGCGTAGGTGGTGGTGCGGTCCAGCCCGCCGGGGTCGGAGACGCTTGTCAGCACCTTGCCGACCCGGTCGACGGTCTGTGTGTTCACCACCCGGCCGTTCCCGGCGACCTGCTTGACCAGGTTGCCGGCACCGTCGTACGTGTTCTCCTCGACCACGTAGTCGCGGGTTCTGCCGTCGGGGTCGTGGAAATTCTTGAGCACCACCCGGTGCAGCGAGTCGTCGCCGTAATACTGGTATTCCAGCCGGCGGCCCATGGCGTCGGTGTCGCTGGCGGTCCGCCCGGCGAGGTCGTAGGAGTACGAGTGCAGCACCAGGTAGTCGCCGGTCGGTGGGGCGCCGGCCGGGTCGCCGGTCCAGGCCCGCAGCCGCACCTCGGCGATGTCGTTGCGAGCGGTGTACGCGTAGTCGTACCGGTTCCCGGCCGGGTCCACCATCGACGTACGGTTGCCGAACCGGTCGTAGGTGTACGCGGTCTCGTTGCCCTCGGCGTCGGTGACCCGTTCGGGTCGGTTGAAATCGTCGTACTCCCAGACGGTGGAGCGGGCGGTGTCGGTGCCGAGCACGTCCTGCACGTCGACCCGGGCCACGTTGCCGTCGCTGTCGTAGGTCTGGGTGGACCGCTGCTGGTGCCGGGCCCCGCTGATCGGGTCGGTGGTCGCCGGTTCGGTGGTGCTCACCGGCCGGGACAGCGCGTCGTAGGTGTAGGTGGTGGTGACCCCGGCGGGGAAGCTGTCCGAGATCTCGGTGTCGCTGATCTTCCGGCCGAGCACGTCGTACGTGCTGTTGGTGACGAGTCCGGAGGGTTCGGTGGTCCGGGCCAGGTCACCGCTGGCGAAGTAGCCGTACCGGGTGATCTTGCCGCGGGCGTCCTGCGAGGTCAGCACGAGCCCGGCCGGCATGGTGCCGCCACCGGCCGCCGGTTCCGCCCCGGTGGTGTACGTGTGGCTGACCGAACTTCCGTCCGGGTTCGTCTGCCCGGCGAGCTGCCCCGACGGGTGGTACGTGTATGCGGTCCGGTACGTGTTGTCGGTGGCGCTCGCCGACCGCCCGTCCCGGCTCTCGATCGGCAGGTCGTTGCGCGGGTCGAACGGGTTCGTCACCGTCGCCGGGTACTTGTCGTAGGAGGTGAAGCACTGGGTGCTGGTCCGGCAGGTCTTGCGCGAGGTGACGTTGCCCCGGTCGTCGAAGGTCATCGTCACCGAGTCGCCGTTCTCGTTGGTGACGACGTTCTGGAACCCGTTGTCGTCGTACGAGAAGGTGCGGATCGCCATCCCGTCCAACGGGTGCGACACGAACACCGGACCACCGGAACCGCCGGGGATGATGGTGCAGAAGGCCGGGTCGGCCGGGTCCGGGCGGGAGCAGACCTCCTGCGGAGGTGACGGGGTCGGGGTCGGCGGGACGGGCCGGTCCTCCGGGCGGGTTTCCAGGCCCAGCGGGGTTCCGCTGCGCAGCAGCCGGCCGGCGAGCGCGTCGTACTCGTACAGGTGTGGGCGGTTGGCCGGGTCGAGCACCTGCACGCTGCGCCGCAGGTCGTCGTCGCCGCCGTACACCGCCGGGGCGCCGATCTTCCACAGCCCGCCGTGGTTGTCGGTGTACTCGGCGATCCGGTCCAGGAACACGTCGTACGCGACGGTGGCGGCGGTCTTGCCGCTGGGCAGGGTGACCGTGGTGAGCTGGTCGGCCTGGTTGAGGCCGTACCGGTAGTGGGCGGTCACCGCGGCCGGACCGAGCGGGCGGGAGTAGAGCGCCACCTCGTCGATCGCCCCGTTGAAGTGCCGCTGCGCGGTGGTGCCCCAGCCGGGCCAGGACGCCGGGGTGCTGGCGTACGCGGCACCGATCTGGTTGAACGTCAGCGTCGTGTGGTCGAGCACCTTGCCGGTCAGCTCGCCGGCCTTGACCCCGTCGAGGTAGAGGGTCTGCACGTCGGACATGGTGGAGAGCACCACGTGGTGCCACCGCCCGTCGTTGACCGTGCCGGCCGAGGCGAGCGGGTTGATCCCGGCGGTGCGGAACTGGCCGCGCAGCTTGCCGTCGGTGCCGACGTAGAGCAGCGGTACGCCGACCGTGGACGCGCTGCCCAGCGCCTTGTCCTGGTAGCCGAGCAGCGGGCCGCCGGTGCCGGTGGTGGTCGACTTGAACCACAGCTCGACCGCGCCGTCCCGGCTCTTCTTCAGCGTGCCCTTGGGCAACTCGACAGAGGACGAGGTGCCGTTGAAGCTGGCGGCGGTTCCGGCGCCGCCGGCCAGCGCACCGGCCGTGCCGAGCGTGACCGTGCGGTACGTGCCGGCGTCCTTGCCGAGGTTCAGCGCGACCTCGCTGCCGGCGCCGGTCCCCTCGTCCTCCCCCAGCCGCCAGTACGACTCCGGCCGGGAGTCGAGCACCGCGCTGCGGTAGTGCGAACCGGCCGCGTACGCGTAGTTGGTGCAGATATTGCCGGGGGCGCAGACCCGGCTGAGCACGTCACCGGTGTAGGTGTAGGTCCAGGTGAGCGCGGTGCCGTTGACCGGGTCCGTACGCACGCTCGCCACGTGCGCACCGGACCAGGTGAAGTAGAGCGCCCGACCGGCGGTGTTGGTGGTGCTCGTCGCGGCCTGCGCCTTGGCCAGCCGGCCGTCGGTGGTGTTGTAGGTGAGCACCACCGACCGGAGGCTGGTGTCGGTGATCTTGTTGAGCCGGCCACTGGTGGCGAACTGGTAGGTGCTGCCGGCCTTGTCGGCGAGCTTCCAGCCGCTGGTGTCGGCGGTCAGGGTCGCGGTCCGGCCGGACGGTGCGGCGTACGTGCCGTCGGGGTTGCGGCCGAACCGGACCGCCTGCCCGTCCGGGTAGGTGATCACCACGTTCCCGCTGCCGTCGTCGTCGGGGACCAGGCGCATGTCGTAGCGGGTGGTCCAGCCGGCGCCGAACGCGGAGTCTCGGCGCGGGTCGAGGCTGTTGTAGGTGCGGACCACGTTGAGTTCCGGGCCGACGGTGGTGATCGTGGCGTCCATCGCGGCGGTGGTGAAGTTGCCGACCTGGGCGTCGAACTCCCGGTCCTGGGTGCCGTACGGGGCACCGGCTATCCGGGACACGATCTCCGGCTGCGGTACGTCCGCCAGCACCGTCGAGTACGGCGAGACGACCTCGGTGGTGGCGTCCTTGACGTACACCCGCCACTGGTAGCTCTCGCTCCACCGCAGTTTGCCCGCCGGCACGGTCCAGGCGGTGTTGGTCAGGTAGCCGGAGTTGAAGCACTCGACCGGGTTGCCGGCGGTGTCGCGCCGGCACACCTCGTACTTGAAGCGCAGGGCGAGTCCGGGCGGGGCGTCGATGTCCAGCGCCTGGGCCCAGAGCTGCGGGGTCAGCGTCGGCGCCTGGTAGCCGTTGGGCGGGTACAGCGCCTGCACCACCGGCGGGATGTCGATCACCTTCAGCACGATCCGGCCCGGCGGCACCTGGTGGTCGGTGAAGACCACCCCACCGGTACGCACCATCGTGAAGTCGAGGAAGTAGGTGCCCGGCGGCATCGCCTTGATGGTGGCGTCGAGCGTCACCTTCCCGCCCCGCGCCACGGTGGCGGTCAGGTCGGCGGCCCGCTGCTGCCCGACCGCCGCCCCGGTGGCGGAGTTGTACGCCCGGTAGGCCAGGTAGTACGAGCCGGGTGCCCAGGCGTCGGCGCTGAGGTTGGTGACCGTGACCTTGACCTTGCCGGCCTGGTTCTGCAGTACCGGCGGCTCCGGTACGGGCTTCGGGATCGCGTACTTCGCGTTGTACGGGCTGTGCGTGACGTACAGCCTCGGCGGGTTGGCGGTGCCGGAGCCGGCGAACCGCTTCCACGCCGACGAGTCCGAGGTGGAGGCGCGCAGCGAGAGCCCGTTGTTCGCCTGGGTGCCCTTCACCCAGCGCTGCACCAGGTCCCGACCGGCCACCCCGAGGTCGATCAGCTCGGCGGCGGCCGGGCAGGCCGACGACGACTGCCCGGTGGCGATGTAGCCGTGCGCGAAGGAGCGGCTGGCCAGTGCCCCGCCCACCGCCGGACCCGGGTACGAGTAGCCGGTGCCGGCGGTCCAGGAGGCGGTGACGGGGTGCACGCTGACCGTACGCGGCCGGCAGGACCCGGCGTCGTAGTTGACCACCTGGAGCTGCACGCCGTAGATGGTGTGGTTCTGCAACCGGCCGCTGAGCCCGTTGAACTTGAGGTACGAGGCGGCGTTCCCGCCGGGCACGGCACCGACCCGCAGTTCGGAACTGCCCGAGGCGGAGCTGCTGCCCTGGACGTACATGCTGCTGTCGGCGCCGCCGGGGTCCACCGGCAGGTCGACGCGCTGCGCCGCGAGCGTGGTGTCGATCGGTGCCCAGCTTCCGTCGGCCAGCCGCTTGTTGATCGGGGCGCCGGAGAACTCGCTGGTGGTGGTGCCGTCGGCGTTGGCGTACGTACGCTCGAACTCGCCGCGCTCGGCGGGCAGCTCGCGGCTGGTGGCCCGGTCGAAGCCGCGCGCGGTCGACGCGGGCGGCTCGACCACTGAGGCGGTGTTGGTGCCGGCCGCCGGCTTCTGGTCGAGTTCGCGCACCGGGTAGCGGGAGCGCTGTGACGGCGGCAGGTTCCGGTTGACCCGCTCGCCGGTCAGGTGGCTCTCCCCGCCGGCCGAGCGCCACCGCTGCTGCGGGGCGGCCTCGGGCCGGGCAGTGTCGCCGCGTCCGGCGCCCGGCTGCGGCGCCGGCAGCGCGGCTACCGCGTCCCCGGTGCCGGCCAGCAGCGCCGAGGTGAGCACGAACGCGACGAACGGCGTGACCGTCCTCAATAGACGGTCTACGTGCCTGTTTCTGTTGCGGCGCAAAATGAACATCGACGGCCCCCGGGCGAAGGAGTGGTGCGACGGCGGGTAGACCGTCGCACAGGCGTCGATCGATCACGCTTGGCCCGGAAAGAACTTGAGGATTTCTTGCAGATTCGCGACAGCGGCGACGGCTACCCACGGTCGATGGGTGGCCGTCGCCGCGGAGATGCCGTCAGGAGATCGCGGCACCCACCTCGGTCCAGGTGCTGTCGTCCTGCACGTTCCCGAGCGTGATGCCGTCGAGGATGTTCGTCATCTCGCTGTTCGACAGCCGGCCGCCGCTCGCGACCTGCAGGTTCACCGTGCCGTTCGCGGCCCACCGGTTGCAGAAACCGTTCATGCAGGTGACCCCGGGGGACGGCTGCTGGTTGGAGTTCGCGGCGGGCACCACGAAGACGAGGAAACTTCCGGGCGGGTCGGCGCCGTCGACACCGCCGTACGGTTCGGTGAGGCCGGTCGTCGGCAGGGCGGGGTCGCTGAACAGCAGCCCGGCGTAGTCACCGTCGCGGGCGCCGGCAATCCCGTTCAGGCCGGTCATGGCGTGCATCCCTACCTCGTCGAGCTGGTACCCGGACGGCACGTACGCCATCTTGATCGGAATTTTCGCCGCCGTCGGCGTGCTGCCCCGCAACCCGGCGGCCAGCTCGCGCAGGTCCTCCGCGGCCGGGTAGTCGGCCGCCGAGGAGCTGGCGTCGATCACCGCCCAGGCGTTCGTGTTGTACTCCCAGGCGAGGGTCCGGGTCGCCCCCATCGGCCCCGAGCCGTCGACCTCCAGTCCCTGCCGGTCGCCGACGGTCACCTGCCGGGCACCGGCCAGCTTCGTCGGGTCGTAGGCGCCGGGACGGTAGACGGTGAGGTAGGCGTACAGGCTCGCCGACCGTGGCGGCTTCTCCTGGTTCGGGTCGCTCGCCTTGTCGTTCGTGGTCAGGCCGTCCGCGTACACCGGGGCGAGCTGGTACGCGGTCGACACGATGATCGGCTGCGCCACCCGCAGCTTCCCGACCTGGTACGCGCCGAACGTGAACGTGAACGGCTGCGCCGCTACCGGAACGGTCTGCGTTCCCCCGGTCGACAACGCGCCCGCGTTGGCGGCGGACGGGCTGGCCGTTTCCACCGACGCTGTTCCGGACAGCGACGGTATGGTCACGGCGGCCACGACACCGAACACCGCCACCGCCGTCGCACCGGATGCCGCCCAGCCGAGCCGGCGACGACGCTGGCCCCGCCGCCCCGACTCCACGATCTCGTCAACGCTGTAACGCAGCGGCGGTGGCTCGGAAGTCGCCAGCTCCACCAGGTTCCGCATTCGCATCGGTCCACGCTCCAAGTTCCGACGGTTCATCAAAGACCACGCCTCCGGCGGCCAGCGCCGTCCGGAGATTGGCCAGACCTCTGCTCGTCTGGCTCCTGACTGTTGCGGCTCGTACGCCGAGCACATCTGCGGCTTCCTCGGCCGACATGCCGAGGTAGTACCGCAGGACCAGCACTGCCCGCTGCCGAGTTGGCACAGCCTGTAGTGCCGCTCGTACTCGCAGGCGTTCGTCGGTGGCCCCACTGGGGTCGGGCTGGGCGATGTCGGGCATCCGGTCGCTGGCCGACCGTTCTCGGCGCCACCACGGCCGGCGGGTCTCGTCGATCGCCGCCCGGAACACCATGGTCTGCGCGTACAGGTCCGGCCGTTCCAGACGTCCCCACCGGGGATACAGCTTCGCCAGGGCGTTGGCCACCGCGTCCTCTGCCGCGTGCCAGTCCCCGCACGTCACGTACGCCAGCCTGCGCAACGCCAGCATGCGCGACGCCACGAACTCCCGGAATGCGTCCTCATCATCTTGTTTCAACCGGCCGCTCCCTCCGACGTGGGTAGAACGGTCACCCGCCCCTCGAACGATGCACGCCGGTCGCGGATTTTTTCGACGCTCGGAGCCTTAGGAGGCCAACCGCTGAGCTGCGGCGCTGTCCGACCTTCCCAGCTCGACCCCGCCGGCCGACCGGTTGATCTCCGACCAGACCGCGTCGAGGGACAGGCCGAGGACGTCGGCGATCGCGGCGATGGTCGGGAAGGCGGGGGTGGCCACGCGACCGGACTCGATCTTCCGAAGGGTCTCCGGCGAGACGCCCGCGTCCAGCGCGGTGAGGAGCATCGAACGCTCTCCCCTGGCTCGACGCAGGAGGGCGCCGAGGCGCTGTCCGCGCTCGACCTCTTCGGGTGTGAGCGGCAACCTGACCATGGCACCGATTCTAGTACCGGGATAATATGGCCGGGATACTTATTGGCCGTACGAGTAAGGCGCCGCATGATCGAGATCCTGAACCTGACCGACCTGCCCCGAGCGAAGGAGACGGGCGCTCTGGTCGCCGGCATCTTGCAGACCCTGAAGAGCCGCAGCACCGTCGGCACGAACCTGCTCGACATCGACCGGTGGGCCCAGGCCATGATCATCGAGGCCGGGGCACAGTCCTGCTACGTCGACTACGAGCCGTCCTTCGGGCGCGGGCCGTTCGGTCACTACATCTGCACGTCGGTCAACGACGCCGTGCTCCACGGGCTGCCGTACGACTACCCGCTCACCAACGGTGACCTGCTGACACTCGACCTCGCCGTCTCCCTGGGCGGAGTTGTCGCCGACTCCGCCATCAGCTTCATCGTGGGCGACGTGCAGCCCCAGGAGAGCGTCGCGATGATCGACGCGACCGAGCGGGCGTTGCGCGCGGGGATAGCCGCCGCCGGCCCCGGGGCTCGCGTCGGTGACATCTCCCACGCCATCGGCTCGGTCCTCACCGAGGCGGGATACCAGGTCAACACCGAGTTCGGCGGTCACGGCGTCGGGTCGACGATGCACCAGGACCCGCACGTCGCGAACACGGGGCGACCCGGTCGCGGTTACAAACTGCGTCCCGGGCTGCTGCTGGCCCTGGAGCCGTGGATCATGGCGGACACCGCCAAGCTCGTCACCGACGCCGATGGCTGGACACTGCGCAGCGCGACCGGCTGCCGAACAGCGCACAGCGAACACACGATCGCCATCACCGACGACGGAGCCGAAATCCTCACCCTGCCGAAGCAGGCCTGACCGTGCGGTGACGCTAGCGCCCGCTCGGAGCCGTCTCGGCCAGCTCCGGGCGGTCCGTTGCCACCCGGCGCCGCCGGGCCGAACGCACCCCGAGCACCGCCACGACCAGCACGAACACGGTCATCGCCAGGGCGCCGGGCAGTCGGGTGAACCGGGCCAGGTTGGTCCCGTCGGGCAGGGTCAAAAACGAGATCAACAACCCGGGTACGACCAGCCACCGGCCCGCGATCGCGGTCGCCGCCAGAACCGCCAGGGGCCAGGTCGCGTACCAGGGGTGGAAGACCGGGGCGAGCGCGACCGTGGCGGCCAGCGCCAGCCCCGCGCCGAGCACCGGGTCCGCGTGCCGGGCCCGCCACCAGAGCACCACCAGGAGTACGGCGAGCACCCCCACCCCCACCAGCCGGGTCACCGGCACGGTGTCGAGATCGGCCCCGAACACCCGGCCGGCGTAGTCGACGGTCATCCCGAACGCGGTCGACGGTGAGGTCCACTGCACCGAGTCGCCGCTGCGGGCGAGCCCGTCGACCCAACCCCAGCCCAGCCCCGACACCCCCGTCACGGCGAGTACGGCGAACGCCGCCCCCGCCGCCACCGGCACCCCGTCGCGCAACAGCGCCCGCACCCGGTACGCCCCGGCCAGCGCGGCGAGCATCGCGAACGGGACCACCACCCCGGCGGTGGCCTTCACCCCGACCGCCAGCCCGAGCAGCACTCCCCCGGCGAACAGCGGCAGCGGGCGCCCCCGCCCGACCACGGTCACCAGCAGCCCGGCGGTCAGCAGTCCCACCATCAGCGCGTCGTTGTGCGCCCCGGATACCAGGTGCACGGCCACGATCGGGCAGCCGAGCAGCAGCCAGAGCGCCCGCTGTGGCGCCACCCCGCAGCGGCGGGCCAACGCGGGCAGGCAGGCGGCGGTGAGGGCGACCCCGAGCACGGCGTACAGGCGCAGCACCGCCAGGGTGCCGACGAGGGTTCCGCCGATCGCCACGGCCAGCCCGGCGAGCAGCACGAACACCGGCCCGTACGGCGCCGGGCTGTCCTGCCACGTCGGCGACACCGAGTCCAGCCACGGGCACCCGAGTTCCCGTACGCCACTGCTGTACGGGTTTCCGCCGTCGTGCAGCACCGCCCCCTGGCAGGCGTACGAGTAGACGTCGCGGCTGCCCAATGGCGGCGCGACGAGCAGCGGCAGCAGCCAGAGCCCGGTGGTGACGTAGGCCCACCGGGTCGACGGCACACCGTCGCGGGCGGCCCACCAGGCTCCGGCGAGCAGGGCGGTGCCGACCAGCCAACAGCCGAGGATCAGTGGCCCGTGCTCGCCCTGCCAGATGCCGGCCGGGGTGACCCCGGCACGCCACTGCGGCAGCACTCCGCCGAACCGGGCCCCGACCGCCAACAGAATCGCCCCGGCCAGGCCGGCGTAGCGGACGAGACGGAACCGGGGCACGGCGACCATCGTGCCATGGCCACCCGGAGGCCCTGGTCAGGGGCTGTAGCGCGGAGATCCCCGTAAGGCTTACCGCACACAATTCCGCGCCCAATTACCTGGTGTTCTGCACATACTCGTCGCATGGCGCAGATCAACATCACCAAGGAGTCGCCGTCGTTCTGGCGTGCCTCGCTCGACAACCCGCCGATCAACCTCTTCGGCGGACAGTTGGTCGTCGAGATGCGTGCGCTTCTCGATGCGGCCGAGAACGATCCCGAGCTGACCGTCATCGTGTTCGAGAGCGCGAATCCCGACTACTTCATCGCGCACTGGGATCTCGCCGACGACCTTTCGGTCCTGGCCAACCAGCCGCCGCCGGTCACCGGGCAGCAGCCCTTCGTCGACGTCATGGTGCGGCTGAGCAAGCTTCCCGTCGTGACGATCAGCAAGATCCGCGGTCGGGCACGCGGGGCCGGCAGCGAGTTCCTCCTGGCGACCGACATCCGTTTCGCCAGCCGGGAGCGCACCCTGATCGGCCAGTTCGAGATGAGCACGGGCGTCCCGCCGGGCGGCGGTGCCCCGTCCCGCCTGCCGCGTCTGGTCGGTCGCGGTCGGGCCCTGGAAATCCTGGTGAGCGCCGAGGACTTCGACGGCGACCTCGCCGAGCGGTACGGCTACGTCAACCGCACCATCCCGGACGCGGAACTCGACGACTTCGTCACCGCGTTCGCCACCCGTGTCGCGGCGTTCGACCGTGGGGCCCTGGCCGAGATGAAGGGCTGGGTGAACGCCATTACCCTGCCCGACGACAACGAGTTCCCACCCCAGTCCGCCACTTTCACGGCGCGGCTCGGCTCGGCTCGTTCCCAGCGCTGGGCAGCGGGTGCCTTCGCGGCCGGCTTACAGCAGTCGGGAGACCTTGAGGAGCGCCTTGGCACCCGGTCGGTCGAGTTCTGACAAGAATGAGCGGTGTGACATTCGGTTGGAGTCCGTACCCGGGGGCCTATCGCGCCCCCGAAAATCTTCCCCGCGTCGAACCCGGCCGTGTCGTCGGCCTGGGCGCACTCTGCGATCTGCAAGCGTCAGCTACCGATGATGTGAATAGCCAGAGCTTCCTGGTGAGTGAGTTCGCGACGTTGGAGGACGGCCGGCGCGTGCTCCTGCACGCGGAACGCGGCTACAGCATCGCCGCGAGATCGACCGGCGCCCCGGGCAATGGTGCGATCCCGCTCCACGAGACGCGGGAGGACGTCACCCGGTGCGTGTTGAACACCGTGCTTCCCGACGACGACGGGTGCGGCGAGGCCCATCCCTGGGCATGGTTGGCCGAATTGGCTCGGGCTCGCGGTCTGGAGGTCACCGCAGAAGACCTGAAAAATCTGCCGTACGAGGTGGCGCTGACCGACGAGGTGACCCGATGGCTTGCGTCGACCTGAACGACAACTCGACCGCTTCAGGGTCAGCAAGACGGCTACACGAACGAGAAGACGCGTTCGTACGGGTCCACGACCGCGGCCAGAAACGCTCCGGGCACGAGGGCCGGGTCAACAGCGCGGATCGTCTCGGCCTCGAAGGTGGCGAACCCATCCCCACTGATCCGGACGCGGAGTTTCAGCCCGGTTTCCTCCCCGCCCAGGTGGTTGGTCACCGCGAGAACTTCCGCCGTCGCGGCGACACCGGTAGCGGCTAGCCGCCGCATGTCGCGGCGCGAGCGAGTGACCAGGCGCAAGCCCCAAACTCCGAAGCCCCCGCCGACGAGCGTCGCCAGTACGCCCCCGGCGAGCAGCCCCCAAAAGTCCCCGGCAGACAGACTCGGACCCTGCGATACGGCTACAACCAGCAGGACCGGGCCGGGCAGACAGATCGCCAAGAACATCACGCGGCAAAGCAGTGCGCCGATCGGACCGATACGCGTCTCCGCCTCCCGGGGTGTCGTCATCCCCACACCCTAGTGCGGGTCTGGAAATTCCTGTGTGGAGCGGACGCGGACGGTTCGGATCCCGTCCTCGAACACTCATTCAGATCGCCCGCAGTCGACGACGGACCGGCGGGTCGTGCACCCAGCCGATGAAGCGGGCCTCGGCCAACTCCGGAGTCATGCCGTCCACCTCACGCAACGCCTTGTCACGGAAGCGCGTCATCACGTCGATCAGTTGAGGCCGATTGCGGCGGTAAAGCGTCCACATCCTGCGTCGGAACACCTGACAAGGCCATTCCTCGGCGTCGTCCTTGCAATACCAGTCGTCGCCCGGTCGGTGCGGGGCGCCCATCGCGTCGTCCAGTTCATCGTGGTCCACGCTCTTTACCTCCGATCAGAGCAGGTGCACCCGCTCGGTGCTGCCGTCCGGGTTTCGTAGCGTGAGATAGCCGCCGTCGCGCTCCATCAGCTCAAGCACCAGGTCGTAGACCACCAGCGCACGGTTGATCGTGTCGGTCTTGGTGTCCCTGGTACGCCCACAGGCCGAACCGAGCGCGTCGACCGCGCGCGGGGTGAGGTTGACCGTGGCCTTCACGAGGTCACTCATCGGTTCCTCCGCAACGGCACCCAGCCCATGAAGCGCTCGTAGATCGCGCGTGGGTCCGGCGGGTCGGCCAGGTCCGGGGCGATCGCGGACAGGTCGGTCAGGGCCTCGACGAACAGCGGCGCCAGGTACAGGTTCAGGGCAAGTAGCCGACCGTCGAAGCCCGCGAGCAGGTTCAGCCGCGCGTCCGCGCACGGCCACGGGTAGGCGTCCACGCGGCAGATCCAGAGCTGCGGCAGCGCGACATGGTTGGCGACCCTGTCCGCCGCCGGCTCGCCGTCCATCACCAGACCGGTCCGGTCGGCGCCGGCCGCTCGATGTCCGCGAGGGCGTGGCGACGAATCGCGTACGCGGCTTCGGGCAGCTCGGGCTTCCCCATCGGCTTTTCGATGCCGCGTACGGTCACCCACTCGGTGTCGTACGCCCCGGCGTCCATCGGAACGTGCGTCACCCGCAGATGGAGATCGCCCATCGTGTCCTGATAGGCGGGCACACTTTCCCGCCGGTAGTCACCCTCCTCGGCATTGATCACATCACCGACGCTCACCAACGGCTGCCCGGTCATCCCCGGTACCCGTTCCGACGGGCCACGTCGTAGCCGAGTCGCTGGCCGAGCGTGATGCGGTACGGCCGGGCCGTTGGCTCGTTCGCCCAAGGTGCGGGTACCGGCGACGGCGATGCTGCCGGGGGGCGGACTTGGCGCGATCAGTCGAAGGACAGAATCCCACCAGACCTGAACGATGAACATTGCGCCTCCTCAGTAGATGGATGCGGGGCCATCCCCTTAGGGATAAGCGGGACAGCCCCGCGCAACCCCCGCCCGTCCTTTCGGATGCAGTGGCTTTGTTGGATTCGAACGGGAGCGCTTATATCCACCCTGGACTGACGACGCGGGGTGACGGAAGATAGTCGCAGGGCATTACGGATGGATAGCCCTGGCTGCGCTTCCGCATGAGGGTGGGCGGGCCTTTATAAAGGGGGGATAAGGATGAATAACCTTCCGGCGCGAATCAAACAGCTACGCGCCGAGCGCGCGGTTACCCAGGACCAGGTGGCCGACGCGATCCAGGTCAGTAGCTCGTTGATCGCGGCGTTCGAGACGAGTCGACTGGTCCCGCAGCCCGACACCGCCAAGGCCCTGGACGAATACTTTGGGACCGGTGACGAGATCCAGCAGGCGTCGGCAGAGGCCCGGAAAGACCGACGCCCGGCGCCAAGTTGGTTCCTGCCCTGGCGGCACGCGGAGGAGACGGCCGCAACCCTGCGGTACTTCCAGGCGAATCTGCTGCCCGGTCTGTTACAGACGGAAGCCTACGCCCGAGCGGTGTTCGCCAGCACTGGCCTGCACACTGACGAAGAGGTGGCGAGTCGGGTAGCCCTCAGGATGGAGCGGCAAGCCACGATCCTCGACCGAGAGGATCGTCCCACCTTCGTCTTCGTGCTGGATGCTGTCACCCTCCGATGTGGACCACCTAGGATCGCCAAAGACCAACTGTTACACCTGGCCGACGTAGGCGCCCGACCAAACATCTTCGTACACGTCGTGCCCGACTCCGCCGGGTTGTACGCAGGCCGCAACGGCACCTTCGCTCTGGCAACCATCGAGGGAGGGAACATGGTTGGTCTGTTGGAAGACTTCTACGAAGATCGGGTGGTAGCGGAGCCATCCCGCGTGACCGGCATGGATCGTACGTGGCAGGCTATAGGTGCGGTCGCACTACCGTGTGACCAGTCAACAAACCTTATCTTGAGGTTGGTGAATGATCATGACGACTCAGCAGCCGACCTGGCGTAAGTCCAGCCGTAGCAACCAGAACGGCGGGAACTGCGTCGAGGTGGCCGACAACCTCCCCAGCCGCGTTCTCGTCCGTGACAGCAAGGACCAGTCCGGCCCGGTGCTGACCTTCGGTCCGGACGCATGGGGGGCGTTCGTCGGCCTCGCCAAGCAGCAGTAGCAGCCCTCACGCGCGCCTCCGTACCAACGGTGCGGGGGCGTTGCTGTGTCCAGGGCTGAACTGAAGCCCTGGTTGACCTCGTCCGAGAGCCGAGGGGCCGTCCACAAGTACGCTCTTTCCAGACGTCCATTCCCGAGCTGATTCTGGAGGTAGCGGGGTCATGGAGCCGATCGCTGCGCCGCACTGGCGTAAGAGCACTCGCAGCGGGTCCAATCAGGGAGACTGCGTGGAGGTGGCCGACAACCTCCCCAGCCGCGTTCTCGTCCGTGACAGCAAGGACCAGTCCGGCCCGGTGCTGACCTTCGGTCCGGACGCATGGCGGGCGTTCGTCGGCCTCGCCAAGCAGCAGTAGCAGCCCTCACGCGCGCCTCCGCACCAACAGTGCGGGGGCGTTGCTGTTTCCAGACCGAACCGAAGCCCTGGTTGACCGGTGTTGTCGCGGCGTTTAGCGTGTCCCGCAGTGAGGGTGTCGCGTTTGGGGCCGGTTCGCGGGACGCCGTGGATCGAAGCTCTATCCACAGGCAGTGAGCGATCGAGCCTGGGCGCGGCCAGGCGATTTCACGCCGGATTCTCGAAGATCCCTCTCGGGGTGATAGCGACTAAAGATTGATCCAGTATCGTCGGACGGGATGCCCGAACTTGGTGTCTCCGATTCCTTCGAAGACGCCGCCGCATCGTTCGATGGTCTTGATTGAGGCGGCATTGTCGAGCGCGCAGACTGCGAGCACCCGCCGCAGGTCAAGCCGCCGTGCTTCGTCGAGCAGTTGGATCATCGCCCAGGTGGCCAGGCCGCGTCGACGCGCCGATGGCCGGATGCCGTAGCCGATGTGGCCAGCCCATTGGACGTACTCGTCATCCTCACCGTGCCGCAGGGCGGCCCCGCCGACTACGCGCTCGTCCTCGACGATCCAACGGTATGTGCACTGGTGTTTGCCGGCGCGAGGCGTCTTCGTGGAGTCCGACTGGTCGTCGAGCCGGGCCACCCATGCCGCGAAGCCGGCCGGGGTGTCCACCTCGTCGGTTGGCAGCAGCCCGAAGCCGTCCTCGTGCTGCCCGGGACCCCACTCTGCGTGAGCATCGAGCCAGGCGGTGTGCAGCCGGACGGTGGGAACGATCAGCTCGGGCATGGTGATGACGTTATCCCGTGGTGGGGCCATATCGGCACCAATGCATCACTCGCAGCCTCGTGCTGGCGGGCGGCTGCGTCTCGCGGAGGCGGGTGATCTCGCCGCGTTGTCCGGCGAGCGGCTGGCGTGCCAACCTTCCCAGCCGGAAGACGATCCCCTGACCACCTGCCGCGAGCTACTTGACGAAACACGCCAGCAAAGCAGCGACAACCTCGTCAGAGAGAGCCGAGGGGCCGTCCACAAGTACGCTCTCCCCAGACGCGTTCTCGTCCGTGACAGCAAGGACCAGTCCGGCCCGGTGCTGACCTTCGGCCCGGAGGCATGGCGGGCGTTCGTCGGCCTCGCCAAGCAGCACTGACAACAGTTCGATGCGCCCCCATACGCGTCAGTCTTCGTTGGGAGTGCTGGGCAACGGCCTGACGGAACCGTGTGTGGTCGGTGTCATTGGGACGGCTGTCCAGGCCGTCAGGATGCGGAGTGCCTCGTGGGACGGAGTTCCCGAGGTGGCGGTGAGAACCATGATTCGCTGTCCGCTTTCGTCGGAGCTTGCCCAGATGTCGCAGTCGAGGGTGAGGTTGCCGACCAACGGGTGGTGGTAGTCCTTGGTGCCGTACCTGGCGGTCGTGACCTGGTGGGTGGCCCACCAGGTGCTGAAGTCGGGGTGCTGGATCGACAGTTCGCCGACGAGCGCGGCCAACTCGGGGTCATCCGGATCCTTGGCGACCTCCATGCGCAGTGAGGCTACGGCGGTCCGGGCGGCGTCCTCCCAGTCTGTGTGGAGGTCGCGGACGGCTGGATCGTTGAACAGCAGGTAGACGTAGTTGCGGCGATTCGCCGGGTATTGCGAGAAGTCGGTATAGAGCGTCGCTGCGGCGGCGTTCCACGCGAGGATGTCCATGCGGCGCCCGAGGATTATCGCCGGGCTTTCGGTGAGCTGGTCGAGCAGACGCCGCATCGCGGGTCTGACGGTCTGTGCCGGGCGGCTGCGCCGCCGCAGCAGCGGGGCCTTGCCTGCCAGTTCGAACAGGTAGGTTCGCTGGTCATCATCGAGGCGCAGTGCGTTGGCGAGTGTGATGAGGACGGATGTGGACGCCTGCACGCGTCCCTGCTCGAGGCGGGTCAGGTAGTCGACGCTGATCGCCGCCAGTTGCGCGACCTCTTCTCGCCGGAGTCCAGCCACCCGGCGTGGGGTGGTGCTTTCGGGCAGGCCGACAAGGCCCGGTGTCAGTTGATTGCGCCGGGCCTTGAGGAAGTCACCAAGCTCGTTCGGGTGACGGCCAGCAGGTTCCATGGTCACTATTCTTCGTCGGATTCACAGCCGGTGCTCGAAACTTGAGGGGGCAGATTCGTTCCCAGGAACCTGCTTGCACAGGCACGAACCCGCCCTTCTGGCGGCCGTTGCGGCGCGCCAACCTGGGTGTGCGGCCCGGCGCGACGCCGGACGCCCGGAACTCACCCGGGAAGCGAGGTTCCGGATCAGACATCAGATCGGAGAAACCGACACATGCGTACGGACGTGACGTTTGATAGCGCCGGCACGAAGATCGCCGGGCACCTCTATACCCCCGAAGACGGTCAGGCGGGTCCGCGTCCCGCGATCGTCGTCGGGCATCCGGCCAGCGGTGTCAAGGAACAGGCGGCCGGACTGTATGCCCGACGTCTCGCCGAGCGGGGCTTCATCACCCTCGCGTTCGACGCTGCCTATCAGGGCGAGAGCGGCGGATTTCCGCGTGGTCTCGAGGACCCGGCGCATCGCGTCGAGGACAACAAGTCCGCCGTCTCATTCCTCACCACCCTGCCCGAGGTCGACCCGGAGCGGATCGGCGCCCTGGGCATCTGCGCCTCTGGCGGCTACGTCGTCCCGGCATCCGCCACGGACCACCGGATCAAGGCGGTCGCGACCGTCAGCGCCGCCGACGTCGGGCGCCAGTTCCGCGAGGGCGCGGACGGAACCCAGAACCCCTCTGTCATCCAGGCCATGCTCGACGCTGCGGCCGCGGCGCGCACCACGGAGGCCCGGGGCGCGGGCGTCGGCACCTTTCCGATCTTCCCGAACAGCGTGGAGGAGGCTCGTGCGGCTGGTGGACAGCACGGGGTCGAAGGTTTCGAGTACTACTGCACCGACCGCGCCCAGCATCCGCGCTCGGCCAAAGAGTTCACTCTGAGTAGTATCGATCGAATCGCGGCGTTCGACCCGTTCCGGTTCGTCTCGATGATCGCGCCGCGCCCGCTGCTAATGATCGTCGGCACCGAGGCGGTCACCAGGCACATGAGCACCGAGGCGCTTGCCGAAGCGGGTGAGCCGAAGCGGTTGCACTGGATCGACGGCGCCACCCATGTCGGCCTCTATGACAAGGAGGAGTACGTCGGACCGGCCCTGGCGGAACTCGCCGGATTCTTCACCGAGCACCTCAAGATCCAGGTACCCACCGTACCCGCCGCCACCTGAGACGACCGCCACCGGTGCGGGCAGGTGCATATGCCCGCGCCGGGACGCCCCCGGAGTTCTCGGGTGACCCGGCCTGCTTGACGAAACCCATGGGACCCCCCGCGCCCGAACCGGCGTCGGGGGGCGTCGCTCTGTCCAGCGCAGGTGTCAGCAGTGCGGGCCGGAGTCGATCAGGTCACTGCTGACCCGATAGGTGCCGCCGCTGACCCGGACGGCCGTCCACCCGTCGTCAGTGGCCCGCAGACAGGCGCCCGGCCCGGTCACGCCGAGGAAACGCGACCAGTGCACCCGCAGCAGCACCTCACCCGCCCCCTCGGCGGTGAAGGTCACCGCCTCCTGCGTCGAGTCGGCCAGTTGACCGGGCGCGGCCACCAGTGGCGACGGATCCGCCACCGCGTACAGGCGCCAGGTCGCATCGCGCCATACCTCGCGCAGTTCCGGCAGACCGGCTTTGACCAGGGCGGCTTCGTCGCGGGCGTACAGGTCGGGTGGGCTGTTCGGGGCGATGGCCACGTAAGTCACGGCGTTGTGGCGCAGCCAGTCGACGTACTCGGGGGCGGGGAGGTCGTCCCGGTAGAACAGTGGGTTGCGGTCGACGTCGACCTGGCGTTCCCAGCCGCGCGCGAGGGGGACGGTCGGGGCGACGTACGTCGATTCCCAGTGGTCGCGTAGCGGCACCACCTCGACCCGGCCGATCGGGCCGCGCCGGTCCAGTTCGTCGACCAGCGGGCGGTAGAACGCGGCCCGGCTCTCGGTCGAACCGGCCCGGGTCAGGTCGGCGACCATGACCGGGTTCTGCCACCAGACGGCGAGCGCCAGCAGCGGCACCAGCCAGCGCCACCGTAGGTCGGCGAAGGCAGCCAGCACCGGCAGGGCGAACAGCATCGACAGCCGCAGCGCGTTCGAGCCGACCGGGCTGTCCAGGTAGTAGGCGCCGACCAGCAGCACCACGGTCAACACGGCCCCGACCTTGATCGCCCGCCACCGCCGCGGCACGACCACCAGCACCACCAGCGCCAACACCACATTCGTACGCATCGACTCGAAGCTGTACGGCTGCACCCCGCCGTTGCCGAACAGCAGCGCCATTGGCGCCAACGCGACCGCCGGTACGACACAGAGCACCAGCGCCCCGGTCAGCCCGCCACCTGAGCGCCACCGGATCGACCGCCACCGACCCGAACGACGGGCTCCCGTACGCGGCGGTGCCGGACGGACCGGGCGCAGCAGGTTGGCCAGTAGCAACGCCCCGCCGGCCAGCCCGAGAAACAGTCCCGCCACCGGGCTGGCCCAGGTGCTCAAGGCGGCCAACACTCCGGCTCCCACGAGCCAACCGACACGCGCCGACCGCCGGGAGCCGCTGCCGCCGCCCGCCATCGAGCGCCCGTAACCGCCGGCAGCCGCCACCGTGCAGAGGGCGAGCAGGGCGAACAGCAGGCCGATGGCGAAGGTGATCCGGCCGCTGACCAGGTTGCCGACCAGCACCACGGCACCGAGCAGCGCACCGAGGACCGGGCGCCGGGCGCGGGCCACCACCAGCAGCCAGGCGAAGGCGAGCGCCGAGCCGACCGCCGCGACCGCGCCGACCACCCGTACGCCGAAGGTGGCGCCGAGGGCAGCGGTGAACAGGCTGTAGCCGAACTGGTTGATGCCGGCGTACCAGCCGAGGTCGATCGGGGTGGCGCCGAACCGGTCCACGAAGTTCGCCCGGGCCACCTGCGCGGCCAGGTCGGTGCCCATGTTCGGGGCCAGCAGGAAGGCGACCGCCAGCAGCAGCGCGGCGACACCCGCCACCGGGACCGGACCGGCCGAACCGAGCCGGCCACCGGCGGCCCGGACCTGTCCGGCCACCGCCGGGCGGCGCCGGTCAGGCATCGAGTACGCGTTCGACCGCGGCCCGCGACCGTCGCGCGGTACGCAGGTAGTGGTCCAGGAACTCCCCCGGATCGTGGCCGCCGAGCAGCCGTACGACGCCCGCCAACTCCACCCCGTGCCGGGGCAACTGGTCCCCGGCCCGGCCCCGGACCAGCATCAACGCGTTGCGTACGCGGGCGGCCAGGGTCCAGCCGGCGGCCATCACGGTCGCGTCGGCCGGGTCGATCAGCTTGGCGTCCCGGGCCGCGCCGAGCGCGTCGAGCGTACGCGTACCGCGCAGTTCGGGGACCGTACCGGCGTGCCGGAGCTGGACGAGCTGCACCGCCCACTCGACGTCGGCGAGCCCGCCCCGGCCGAGCTTGGTGTGGGTGGCCGGATCGGCTCCCCGGGGCAGCCGCTCGGTCTCCACCCGCGCCTTGATCCGCCGGATCTCGGTCACCTGGGCACGGTTCAGCCCCAGCTCCGGGTAACGCACCGGGTCGACCATCAGCTCGAACTCCCGGCCCAGGTCGGCGTCGCCGCAGACGAACCGGGCGCGCAGCAGCGCCTGCGCCTCCCACACCTTCGACCAGCGTGCGTAGTACTGGGCGTAGGCGGCGATACTGCGTACCAGTGGACCCTGGCGGCCCTCGGGGCGCAGGTCCGCGTCGACGCCGAGCGGCGGGTCCGCCGTCGGTGTGCCGAGCAGCCGGCGCAGTTCCTCGGCGATGGCGTGCGCGGCGGCGCTGGCCGTGCTCTCGGCAACGCCAGGCGGCGGGTCGTAGACGAACAGCACGTCGGCGTCGGAGAAGTAGTTCTGCTCGTATCCGCCGAGCCGGCCCATGCCGATCACGGCGAACCGCAGTCCGGGCAGCTCCGGTACGGCCGCTCGGGCGACCTGGAGCGCGGCGGCCAGGGTCATGTCGGTGACCGCGCTCAGCGCCGCCCCGGTGGCGATGATGTCGGACTCCCCGGCCACCGCCGGAGCCGGCGCGACCTCGGTGTCCGGTGACGGTGGGGCCAGCGAACCGGCGGAGTGCAGCACGTCGGCGCAGGCGAGCCGGATCAGCTCGCGGCGGCGCAGCGCCCGGACCGCGCTGATCGCGGCGGCCGGGTCGGCCGGCTGGGGTCCCCTACCGGGCAGGTGCCGGTTGGCGGCGGCGAGGAAGCCGTCGCGCAGCACGGCCGGGTCGCGCGGAACCAGTTCGGTGTCGTCGGCGAGCAGCCGCAGCGACTCCGGGTCACGGGCGAGCAGGTCGGCGACATACCGGGACAGGGCCAGGGTACGGGCCAGCCGCCGGGCCACCGGCCCCTCGTCGCGCAGCAGCCGCAGGTACCACGGGGTGCTGCCCAGCTTGTCCGACACCTGGCGGTAGTTGAGCAGCCCCCGGTCCGGTTCGGGGGCGTCGGCGAACTCCTGGAGCAGCACCGGCAGCAGGGTCCGCTGGATCGCGGCAGTCCGGGTCACGCCGCCGGTGAGCGCCTGGAGGTGCTGCAACGCCCGGGTGGGGTCACCGAAGCCGAGGATCTCCAGCCGGTGCTTGGCCGCCTCCGGAGTCAGCCGCAGCCCGTCGGTGTTGACCCGGGCGACCGCCTCCAGCAGCGGCCGGTAGAAGATCTTGATGTGCAGCCGGCGTACCTCGGTGGCGTGGGTGACCCACTCGGCCCGGAACGCCTCGACCGCGTCCCGTTCCGGGGTGGCGGTGTAGCCGAGCGCGTGCGCCAACCAGCGCAACGCCTGCGGCTCGGTCGGCACGGTGTGCGTACGCCGCAGCGCCTGTAGTTGCAGCCGGTGTTCGACCGCGCGCAGGAACCGGTAGCCGCGCAGCAGCGACTCCCCGTCGGCCCGGCCGACGTAACCACCGGCGACCAGTGCCCGCAGGGCTGGGATGGTGCCGCAGGCGCGCAGCGACTCGTCGCCGCGACCGTGCACGAGTTGCAGCAACTGGATCGCGAACTCGATGTCGCGCAGCCCGCCGGGCCCGCGCTTGATCTCGCGTTCCAGCTCGCGGGCCGGGATGTTGTCGATGATCCGCCGCCGCATCGACCGTACGTCCTCGACCGCCTCGGGCCGCTCCGCGGCGGTCCAGACCAGCGGCGCGAGCTGCTCGATCCACTCACTCGCCAGAGCGAGGTCACCGGCAGCCGGGCGGGCCTTCAACAGCGCCTGGAACTCCCACGTACGGGCCCAGCGCCGGTAGTAGGCGAGGTGGCTGGCGAGCGTACGGACCAGCGGTCCCCGGTTGCCCTCCGGGCGCAGCGCGGCGTCGACCGGCCAGGCGACCAGGCCACAGATGTGGATCAGCCGGGTGGCGATGGTGGTCGCGGCGTTCAGGTCCTCGTCGGTCGCGGCGACGAAGATGACGTCGACGTCGGAGACGTAGTTCAGTTCACCGCCCCCGCACTTGCCCATCGCCACCACGGCGAGCCGGGGCAGCGTCGTACCGGGCGGCAACTCGGCGACCGCGATGTCGTACGCGGCACCGAGGGTGGCATCGGCGAGCGCGGAGAGCGCCGACATGGTCTGCTCCAGGCCCTGTCCGCCGGTCAGGTCGGCCGCCGCGATCCGCAGCAGACTCAACCGGTACGACCGCCGCAGCGCGGCCACCACCGGCAGCGGCGGCAGTACGGCACCGGGCAGGGTGCCGTCGTACAACGTGCCGTCGGCCCGTGGCGCGAGCCCGTCCGCCCCGGTGACCAGCACCCGCCACTGGTCCGGGTTCGCCACCAGGTGATCACCCAACGCCGACGACGCCCCGAGTACGGCAACCAGCCGGCGGCGCAGCCCCGGGTCGACGGCCAAGGCGCCCAGCACCATCGACTCCGCGTCGCCGTCCGGGGATGCCGCCCGCCGTTCCGCCTCGACCAGGCGGTGCAACTGGCGCAGGGCCAGGTCGGCGTCGGCGGCCCGGGACAGGGCGGTGATCAGGTCGGCGGCGACGTCGTCCACCGGCTCCTGCGCGGCGTCGTCCCAGAGCCGCAGTCCGGTCTCCCCGAGCAGGTCGGCGGCTCGGGAACCGTGGTCACCGTCGGCGGTGCCGAAGCCGTACCGGACGAGCCGGCCGTGCGCGCTGGTCGGTCTGGTCACCGCGGCTCCTGCGGCCCGAGCAGCGGCAGGTCGAGCCGGGGTGCCGGCACGTCGAGCTCACCCTGGGCCAGGGCGGCGAAGCGTACGGCAAAGGGCTGCCAGGCCTCTTCCACGTCGGCCATCACCGCGTCCGCGGCGGCGATGACGGCGTCCCGGTCGTAGCCCAGCTCGGCCAGGGTCGCCGAGTCGGTCGCCCAGTTCGCGATCATGTCGGTGTCGGCCTCGATGTGGAACTGGAGCCCCCAGGCCCGGTCACCGAGCCGGAACGCCTGGTTCGGGTAGCGGGTCGACGCGGCGAGCAGCACCGCGCCGCGCGGCAGCTCGGTGATCTCGTCGTGGTGCCACTGGAGCACGTCGGGGATCAGCGGCACCCACATGAACAGCGGGTCGCGGTCGGCGGCGTCCCGCTTGCCGACCACACCCGGACCGACCTCCGGCCCGGATTCACTGCGCTCGACGGTGCCGGCGTGCGCGGTCGCCAGGAGTTGCGCACCGAGGCAGATCGCCAGGGTGGGCAGCCGGTAGCGGACCGCCTTGCGCAGCAGTCCCTCCAACTGCGGGAACCAGGGCGCGTCCGGGCTGCCGTCGGGCAGCGGGTACGCCTGCTGCTGCCCGCCGAGCACCACCAGCGCCTCGAAGCCGGACAGGTCCTCGGGTAGGGCGTCACCGGCATGCGGCCGGAGCACGTGCAGGTCGAGGCCGGCCTCGGTCAGCCACTCCCCCAGCCGACGGAGGTCGTCCGTCGGGTCATTCTCGATCACCAGAGCGGTTGCCACGACGTCGAGGCTATCCGGTGGCCCACGGTGATCCGGATAGGCTGGCACCCCATGACCGATGTCCGACCCGTGACCGCCGTCCCGCTGGCCCAGGCGTCGCCCGTACGCCCGCCCGCGTTGCGCCCCGGCGACCAGGTGATGCTGGTCTCGCCGTCCGGTCCGACCAAGCCGGAGCGGGTGGCCCGGGGGCTGGAACTGCTCACCGGCTGGGGACTGCGGCCGGTGCTGGCACCGAACGCGTACGCCCGACAGGGTTACCTGGCCGGCTCCGACGAGCTGCGGGCCGCCGACATGAACGCCGCCTTCGCCGACCCGGACGTACGCGGTGTGCTCTGCACCCGTGGTGGTTACGGAGCGCAGCGGATGGTCGACGCGATCGACATGGCGGCGGTACGCGCCGACCCGAAGGTGGTGGCCGGCTTCTCCGACATCACCGCGTTGCAGTTCGCGCTCTGGCGCGGTGCCCGGCTCGCCACCGTGCACGGTCCGGGAGCCGCCTGGCTGGACCAGCGCACCCCGGCGGTCTCGGCCGAGTCGTTGCGCCGCGCGCTGATGACCACCGAGCCGGCCACGGTCACCCGGCTGCCCACCGAGGAGACCGCCCCGGTGCTGGTCCCCGGTACGGCCACCGGCCCGCTGATCGGCGGCAACCTGTGCCTGGTGCTGGCCTCGCTCGGCACCCGCGACATGCCGGACCTGACCGGGGCGATCCTGTTGATCGAGGATGTCGAGGAGCCGCCGTACAAGGTGGATCGGATGCTCACCCAACTCCGCCGGACCGGGGTCCTGGACGGGGTCGCCGGGGTGGCGGTGGGCCAGTTCACCAACTGCGCCGACGACTGGGCGGTGAGTGTCGCGGACGTGATCGCCGAACGCCTGGGCGACCTGGGCGTGCCGGTGCTCGGCGGGCTGCCGATCGGGCACGGCCACGGCCAGCTCACCGTCCCCGTCGGTACGCCCGCCACGCTCGACACGACCGCCGGCACCTTGACGGTTTCGCCCGCCGTGAGCTGAGTTCCCGGCTTTTTACTGTCCGGTTTTATACCAACAATTCGGGTTTCAGGGCTAATTCACAGGCTGCGCATAGGTTCAGCACGGGGTTCGTCCAGGTCGGTACGTGACGGTGGGTGGGTCGTGCACCACACACCGATCATGGGGGTTTGCATGTTCAGGACCATCTCCAGGAAGACGGCGCTGGGCGGGCTCGCGGCTGCCGGCGTACTCGCGGTGGGGATCGCCGTACCGACCGTCGCTTTCGCCGAGGACCCCACGCCGGCACCGTCGACCTCGAACTCGACCACCGCACCGGATCCCGCCGCCCCGGCTCCCGGCGACCAGGGCGACCAACAGGGGCGGCCCGGACACTCGGGTGCTTTCGCCGAGGACCTGGCCAAGGAACTGGGCATCTCCAGTGACAAGGTGACCGCCGCGCTGGAGAAGCTACGGGAGCAGCACAAGTCCGACGCCAAGCCGCAGGACGGCCAGAAGGGCGGCCGGCCGGCCGACTGGCAGGCCAAGATCACCGACCGGCTGGCCCAGGCGGTCAAGGACGGCAAACTCACCCAGGAGCAGGCCGACGCGATCACGGCCGCCCTCGACGCCGGCATCCTGCCGAACGGGTTCGGCGGCCACGGCCGCGGTGGCCCGGGCGCCCCGACCGAGTAACCGGCAACGCCCGTTCGTGAACCACGAAGGGTCCGGCTCGCCAGTGCGAGCCGGACCCTTCCTGATCAGCAGACCTAGGCGACGGCCTGGAGGTAGAACCTCTGCTCGACACCGAGGTACGGCTCCGGGTCGACGACGTCGTAGGCCCGGCTGGCGATCAGCGCCGAGGCACCACCGTTCGGCGCCGTCACCGCCTTCCCGTTGACGATCGCGCTGAGGTAGAAGCTGCCATCCGCGGGGTACCCGAGGACGAAGAACTTCTCCCACTCGAAGACCGCGGTTGCGCGGGCGAGCAGCGGGCTGGCACCGGCGGCGTTCGCCGACACGTAGTTGGCGTTGGCAGCGGCCTTCAGGGCGAAGGTGCCGTCACCGGAGTCGGAGATCTCGAACCGCTCCCACGGGCCGACCGTGTCACGGTTGGCGATCAGCGGCGAGGCGCCGCCGTTCTCCGCCACCACGTACTTGCCGTTGACCGCCGCCCGAATGCCGATCGTCGGGAACGGTGCGACGTACTCGAACTTCTCCCAAGCACCGATGGCGGGCCGGTTGGCGCTCATCGCCCCGCCGACGGTGAAGTCGGCCGTCACGAAGGCGCTGGTGGCGTTCGCCCGCAGGCTCACGCTGCCGTCGGCGCTCTGCACGACCTGGAACTTCTCCCAGTCGCCGATCGCGGCACGGTTGGCGACCAGCCGGCCACCAACGGTGGCGTCGGCCTGCACGAACAGGCCGTTGGCCTTCGACCGCAGGGCGACGAACCCGTTGCCGGCGTCGACCTGGTCGAACCGGTCGGCCGCGACGAGCGCGGCGGCCGAGGCCCGCAGTTGCTGGCTACCGCCGGCACCCGGGGTCACGTACGAACCGGTGGCCACCGCACGGAAGCCGACGTTGGCGCGTGCCGGGGCGAGCGCGCCGACGTGCAGCAGGCGGTTCGGCGAGCCCTGGAGGTCCTGGACCGTGCCGAAGGTGCTGCCGGCGACGATGGCGTCACGTACCTGCTGCGGCGTCCAGGTCGGGTTCGCCGACAGCAGCAGCGCCGCCGCGCCCGCCACGTGCGGCGAGGCCATCGACGTGCCGCTCGCGACCAGACCCTCGGGCGCACCGAGCGCGGCCGAGCGGATTTGGACGCCCGGAGCGAACAGGTCCACACACGGTCCGTAGTTCGAGAAGAACGCACGGAAGTCGAGGTGGTCGGTCGCTCCCACGGTAATCGCCGCGGGCACCCGGGCCGGCGACGGCGTGCAGGCGTTCCTGCCCTCGTTGCCGGCCGCGACCGCGTAGGTCACACCGGAGGCGATCGACGCCTGGACCGCGGCGTCGATGATCGCGTCGGGCCCGTCGGTGCCGAGGCTCATGTTCGCGACGGCCGGCTTGACCGCGTTCGCGGTCACCCAGTCGACCCCGGCGGCGATCTCCTCGGACGTCCCCCAGCCGGCGCAGTCGAGCACCCGCACGGCCACCAGGTTCACGTTCTTGGCGACGCCGTACGTGGTGCCGCCGACGGTGCCCGCCACGTGCGTACCGTGGCCGTGGCAGTCGGTCGCGTCGCTGTCGTCGTCGATGAAGTCGTGCCCGGACTGGATCCGACCGGCGAACTCGGGGTTGGTCATCCAGACACCGGTGTCGAGGACGTACGCGGTGACGTTGCTCGTCGACGTCGGGTAGGTGTACGAACGGTCCTGCACCGGCGTGACCTGGTCGACCCGGTCCAGCCCCCACGACGGCGGGTTGGTCTGGGTGCCACTCTTCGAGTAACGGCGGACCGGCTCGACCAACTTGACGTCGGAATTCTTCGCGACCTGCTTGGCCTGCGCCTCGGTCATCTGCGCGGAGTAGCCACGGATTGCGGCGGTGTAGACCCGACGCACCGTCCCGCCGTTCGCCCGGGTGAGCGTCGCGGCGGTGGCCTGCGTCTGGGCGGCGCTCGCCTTGCCGTCCTTCAGCACGACGATGTATCGGTCCTTCACCACACCGAGGGGTGCGGCGGGCGCCACTCCCCGGATCGGATCGGTGGGCTTGGCCGGATCGGCCATCGCGGCTCCGCCGGTGGCGGCGAAGAGCATGGTCGTCACGGTGGTGAGGGCAACCCCCACGACCGCGGAGCGGCGCAGTACGCCACGACGTTCCATAAATTGTTCTCCCCGTTGCTAGACAACTGTCCTCGAAGGACAGTAGGTCACGTGATCGACAGCCGCGAAGGGTTTTCGGGCCGGCGACAGCCGCTTAATAATCCGCGACGATCGACATCGCTGCGTCCGCCATTCGGCTGATTCCCACGTCGCTCGCCCGCGTCGCCACATCGACGGCTCCATATCTTCACGGGACCTTCACGAGCTGGCCGCACGGCACCGCGCGGCACCGTCCATTTCGGACTTATGCCTGCCGCCGGGCACCGCCTCGGTGCGCACGAAAATCGGCTGGCCCCGCAATGTGCCGGGACCAGCCGATGGACGCTTCGGTTCAGAGGGCGCCGAGGTAGCGCTGACGCTCGTACGGGGTGACCTCGCGGCGGTACTGCTCCCACTCGGCCCGCTTGTTGCGCAGGAAGAAGTCGAAGACGTGCTCACCGAGCACCTCGGCGACCAGTTCCGAGCCGGCCATCACGTCGATCGCCTCGGAGAGGTTCTCCGGCAGCGCCTCGTACCCCATCGCCTTGCGCTCGGCGTTGGACAGCGACCAGACGTCGTCCTCGGCGCCCGGCGGCAGCTCGTAGCCCTCCTCGATGCCCTTGAGGCCGGCGCCGAGCAGCACCGCGAAGGCGAGGTACGGGTTGGTCGCCGAGTCCAGCGACCGAACCTCCACCCGGGCCGAGTTCGGCTTGCCGTACGCCGGCACCCGGACCAGCGCCGACCGGTTCAGGTGACCCCAGCAGACGTACGCCGGGGATTCGGTGATCCGGTCCGGCAGTGCCTGCGGGAAGAGCCGCTTGTACGAGTTGACCCACTGGTTGGTGACCGCGGTGTATTCCCGGGCGTGCACCAGCAGCCCGGCGATGAACGCGCGGGCGACCTTGGAGAGCTTCGACGGGTCGCCGCCGTCGTGGAAGGCGTTGCGCTCGCCCTCGAACAGGGACAGATGGGTGTGCATGCCGCTGCCCGGCTGGTCGGTGAAGGGCTTCGGCATGAAGCTGGCCTGGACCCCGGTGGAGAGCGCCACCTCTTTGATCACGTGCCGGAAGGTCATGATGTTGTCGGCGGTGGTGAGCGCGTCGGCGTAGCGGAGGTCTATCTCCTGCTGGCCGGGGGCGACCTCGTGGTGGCTGAACTCGACCGAGATGCCGATCCGCTCCAGCGACAGCACCGCCTGGCGGCGGAAGTCGCGGGCGATGGCGTGCGTGGTGTGCTCGAAGTAGCCGCCGGCATCGACCGGGACCGGCACCGAGCCGTCGTTGGGGCCGTTCTCCAGCAGGAAGAACTCGATCTCGGGGTGGGTGTAGAAGGTAAAGCCCTTCTCGGCGGCCCGGGACAGCGCGCGGCGCAGGACGTGGCGCGGGTCGGCCCAGGAGGGGGTGCCGTCGGGCAGCAGGATGTCGCAGAACATCCGGGCGCTCTCGCCGCTGACCCCGCCCTCGAACGGGAACACCTGGAAAGTGGTCGGATCGGGCATGGCGACCATGTCGGATTCGAAGACCCGGGCGAAGCCCTCGATGGCGGAACCGTCGAAGCCGATGCCCTCCTCGAAGGCCGCTTCCAGTTCGGCCGGCGCGACCGAGACGCTCTTCAGCGTGCCGAGTACGTCGGTGAACCACAACCGGACGAACCGGATGTCGCGCTCTTCCAGGGTGCGGAGCACAAACTCCTGCTGACGGTCCACTTCAACCCCTCGTGACACTCCTGCTTGACCTGGCCAGCCGACCCCCGACCTAGCGGACCAGTCTTACCCGACCTCGTTACGCCGACGTTACGTGATCTCCGTCGCGCGCGGTACGCCGGGACGGTGACTGTCCCGTTCATGGCCTTCCATCCCAAAGATACGAGGACAAGCCCTTTCCAGCACCCCTGCGCGCGAAACCCACCACGGCCGACCACCAGTCCTTGCTTTACACCCCCGGCGGGAGCGGAGCGGACCGTGGCGCGGCAAGATGAGGACATGCCCACCCTGCGCCTCGCTCTCGCCCAGGTGAACCCCACCGTCGGAGACCTGACCGGCAACGCCGAGACGGTCCGCCGGACCAGCCATGCCGCCGTGACCGCCGGTGCGCAGCTCGTCGTCTTCCCGGAGATGATGCTGACCGGCTACCCGGTCGAGGACCTGGTGTTCCGCAAGTCGTTCGTGACCGCCTCCCGGTCCGCCCTACGCCAGCTCGCCGCCGACCTCCAGGCCGACGGCCTCGGTGCCGTACCGGTGCTGCTCGGTTACCTCGACTCCGACGAGTTCGGGCAGACCCCCGACGGGTCGACCGCAGGCGGCGAAACCGCCGACGGTGGCCCGGCCACCTCCGGCACCGGCCCGCACCGCACCCGCGGCCCGCGCAACGCGCTCGCCGTACTGCACGGCGGGACGGTGGCCGCCACCTACTTCAAGCACCACCTGCCCAACTACGGCGTCTTCGACGAGGACCGCTACTTCGTACCCGGGGACACGCTGACCGTGGTCCGGGTCGGCGGGATCGACGTCGGGCTCACCATCTGCGAGGACCTGTGGCAGGCCGGAGGGCCGTTCGCGGTCGCCCGCCGGGCCGGGGTCGGCCTGGTCGTCAACATCAACGGCTCGCCGTACGAGCGGAACAAGGACGACGTACGGCTGCCGCTGGTCCGGCGCCGGGCCGCCGAGGCGGGCGCCACGGTCGCGTACGTCAACATGGTCGGCGGCCAGGACGAACTGGTCTTCGACGGTGACTCGATGGTCGTCGCCGCCGACGGCACCCTGCTGACCCGCGCCCCGCAGTTCGTCGAGCACCTGCTCGTACACGACCTGGACCTGCCGGCGGCGACCGCCGAACGGGCCACCGACGAGGTCGTCACGGCCACCGGGACCACCGACGAGGTGGCCGCCGGAACCAGGTACACCGCGGGCGACGGGCGGACCACGATGCGGATCGCCCGGGTGGCGGTCAGCGACGCCCTGCCCGCCCCCGCCGCACCACCGGCCGAGGGCGGCATCGCCGAACGGGTCGCCGACGAGGCCGAGGTCTGGTCGGCGCTGGTGCTGGGGCTGCGCGACTACGTCAACAAGAACGGTTTCCCGTCGATCGTGCTCGGGCTCTCCGGCGGCATCGACTCGGCGGTGGTCGCCACGATCGCGGTCGACGCGCTCGGCCCGGACCGGGTGGTCGGGGTGTCCCTGCCCAGCCAGCACTCCTCCGGGCACTCCCGCGACGACGCCGCCGACCTGGCCAAGCGGACCGGGCTCGACTACCGGGTGGAGCCGATCCAGCCGATGGTCGACGGGTTCCTGGCCAACATGTCGCTGTCCGGGCTGGCGGTGGAGAACCTCCAGGCCCGCGTACGCGGGGTGATCCTGATGGCGCTGTCGAACCAGGAGGGGCACCTCGTCCTCACCACCGGCAACAAGAGTGAGCTGGCGGTCGGCTACTCCACCCTCTACGGCGACTCGGTCGGCGGTTACAACCCGCTCAAGGACGTGTGGAAGTCGCTGGTCTGGCAGTTGGCGAACTGGCGCAACGCGGACGCGGTCGCGCGCGGCGAACAGCCGCCGATCCCGGAGAACTCGATCCAGAAACCGCCGAGCGCGGAACTGAGCCCAGGGCAGCTCGACAGCGACTCGCTGCCCGACTATTCGGTCCTCGATCCGATCCTGGTCGGTTATGTCGACGGCGACCGGGGCCGGGAGGACCTCGTCGCGGCCGGGCACGACCCGGCAATTCTCGACCGGGTGCTGCGAATGGTGGATACCGCCGAGTACAAGCGCCGCCAGTCGGCACCCGGCACGAAAATCACCATCAAGGCGTTCGGCCGGGACCGCCGGCTGCCGATCACCAACCGGTGGCGGGAGCGCGGCTGAAATCGCCCGAGCGGTGTGAAATCCTCCACTGCACTCTGACCGAGTCCGGCGTCACGGTGCGACGATCGACGTGGACCCGGGGACCGCGAGCGCGGCCTCGAGGTGAAAGGAGTCGTCATGTCCGAGCAGGGAAACAAGCCCGCGACGCCAGGGACCGAACCGGCGGAACCCGAGGTGACCGCGCTGTACGGCGGACCGGCGAGCCGGCGGATCCGTACCCGTGATCTGGCCGTCGCCCGCGAGCGCGGCGACCGGTGGGCGATGCTCACCTCGTACGACCAGTACACCGCGTCGATCTTCGACCAGGCCGGCATCCCGGTGTTGCTGGTCGGCGACTCGGCGGCGAACAACGTGTTCGGCTACGAGACCACCGTGCCGGTGACCGTGGACGAGTTGCTGCCGCTGGTCCGGGCGGTGGTACGGGCCACCCGGTACGCACTCGTCGTCGCCGACCTGCCGTTCGGCTCGTACGAGGAGGGGCCGACCCAGGCACTGCGTACGGCGGTGCGGTTCATGAAGGAGGGCGGCTGCCACGCGGTGAAGCTGGAGGGCGGCCGTCGGGTCGCCGCCCAGATCGAGGCGCTGACCACCGCTGGCATCCCGGTGATGGGACACGTCGGTTTCACCCCGCAGAGCGAGCACACCATCGGCGGCTACCGGGTGCAGGGGCGCGGCGACGCGGCCGACGAGGTGTTGGCCGACGCCCGCGCGGTGGCCGAGGCGGGCGCGTTCTCGGTGGTGCTGGAAATGGTGCCGGGCGAGGTCGCCAAGCGGGTCACCGCGGAGGTGGGAATTCCGACGATCGGCATCGGCGCCGGCCCGGACACCGACGCCCAGGTGCTGGTCTGGCAGGACATGGCCGGTCTGCGTACGGGCAAGGCGCCCCGGTTCGTCAAGCGTTACGCCGACCTGTCCGGGGTGCTCACCGACGCCACCCGGCAGTTCGCCGCCGAGGTACGCGACGGCGGTTTCCCGAGCGCCGAGCACACGTTCTGACCCGTACCGTCCGGGGGTGTGCGGCCGTGCACACCCCCGGCGGACGGCTCAGACGTCCGTGACCCGGATACCGGCGTGCGACCGGTACCGCTTGTTGATCGCGATCAGGTTCGCGGTGAACGCCTCGACCTGGTGGGCGTTGCGCAGCCGGCCGGCGTAGATGCCCCGCATGCCGGGGATCCGGGCGGCGAGCGCGCCGACGATGCCGACCAGTTCCCGCTCCTCGGTGCAGATCAGCACGTCCAGCTCGATCCGCTCGATCTCCGGGTCGGCCAGCAGCGGCGCACTGACGTGGTTGAACGCGGCGCAGACCCGCGACTCCGGCAGCAGGGCGGCGGCCTGCTGCACCGCGCTGCCCTCTTCCACCCGCAGCGCGTACGGGCCCTGCTTATCGAAACCGAGCGGGTTGACGCAGTCGATAACGATCTTGCCGACCAGGGGTTCGCGGAGCGCGGCGACGGTGTCGTGGTGCCCGTCCCACGGCACCGCGATGACCACCACGTCGGACTCGACGCAGACGGTGTTGTTGTCGACACCGGTCAGGTCGGCGTCCGCGGGCACCCCGGGCAGCGCGGCGATCTCCTTCGCCGACTGTGCCGCCCGCTCCGCCGACCGGGAGCCGATCAGGACCCGCTGCCCGGCGCGGGCGAACCGGTAGGCCAGCCCCCGCCCCTGGTCGCCGGTGCCGCCGATGATGCCGACGGTGAGCCCCGAAACGTCGGGCAGTTCGCTCGCCTCGTATGCCATACCCGCATCCTGCCAAACCGCCCACCCGGCCAGCCGGCGCGGTCGTCGCCACCGGCGCAGTCGTTCCGGCTGGCGCTGTCGCTCCGGCTGGCACTGTCGCTCCGGCTGGTGCGGTCAGTCCAGGGCGAAGAGGACCTTGCGGGCGACCGGGTCGGCGGTGACCAGGCGTACGCGTACCCGCTCGCCCAGGGGCAGGTCGCCCTCGCAGCGGGCCCGTACCGGTGGCTCGTCGAGCGCGACGGTCCCGCCCGGTCGCCGGGTCGGCTTACCCGACTGCCGTCCCACCTGCACCGGCGCGGCGGCGGCTGTGGTCGCAGACGGCGCGGGTACGCGGTCGACGTCGAGGACCGCGGCCTCGAAGGTCTCCCCCACCCGGTGTTCGAGCAGCACCGCCTCGGTCAGCTCCACCGTGGCGCGGGTCGCGGCCGAGGCCACCCGGTCGGTGCCGGTCATCACCGCAGGCAGTTGCGGCAGCGCCTCACGGGCCCAGTCGGGCACCGCCGTACCGGCGTGCAGGGCCAGGCACACCTCGGTGGCGTAGCGGTCGGCGAGCCGGCGCAGCGGCGCGGTCACGTGCGCGTACGCCGCACCCACCGCGCCGTGCCGGGGGTCGGCGGGCGGTTCACCGTCGAACGCGGTGTAGCCGGCGCCGCGCATCAGCTCGGCGGCGTGGTCGAGGAACGCGGCGGCTCTGGGCTGCGCCGGGTCGATGGTGGCGAGCACCTGCCCGACGCTCGCGCCGTCCGGCCACTCGATGCCGAGCACGTCCGCGGCCGTACGCAGTCGGGCCACCGCCTCCGGCTTCGGCGTCGGCATCGTACGCAGCAGGCCCACGCCTCCGGCGAGCATCAGGTCCCCGGCGGCCATCCCGGTCAGCAGGGAGATCTGCGCGTTGTAGTCCTCCATCGGCACGGGGGCGCGCAGCACCAGCCGCCAGCCGCCGTCCTCCGGCTCGACGTCCTGCTCCGGCAGCGGCAGGTTGATCGCACCCCGGTCCAGGCCGCGGGCGATCAGCAGTTTGCCGAGTTCGGGGAGCAGGGCGATCGGTTCGGCCAGCCGGCCCGCGTCCGCGTCGGCCTGCACGCCGACGTAGTCGAGCTTGGCGCGGCTGCGTACCCGTGCGCGTTCGAGGCCGACCGCGACGGTTTCGCCGTCGGCGGCGAGGTCGATGGTCCAGACGACCGCCGCCCGGTCGACGTCAGGCAGCAGGCTCGCCGCGCCCTCACTGAGCGTCGGCGGGTGCAGCGGGATGTTGCCGTCGGGCAGGTAGATGGTCTGGCCGCGCCGCCAGGTCTCCGCCTCGAGTTCACCGCCGGGGCGGACGTGTGCGGCCACGTCGGCGATCGCGTAGTGCACCCGGTAGCCGCCGCCGGGGCGCCGGGTCAGGCACATCGCCTGGTCCAGGTCGCGTGAGCTGGCCGGGTCGATGGTGACGAACGGGATGTCGGTCCGGTCGGCAGCCGGCCCGGGTGGGGCGGCCGCCACCTCGTCGGCCTCGCGTTGCGCCGCGACCGGGAACCGCGTGGGCAGTTCCAGTTCGCGGCGCAACGCGCTGAAGTCGATGCGGGGCGCAACTACGCGTCTGATCACCACGGGTCATTCTTATCAGCGCGACGCGAGAACACGCCGGAGCGCCCGGCACCGGTTTGTCAGCCGGCCGCCTTGCGTACGGTCGCCCGGGTCGACTTCTTCGCCGGCGCCTGACGCGCGGCGACCTTCTTGGCCGGCGCCTTGCGCGCGGTGATCTTCTTCGCGGGCGTACGCGTGGCGGTCGCCGTACGCGTGCCCGTCGACTTGGCGGGAGCCTTCTTGGCCGCGCCAACGGTGGTCTTGCGGGCGCCGGTGGCCGCGCGCGAGGTGGTCGACTTCGCGGTGGTGGCCTTCCTGGCCGGTGCCTTCTTCGCGGTCGCGCGGGTGCCTGGCGCGGTCGACCGGGTCGCGGTGGCCTTCTTCGCCGGAGCCTTCTTCGCCGTGGTCTTCTTCGCTCCCACGGTCTTCTTCACCGCGGACTTCGTCGCCGTCGACCGGGTAGCGGTCGACCTGGCCGGCGTGGACTTGGCCGGTGTCGCCCGCTTCGCGGGTGCCTTCTTCGCCGCGGTCTTCTTCACCGCGCTGGCGGCTCGGGTCGCCGCCGAGGTCGCCTTCTTCCGGGCGGTCGCGGCCTTCGACGCAACGGTCTTCCTGGCCGTTGTCGTCTTGGCCGCGGCCTTCTTCGCCGGAGCCTTCTTGGCCGGTGCCTTCTTGGCCGCCGCGGGCCGGGTCGCGCTCGCCCGGGTGGCCGCCGTGCGGGCCCCGGTCGCTCGGGCCGGCGACGTCTTCTTGGCCACGCCGGTGCTCTTGCGTGCGGCCGTGGTCTTCTTCGCGCCGGTGGTCTTACGGGCCGACGTGGTCTTCGCGCCGGTACGTTTGGCAGCCGGGCGGCTGGTGGCCTTTACTGCTTCGGCCATCTGGGTCCTCCTTGCGGGACATGCTCTCGGGGGTCTCCTTGTGGAGACCGCGGAGTACTTCGACGACGCGGGCTCTGCGCCACGCCGCTACCTCTCCTCCCCGGCCCAACGGGCGTCCTCGGCGTCCCACTCCTCGTTGCGTTGCCGGACCTTCTCCAGCGCGTGCTCCGCGTCGTGTGCCGAGGCGTACGGACCGAGGACGTAGCGCGCCGCACACACGTCGGCATCCGTCTCGACCCGGTGGTGTCGAAGGCACCAGTAGTACCGCTCACCACTTCCGCTGTCGCTCATGTGATAACTGTGCACCGGAAAGTAACTGGAGCGCTACCTTTTCGCACAAAAAGTCGGAGTCTTCTCCACAGTAGATAACTTCCGTTTCCGCAGGTGAGGAATCCGCAGACTCGGTTCCTATCCGGGAAATGGTTGCTATTAAAGGCAATCGCGCGAGGTCGGCATCACGGACGGCCCGTCGGCGGCCGATCCGGGCCCGGAAAAAATATCCGCCACCGGTACGCCCGCAGCCGCTCCCCACCGGCCGTCTGGCACGACGGCACCCTCGTGTACGGACCTCGCACCGAACGACCCCTGCTACGGGACCGCACGACCAGTGAGCGGCGGCACTGCGGATCGGCTGGTCGGCTGATGGCCGGGGTCGTCGCGCGGTCACATCATCGGATCATGTCTCGCTACGAGTATGCCGAAATTGTCTCCCAATGCGCGCTTCACGGTCCGGCGGTGGTGCGGGAGTGGGTCGACTCGAACGGCAAGACGCACCAACTCGGCGGTATCCACCCGGTCGCCCTGCTCACCGCCTGGTCGAGCGAGGGGTGGGACCTGGTGACCGCCACCACCTACGGCAACCTGCGCATCTACACCGTGCGTCGCCCGGTCGACTGAGCGGCGGCGCTCCGTCTCCCCCGGGTTTGACCCGGTGCGCGGTGGGAACCACCGGCTTTTGTCGCCGTCGGGGGCCGTCACCGCAGGTGGGCCCGCCACCGTAGGGGAGCGGATGAGACTACCCACCGCCCGGGGACCGGCCTCGGCGATGCTGGTCGAAGCGCTGACCGGGATCGTCGGCGGGTTACCGGGCGACGCCGACCACTGGTGGCCCGACGCCGGTCGCACCGACCCCCACACCGAGCCGCTTTCGGACGAGGATCTGCAACTGTTCCTCTTCGTCTGTTACGAGCTGCACTACCGGGGCTTCGACGGCGTCGACGAACGGTGGGAGTGGGATCCGTCGCTGCTCGCCGTACGGGCGGCGGCGGAACGCCGGTTCGAGGCGGCGCTGCGCCGTGCGGTCGGACCGCTGCCGGCGGTCGAGCCGGGTGCCGTACCCGAAACGCTGACCGCGCTGGTGGCGGCCGACGACGGCCCGTCACTCGCGGCCGCGCTGCACCGGGAGACGGACCTGGACCGGTTCCGCGAGTTCGTCACCCAGCGTTCGGTGTACCACCTCAAGGAGGCCGACCCGCACACCTGGGGCATCCCCCGGCTCGGCGGTCCGGCAAAGGCCGCGCTGGTCGAGATCCAGATGGACGAGTACGGACGCGGCCAGTTGCCGCGGATGCACGCCGAGCTGTTCCGCGACACGATGAACTGGCTGGGCCTGGACACCGGCTACGGCGCGTACGTCGACTCGGTGCCGGCGGTCACACTGGCCGCCAACAACCTCATCTCCCTGTTCGGCCTGCACCGGCGCTGGCGTGGCGCGCTGCTCGGTCACCTCGCCGCGTTCGAGATGACCTCCTCGCTGCCGAACCGCCGGTACGGCGACGCCCTGCGCCGGCTCGGCGGCACACCCACCGCCACCCGCTTCTACGACGAACACGTCGAGGCCGACGCGGTGCACGAGCAGATCGCCGCGTACGACCTGTGCGGTTCATTCGCGCTCACCGAACCCGCGCGTGCGGCCGACGTGGTGTTCGGTGCCGCGTGCTGCCTGAAGCTCGACGGACTGGTCGCCGAACACGTGCTGGAGTGTTGGGCGGCCGACCGGTCGTCGTTGCGGCTGCCGCTGGCGGCGGGGCATTGACCACCGCGCGACCGGCTGCCGGCGGGCCGCCCACCACGCGACCGGCTGACGTCGGCACCGGGCGGCTGCCGGTGGAGTACGTCCTGCCGCTGCGCTGGTCCGACGACGACGGCTGCGCGGAACTGACCGAATACCTGCGCTGGCTGTCCGAGCGGGTGGCGGTGACCGTGGTCGACGGCTCACCGCCGGAACTGTTCGACCGGCACGCCGCCTGCTGGCCCGCCCTGGTCCGGCACCTCGCCCCGGACCCGGCACTGCGTTACCGCAACGGGAAGGTCAACGGGGTGCTGACCGGGATCCGGCTGGCCCGGCACGAACGGATGGTCGTCGCCGACGACGACGTCCGCTACGACGACGACAGCCTCCGAACGGTGTGCCGGCTGCTCGCCGACGCCGACCTGGTACGCCCGCAGAACTACTTCGACCCGCTGCCCTGGCACGCCTGCTGGGACACCGGCCGTACGCTGCTCAACCGCGCGGTCGGTGACGACTATCCGGGCACCTTCGGGTTGCGCCGCTCGACCGTGCTGGCGATGGGCGGCTACGACGGGGACGTGCTGTTCGAGAACCTGGAACTGCTCCGGACCGTACGCGGCTTCGGTGGCGTCGAGTCCTGCCCCCCGGACCTGTACGTCCGCCGCCTGCCGCCGACCGCGCGCCGGTTCTGGTCCCAGCGAGTACGCCAGGCCTACGACGACCTGGCCATGCCGCCCCGGATGCTGACGTTCCTTGCCGTGCTGCCGGCGGCGGTCGCGCTGGGCCGGCTCGACCGGCGGCTGCTGCCGGTGGCGGTCGCCGCGGTGATGGCGCTGGCCGAGTCGGGCCGCCGCAGGTCCGGCGGGCGGGACGTCTTCCCGGTCCGCGGCTCGCTGCTGGCGCCGCTCTGGGTGCTGGAGCGGGCGGTGTGCAGTTGGGCGGCGCTGGGACTGCGGTTCGGTCGCGGCGGCATCCCGTACGCCGGGCGCCGGATCCGGACCGCCGCGCACAGTCAGCGGTGGTTACAGAACACCCGCCGACCCGTCCACTGACCCTTCCGCATCCCCGCCGGGACGGGGATCGGGGTCGGCGCCAGCCCGGAAACCGATCGCCTTGTGCGTACCGTCGCAGAACGGTTTGAGCGACGACTTGCCGCACCGGCAGAGCGCGATCGTGTCCCGACCGGGGTCCACCGTTTCACCCAGCGCCGTACGCAGGAGGAACTCGCCCCGGACCAGCAGCGGACCGTTCTCGTAGACGGTGACGCTGGCGGCGCTGTCCGTCCGCTCCCGCGGCCCGCCGCCCGTGCGCCCGGTGTCATCCGGCATGCCGCCTGTCTGCCCGGTGCCGGCCCCACGAAACCCCGCCCGTCGACGCGTCCGGAGCCGCCGAGGTTTGTGCCGGCGCGGGGCGGGTAGCTCCGGCCGGGGCCGGACGGCGCCCGTGCGAGGGAGGCCCGGTGGACGGCAGGCGACGGGTTCGGAAGCTGGTGGCCAGCACCGGGCGGGCGGCGGCCCGGGGCGCGATCGGCGCGATGGCGATGTCCGGCGTACGGCAGGCGACCACCTCGTTCGGCCTGGTCCAGCAGACCCCACCGGAGCAGTTGCTGAAGCAGACCGTGCCGGCCCTGTTCAACCGGGTGCCGGTGAACCGGCGACCGGCGCTGGTGGAGCTCATCCACTGGGCGGTCGGCGCGGGCGGCGGCGCGTTCTTCGGCCTGCTTCCCCGGCGGGTACGGCGTCGGGCGTGGGTCGGACCGGCGTACGGCTTCGTCTTCTGGGCGGTCTTCGAGGCGGTCGCCGCACCGAAGCTCGGCATCGGCCGCAACCGCCGCGTGCTCAGCGAGCAGGCAGCCCTCCTGGTCGACCACACCCTGTACGGCGTGGTGGTCGGTTCCGCCCCCTGGCCGAACGCCGACTGACGCTGCCGCCTCCTTGCGACACGACTCGCCGGCAACACGCTGAGCTGCGCGTTTCCGCTTCACCACGGTTGGGCACATCGGTGACCGTTCGGTGAAGGGAGCCGGAGATGAAACGCTGGCTACGGAGCAACGCGCTCTCGGTGACGATGTTCGGGGCCTTCCTGCTCTTCCTCGTCCTGCAGAGCGTTTTCGGGTGGCAGACCCGCAACGAGGAACTGACCCAGTACGGGCTCGGCCCCGAGGGCTACCTGGCCTACCTCGGTACGGGTCACTTCGCCGAGGCGGTGTTCGAGAACTGGGAGTCGGAGTTCCTCCAGATGGGCGGTTACGTGCTGCTGACCGCGTACCTGGTGCAGCGCGGCTCGGCGGAGTCGAAGCCCGAGCAGTCCTCGGACCGCCGGGACGACCGACCCGACCACGCCAAGCCCGACTCGCCGTGGCCGGTGCACGTACGCGGGCTGACGCTGGTGGTCTACCGCAACAGCCTCTCGCTGGCCCTGCTGCTGCTCTTCGCCGGTTCGTTCCTGGGGCACCTGTTCGGCGGCACCGCCGAATACAACGAGCAGCAGGCGTTGCAGAGCGGCGCGGCGTCGATCAGCGCCTGGCAGTTCATCCAGACCAGTGACTTCTGGTTCCAGTCGATGCAGAACTGGCAGAGCGAGTTTCTCGCCGTCGGTGTGCTGGTCGTACTCAGCATCTTCCTGCGGCAGCACGGGTCACCGGAGTCGAAGCCGGTCACCGCGCCGCACGCGATGACCGGCGCCTGACCGGGCCGCCGCGGTATCCGCCGGCTTACTTCTGGCGTACGTCGTTCGCGGTCTGCTGTGCCTGCCCGCGCAGGTTCTGCCCGGCCGACTGGGCCTGGTCACGCAGGGAGCCGGCGTTCTGACCGGCCTTCGACTTGACCGACTCGGCGGCCTGCTGCGCCGGCCCCCGCAGGTTGTCCTGTGCCTGCCGGGCCATGCTGGTGGCCTGCTGCTTGAGGTCGCCGGAGTGCTCGGTCGCCTTGCTGCGCAACTGGCCCGCCACCCGACGCTCCCGATCGCTGGACGGCAGCAGCGCGGAGGCGAGCACGCCGAGGCCGAAGGCGACGAGGCCGGCGGCGAGCGGGTGGCCCTGCGTCTGCTGCTGGGCGCTCTGGCCCATCCCGTGGATCCGGTCGCTGGTCGCGTGGCCCATCTCCTGCGCGCGGGCGCTGGTCGCGTGGCCCATCTCCTGCGCCCGGGCGCTGGTCGCGTGGCCCATCTCCTGCGCCCGGCCGGCGGCCGTCGAGGAGGCCTGCGAGATTCGCGCCTCGGAGACGTCGGCCGCGTGCATGGACGCGTCCCGGGCGTGTGCCGCGCTTCCCATCACGTTCTCCTTGACCTTCTGCCAGGTGCCGCGGGCCCGGTCGACCTGCTGGCGCGCCTGGTGGCGTGGGTTCACCTTGTCCCCGAGCGCGTTCACGTTGCGACCCAGGTCGTCCTGGGTGTCCTCGATGTTGGCTCGGATCTGATCCGGATCCATGCTGCTCACTGATGTCCCCCCGTTCGGTGGTCTCCCCCGGACTTGACCGCGTCCGGTATCCGCCGGACCGATCCCGATGTCTGCGGCAGGGCCTTGAGACCCCGCATCCGCTGGCGGGCCATGGTGATCAGCACCGCCGCGATCACCGCCCAGACCGCCGCGACTATCAGGGCGGACCAGCCCTGGTCGATCACGTTCGACAACCCCCACCACATCGCGTAGGAGAGGAACAGCAGCACCATGAACCCGCCGAGGGCGGCACCGCCGAACATGCCGGCGACCTTGACCGCGCTGCGTACCTCGGCTCGGGCCTCCGCCTTGGCGAGTTGGATCTCCTGGCGTACCAGGGTCGAGGTGTCCCGGGTGATCGCGGTGAGCAGTTCGCCGATCGACGCCTGCCCAGGGTCCCGCTCTCGCTCCTGGGCGGCTCTCGCGCCGCCGGCCGCGGCGCTCACAGCCGCGCTCCTCCGGGTCGCGAGTCGGCGGCCGGCACGCCCGGGTCTGCCTCCTCGTCGACGTTGCCGCGCGCGGTGCTCTGGAACGTCGCCCCCGGCGCGGTCGACTCGCTCGGTCGGTAGTCCGACATCGTCCCGGACCCGCCGCCCTGACGGTGGCCGTCGCCGCGGTGGCCGTCCTCGTGCATGCCGCCGTCGCCCTGCATGGCACGCATGCTCTTGCCCAGTCGACCGGCGAGCACCCCGGCGATCGCGGCGCCGGCCAGGAAGACGCCGGGGTTGCGCCGGGCGTAGTCGCGTACCTCGCTCACCACCGTGCCCGGTTCGCGCTGGTCGAGCCATTGCGCGGCCTGGTGGGCGCGGTCGGCGGCGTGCCGTACGAGGTCGGTGGCGACGCCCTGTTGCTCGGTCCGCTCGGACATCGTCTGCAGTTCGTCGCCGAGTGCCCGTAGCCCTTCGGCCGCACGGTGCTGCTGCTCGTTGGCCTGCTGCTTGAGCTGGTCCGACGCCTGCCCCATCAGTTGCCGTGCCTGCCGGCTGGCCTCGTTGGCCACGTCCCGGCTCTGGTCGACGGCGCTGTGCGCCAGTTGACCGCCCATCTGTGATGCCTGCTGGCCGGTCTGCGCGGCACCCTGTTTGGCTGCCTGCACCTTTGCCGCCCGACCGTCACCGGCATTCGGATTCTGCGTCATAACCAGCCCCCAACAGTGCCGTGCCGTCACCGACCCGACGGAGTCGTCGAATCGGTGCTGGCTACCCGCCCGACCAGGGGTTATGCCGGGACAGTTGCTTCGGCTCGCCGGCCGGTCAGCCGCCGATCCGGGTGAGCAGTTCGCGCATCAGGGTCAGCTCGCCGGGGGTAAGTCCGGCGGGATCCCGGTCGAGCGCGGCGAGCAGGGCGATCGCCGCGGTCGTACGCGACGCGGCCGGGCCGCCGGTTGCCCGGTGCTGCGGCGCGATCAGGATCCCGGCGAGGATCGCCTCGCGGACCCGTTCGGAGAGCCGCAGGTCCCGGTTGTCGTCGGGCTGGGTGATCAGGCTGAGCGTCACGCCGACGTTCGCGGACAGGATCTGCGCGGCGGCCTCGGGCGGCGGCACCCGCAGCAGGCCGCGCCGGGCCGCCTCGTCCAGCAGCCGGACCAGCATGTCGGTGGCGGGACCGGTGATCGCGCACGGCCGTCCGGGTACGACGTCCCCGTAGAGCAGGGCGTAGAAGTTGGGGTGTTGCAGGCCGAAGTCGACGTGTTTGTCCCATCCGTCGCGCAGGTCGCGTACCGGGTCGTCGGAGAGTTCCGGTGAACCGGCGGGTGAGACGTACTGGGTGAAGCCGTGGTGGATCACCGCGTCGACCAGCCCCTGCTTACTGCCGAAGTGGTGGTAGAGCGTGGGCGCGGTCACCCCGGCCAGGTCGCAGATGGCCCGGGTGGAGAAGGACTGGTCGCCGCCCTCCATCAGCTGCGCGGCGGCCAGCAGCAGCCGGTCCCGGGCGGGCGCGGCCTCGTTGATACCCAGCGTCACCTCAGGCTGCATAGCGCTACATTACCCGACCTAGCGGTGATCGAACGGTTCGGATCGTGCCCGCTGCCCGTTGGTGGGATCGTGGTGAGCAGGAAACGACGGTCAGGAAGGGCGGGGCCCGATGTTCGTCTTCTTCTCCAACCGGCTCGGCTGTCTCGGCTCGATCCTGGTCTCGCTGGCGCTGACCGCCCTGGTCATCCTGGTGGTCTCCCTGATCTGGTGAGCCGCGTGTCCGGAGGGGCTGGCCGCCCTGGAACGTAACCTGCACGCACGCTGGAAATCGGTCGCATCGGTCCGGTGTCCGGTGTGCATCGGGAGTTACCCTGCGGGAAGCCGCGCGTGTCCAGTCTCGATGCGGCCGGGGGTGTCAGTGGAGTACCGGATTCTCGGGCCGATCGAAGTCAGAGTCGGTGACACGCCCGTGTACATCGGTGGGCCCCGTGAGCGGCGCAGCCTCACCGCACTGTTGTTGCAGCCCAACCGGACGGTGAGCACCGAGCGCCTGGTGGACGTCCTCTGGGGCGAGCGTCCACCCGCGACGGCCGCCGCCCAGATCCGCAACACCATCGCGACGCTGCGCCGCCACCTCGCCGCCGCACAGGCGGGTCCGGCGCCGGTGGTCCGATCCGCTCACGGATTCCTGGTACGGGTCGAAGACGGTCAACTCGACGCCGCCGTCTTCGACCGTCACGTCACTTCGGCCCGGTCGCTCACCGAGGCCGGGGCGTTCGACCTCGCCGGGACGGCCCTGCGAGCGGCACTTGACCTGTGGCGCGGACCGGCGCTGGGCGGGGCGGACGGGCCGGTGCTCGGCGCGGCGGCGCACGCCTGGGAGGAGCGGCGCCTGGCGACGTACGAGGAACTCGCCGACGTCGACCTGCGTCTCGGCCGCAACGGTGACGTCGTGGCCGACCTGGGCGTCCTGGTGCAGGCGTACCCGTTGCGCGAACGGTTGCGCGGCCAGTTGATGGTCGCGCTCTACCGCAACGGCCAGCCGGCCGAGGCGTTGGCGCTCGTACACGACCTGCGCAGCCAACTCGCCGACCGGTACGGCTTGGAGCCCGGTCCGCAGATCCGCCGGATCGAGGCGTCGATCCTGCGCAACGACCCCGAGTTGCACGCGCCGTCGCCGAGCACCACTCGGCCCGTCCCGGCCAGTTCGCCTCCCGTACCGGTCGAGGTGCCCGCACCCGCCGAACTCCCGGCGGCGGTGCCCGACTTCGTCGGGCGCGACGACCAGATCGCGCGACTGGACAGCCTGCTGCCCGACACGCCCGCCACGGCGCTGACCACCCTGGCCCTCGTCGGGCCCGGCGGGGTCGGTAAGACCGCACTGGCCGTGTGGTGGCTGCACCGGATCAGCCACCTGTTCCCTGACGGCCAGTTGTTCGTCAACCTGCACGGCTACGGGCCCGGCCCGCGGGTACGCCCGGTCGACGCGCTCGCCAGGTTCCTGCGCGCGCTGCGGGTCCCGGAGGAACGGATCCCGATCGGGCAGGACGAGTCGGCCGCCCTGTTCCGCAGCCTGCTCGCCGGCCGGCGGTTCCTCATCCTGCTGGACAACGCGGCCAGTGCCGAGCAGGTCGTGCCGCTGCTGCCCGGTGACGCCCGCTGCCTGGTCATGGTCACCAGCCGGAGCCGGTTGGGTGCGTTGATCGCCACCCAGGGCGCCCGACGGCTCACCCTCGACGTACTCAGCCGACACGAGGCCCGGAGCCTGCTCGGGGCCGTACTCGGCAGGGCCAGGGTCGAGGCGGAGGACGCCGCCAGCACCGAACTCGCCCGGCTGTGCGGGCACCTGCCGCTCGCGTTGCGCATCGCCGCCGCACGTCTCGACGAAACCCCTGACACGCCGATCGCGGACTACACCTCGGCTCTGGCGGCTGCCGGCCCACTGGACGCCCTGGCCGTCGAGGACGAGCCGGAGGTTGCCGTACGGGCCGTGCTCGATGCCTCGTACGCCCGGTTGACCGCAGCCGAACGGCTGCTGTTCGGCCTGCTCGACCTGGCACCGGGCCCGGATGTCACCGCCGAGGCCGTGGCCGCACTCGCCGCCTGGCCACTGTCACGAGCCGAGGAGGTGCTCGACCGGCTGGCCGCGGCACACCTGCTCACCGCCGCCGGCAACCGCTACGCCATGCACGACCTGGTACGCCAGTACTGCGCGGACCGTGCCACCAGCGAGTCGACCGGGAGCGGCGCCGCCGGGAGCGGGTCGAGCGGGAGCGGGTCGGCCGGCGCCGAGCGGGGTGCCGCGCTGGACCGGATGCTGGACTGGTACCTGCACGTCAGCGACTCCGCCGCCGTGCTGCTGTATCCACAGATGGCCCGCCTCGAACTCCCGCCGGCCGGCGAGGGGTTGCCGTCGGTCGGTCTCGACGGTCACGCCGACGCGGGGGCGTGGCTGGCCGCCGAGCTGCCCAATCTGCTCGCCGCGATCGAACGGGCCGGTCCCCGACCGGTCGCCTGGCTGCTCGCCGACACCCTGCGCGGCTATTTCTGGCAGACCCGCCGGATGGTGGACTGGCAGCGGGCAGCCCAGGCCGGGCTGGCCGCGGCGGCGGACGCCGGGGACCCACCGGCCAGGGCTGCGGGTTGGCTCAGCCTCGGCCAGATGTCCTACTGCTCACGCCGGTACCCGGAGGCGATCGAGCACTACACGACCGCGTTGGAGGTCAGCCGCCGCGCCGGTCTGCTGCGCACCCAGGCGGCGATCCTCGGCAACCTGGCCTCGGTACGCGCCGAGTCCGGCCAGCCCGGACCGGCGATGGACGATCTCGGCGCGGCCCTGGCCATCAACCGTACGATCGGCTGGCGCGCCGGTGAGGCGGTCACCCTCGGCAACCTCGGTCTGGTGGCGGGCATACTGGGCCGGCTACGGCAAGCCGAGGAGCACTACCTTCAGGCGCTGCCCCTGCACCGGGCGACCGAGTCGTACGCGAGCCTCGCCGTGATCCTCGGCAATCTCGCCGACATCGAGATCCAGTTCGAGCGGTTCGGTGACGCGTCGGAACACGCCAGCGAGGCGTTGGAGCTGGCCCGGAAGGTCGGCCGGCTGGACGCCGAGACGTTGGCCCTGATCCACCTCGCGGAGATTGCCGGCGCGCAGGACGACCGGGCCTCGTCGGTCCGGCACGCCTCCGAGGCGGTCCGGCTGATCGGGACCGACAACGACCGGGAGATCGAGGCCATGGCGCGCAACAGCCTCGGCCGTGCCTTCCAACGCTGCGGCAACCACCGGGAGGCGGTGGACCAGCACGCCGAGGCGTACCGGCTCGCCACCGAGACCGGCAGCCGGTACGTCGAGGTCGAGTCGCTGATCGGGCTGGCCGCCGGTCGGCACCTCCTCGGCGAGGCGGCGCAGGCGGACGCCGACATCCGGCGCGCGATCGCCGAATGCCGGACCGTCGGCTACCGCGACCTGGAGGGACAGGCCCTCACCGTGCTGGCGACCCTCAGACTCGCCGAGGGTGACGCGGGCTCCGCGATCGGCTACGTCCAGCAATCGCTGACCATTCATCGGCAGACCGGTGGCCGGCTGGCCGAATCGCGGGCCCTCGCGCTGCTCACCGCAGGTCAGCCCATGGACCGGCATCTCGACGGAGAGCTGGGAACGAGCATCGTCGGCCGGGCCGGACTCCCCGCCCGGCAGCTGGAGTGGCTGTCCGGGAAGGAGACGGAGGCTACCGCCGTTGCTACCGACAAGGTGACGATCCAGCAAAGTGGAGGATAAAGCCGTGTCGGTGGAGTTCAACGAGGAGATACGCAAGCTGCTCGACGGGCGGAACTTCGCCACGGTGGCCACGCTCAACCGGGACGGCAGTCCGCAGACCTCGGTGGTCTGGATCGCCCGGGACGGCGACACGGTGCTCTTCTCCACCACCGCCGGGCGGCAGAAGGCGCGCAACCTCACCCGAGACCCGAGGATCAGCCTCACGGTCTTCGACCTGGACGACCCGTACCGGTCGGTGGAAATTCGCGGAACGGTCGAGCTGGTCGCGGACCCGGAGAAGGCGTTACCCCGTACGGTCTCGCACAAGTACCTCGGCGTGGATCCGCCGCCCGAGTCGGACGACGTGCTTCGGTTGGTCGTCCGGGTGACGCCGCATCGGGTCGTCGGGATGTCGGTCTGAGGGCGGGCAAGATGAGCAGGCAGCAGCCGATCGTCTTCGAAACCGAGGTCAGGCAACGCTTCCAGTTCCTTGTCGACGCCTACCACACGGCCGAGCCGGAATACAGCGAACTACTCCTGCCAGGTGTGCTGTACAAGCGGCCGGACCTGTGGGTGTGGGTGTTCCTGGAGTCGGGTGACGGCGCCGGCACCGGCATCTCGGTCAGCGTCGACCTGCTGCGACACGACTGGCCCGCCAAGGCGGAACTGCCGGACCTGGTCGAGGCCGCCGAATTCGCACCCCGACACCATGTCACCCGCAAGGCCCACACCCCCGATGCCGTACGCGACACCCTCGACCAGAACGCGATCTGGCTGCGCCGCCTGATGCCCCTGCTCCTCTCCCCCGAAGCCGAAGCCCTCGTACGCAAGGCAACCAGGCAGCCGCTGAACCGCGCCGGCAACCCCAAACCCCGCAACCCCAACACCAAATGGAAGTACGCCTGACCAACGCGTACGACGGACAGCGGTGGACGGGCTCCTCCACCGTGCTTGGCTACACGACGGTCGTACGCAGTGCCTCTTCGATCTGGTCCGGCGTGCACAACATCACGTCTTGGTCGAGCTGCGGAGTCAGTCCCCCTCCCCAGACGACCCCCAGGCCGTAAGGGCTTGCCGTACCAGCCAACGAACCGGCGAAGGCCTGGCGGTAGGCGAGGAGGTCGAACAGCGCCCGCCCTGCTGTCTCCCTTACGCTCGCATCGACGCTGTGCTTGCACTCGATCATGAGCGTTCGGGGGCTTCCGGTCGGCGCCTGCCAATGCAGTACGAGGTCCGGTCGTAGGTCCAGGGGATTTGGGAACTTGTGGCTGGCGAGCACCTCCCGATAGTTGGAGCCGGTGCCGAGCACCCGTGGCATCGACTGGTACCACAGGTCGATTCGCCGCCCATCCTCGCTGGTGCCGTGCGTTTCGACGGCACCTCGGAACAGCCGGAGGGGCTGGAGCTGCCAGCCGTGGACACCGAGCGCGGCGATCACCCGGAAAAGGGTCAGCAGCTCGAAGAGGAGGTGTTCTTTGGCTGCGACGAGCCCGGCCTGCTCGATCGCCGCCCGGATCGCGGCGCGGTCGAGGCGCTCGACGAGTGCGTTCAGCTTGCGGTACGCAGCGAGCACAGTTTGGTACCTCGTGCCGGTGCGACCCGCTTTGATACGGGCCAACGAGCGCGGTGTGGGTGGGATTCGCTCGATCGTGGTGAGCATGCTGCTGCTCTGCCATTTCGTGGCCTCGTCCAGATGGCCCCGGATGATGGCAGCGGGCTCGGAAGTCATGGTGGGCAGGTGCCAGCCGCTGGCGCTCGCGTGCTTCACCACGGCGTCGAGCACGTGGACCAGAAGCTCGTTTTCGGCTGTCTGGTACGCCCGCTCGACCGGCGCCGTCACGTGCAGATGGGGAGTGCCGCTCGTGAGCCGACCCGTCATCGTCTGACCCCAGTGCACAGCGCCCCGAATACGCTCGGTGCTGCGCTCCTCGTCGCGGACCGACGTGGTGCTGAGCCGCCTGGCAAGCTCGGGAAGTTGCTGGACGAACTCTTTCACCTCCGCGGTCAGCAGAAACTGGAGTGCGGCAAGCTTGGCGACATCCTCCTTGGCCCACCCCAGGAGTGCGGCCGCGACGAGGAGGCCGGGGCCCTCGAGGCTCGAGGCCGGTGAGACATGGGTCCAGAGCTGGTCGCCCACTTCGGCGATACGGGATCGCCGCTCCCACGGCAGTTTGTGCATCACAGCAGCCCGTCTATGCGCCTTCGCCGAGTTCGTCGTCGTCCGGCGAGAGTGTCACCCCGAGAACCTCGCGCAGGGCGGTCGCGAGCCGTTCCCGCTGGGGGCCGACGACAGGTGTCAACGTCTGGAACAGCCGGCGTGCGTCACGCTCGTCGATTCCCTCGAATTGCGGCAGGAGAAAGCTGTAGAACAGCTGGAATGCGAGCGTGCCGTCGGAACCGGTGCCACCCGCCGCCAGGTACTGTCGAGCGAATCCCGCCATGTCCTTGAACACGGCAGGTCCGAGCTGTTTGATCGTCCGGAGCCGTTCGAGCCCCCCGAGGATCTGGCCGACCTGCGCTGCGTCGGCGGCGGTCAGCTCGTCCAGCTCTCGCTGCCAGATCGTCTCGTAGACCGCCGTGTCCGGGGCCGGCACCTCTACGAACGCAAACCGCCGCATCAAGGCGTACGACATCTCGAACAGCAAGGTCTTGTCGAACACGTTCATCGTCGCGATGATGCGCCAGTCACGCGGCACCTCGATGACCGAATACCGCGAGGGTCGGTATTTGTGCGCACCGCCGTCGACCGCGAGGACGATCCTCTTGCGGGTCTCATGATCATCGTACGGGAGCACGACGGATTGACCGGAGAGCACGGTGAACAACTGGCCGAACGCTCGATCGAAATTGGATCGGTTGAGTTCGTCGATGATCAGCCAGCGCCCGTTGGTGGCGGAATCAAGGCACAACCCGGGGTGGAACCGCAGTTCCGTACCGTTACCGGCAGGACGCAAGCCCCCGATCGTCTCGTACGTCGTCCAGTCCGCCGTAGCGGTAGTCAACGTGTATCCCCGGCAAAACCCGGCATCTGCCGCCAACTGGCACAGCACCTCCGCCAGCGTCGTCTTGGCGGTGCCAGGAGGGCCGGTGAGAATCAGATGCTTCCCGCTTCGAACAGCGGCTATGACGGCACGATATACCTCGTCCGCGATCTGCAGACCGTAGGGCAGCGCCGAGGCACGCGCACGCAGGGTGTCGAGGTCGAACGTGGCAGTGGGCGGTTCGTCTTCCAACTCCTCGTCGTCCTCCGGTAGGTCGTTAGGCGACGTCGAAGCGCGGGTGCGTACGTCGAGGTCGAACGTGGCAGTGGGCGGTTCCTCTTCCAGCTCCTCGTCCTCCTCGACGTAGCCGTTACCGAAGCAGTAGTCGAACAACGGGGCGGCCGCCTGCAGCATGTCCAGGTACTCGTCGGCGATGCCGTCGCCTAACGCTTCCAACTCTTTGGTCGAGAGGTAGCGGGAGACGCTCGCCTGGGTGCCCTGCGCGCTACCGGCATAAGCCAGCCAGTCGCGGAGGCTTTCGAACTCGCTCGCCCCCGACGGACGGCGCCACGCAGTCAGGTACCTGACGTCCTTCGGCAGCGCCCGGGTCACTGCCCCGACGACGGCCTCCGGTGCCGATCGGAGCTTGGCTTGCAAACGCTCCAGGTAGTCCTCTCCGTCCTGGCGCAACTCCGGCACCCTGATCTGCGACGTACCCGAGCCTAGACAAAGGCACAATTCGGCGCCGTCGGCCGAGATGATCAGCGCGACCTGTAGGGCGTAGGACTTGTTCGACGCATCACCAGGGTAGACGCAGCACCACATGTCCAGGGGGTCGAACCGTTGGGGTTTAGGGTGCTGACGAAGTGCTGCAGAGGCACTTTCGTGGTCGTTTGGTTCGCCGCCCATTTCGCAAGACCATTGAGTCCGCGCCGAACTCTACGGAAAGCGGCCTGATCGCCCGGAGGTACGCTCGCCTCATCCCAATGAACTCTCTCTGGATAGCGGGCGAATACGTCGCAGTCTGCCTCTGTGAACGAGATTTCAGGAGGCCCCACAGGGCGGCTGGAGTCGACGCTCATCCCTACACTGTAGATGGACGATCGCCGTCCGAGCTGTCCACCCGTCGACGCCCACTTATCTGCATCGATATAGGGACCCGCGATTCGGATGCCGGTGTGGCGGGCGACGGACGAGTCGACCTGTACGCCGGATTCTGTGCCCGGCGGCACCGTTGCCGGTGTCGCCGGCGGCGGCCATCCATCTCGGCCTGCCGTTGCCGGCAGGCTCCAGCGGCCTACCCGCAGACATCGGGCGGGCAGCCCTCAAGCGTCTGCGCGGGCCGTCACCTCGCGGTGATGGCCCTGTCTTGGCCTTGCTCCGGGCGGGGTTTACCTAGCCACCCCGGTCACCCGGGGTGCTGGTGGGCTCTTACCCCACCGTTTCACCCTTACCTGGCGTCTTCTGCCGCGCTTGCTAGCTCGGCAGACTCTGCCCGGCGGTTTGTTTTCTGTGGCACTGTCCCGCGGGTCGCCCCGGGTTGCCGTTAACAACCACCCTGCCCTATGGAGTCCGGACGTTCCTCGGCGACGGGTTCGACCCCGCCGACGCGACCGCCCGGTCAACTCGTCCGTCGCGCCGGCAAGTCTACTTGTCGACGGCGTCACAGAGCCGCCGGGAGTGACGCTGCCCGTACCTGACCGGTCGTTACTCTCGGCAGCGATGGACTTCCTGGACGCGGGCCTGCTGCTCGCCGCTGGGCTCGCCGCGGGCACCATCAACGCGGTCGCCGGTGGCGGGTCGCTGATCACTTTCCCGGCGCTGATCGCGGTCGGTTTGCCGCCGATCCAGGCTAACGTGACCAACTCCGTGTCGGTTTGTCCGGGTTACCTGGCCGCCGTTGCCGGCAGCAGGGACGACCTGCCCGACTATCGGCGGCTGTGGCCACTGCTCCCCACCGCCGCGCTCGGCGCCACCGCCGGAGGCGCGCTGCTGCTGAACACCTCCGAGGACGCATTCAAGATCGTTATCCCGATCCTGGTGCTCGGCGCGACGGCCGTACTCGCGTTTCAGGATCGGCTGCGCCGCCTGGTCGGACATCCGGCGGACCTGGGCCCGCGCCGCCGTACGCTCACGCTCCAGGGCATGGTCGCGCTCGGTTCGGTGTACGGGGGTTACTTCGGTGCCGCCCTTGGCGTGATGTTGGTGGCGGGTCTCGCCCTGGTGCTGGACGAGACCCTGGCCCGGGTCAGCGCGCTGAAGAACGTGATCTCAGCGGTGGTCGGGCTGACCACGGTGGCGATCTTCTCCGCGTTCGGGCCGGTCGACTGGGCCGCGGTCGCGATCGTCGCGCCCGCCACCCTGGTCGGCGGTTACCTCGGCGCCCGGATCGCCCGCCAGCTACCACCCGCCGTACTCAAGGGCGTGATCGTCGCCTTCGGTACGACCATCGGCCTGCTCCTGATCTAGCTGGGCGGTACATCCACCCCCGCGAACCCCGTGCTCACGACGGCCTGCCACTCGCGCAGCGCGGCGGCCAGCTTCACGGTCTGCGGGTGCTCCTCGCCCATGAACCGTGCACTGTCGGCCAGCAGTCGTTCGAGCGTGGCGATCGCCTCGTCGGTGCGCTCCGCCCTCCAGTAGAGGCCAGCGAGGGCGAGCCTCGCGTTCGGCCCGCTCGGATGCGTTTCGTCGTACACCCGGCCGTTGTCGTCGATCACCCGCTCCAGCATCGGGATCGCCTCGGCGACCCGGCCGGCGTCGGCGTACGAGGCGGCGAGGTTGGCCCTGGCCATCGCGGTGTCGGGGTGCCCCGGACCGAGGGTTCGTTCGCTGGCGGCCAGCACCCGTTCCTCGATCGGGATCGCCTCGGCGACCCGCCCGGCTTCCCGGTACGAGGAGGTGAGGTTACCGAGCACGGTCAGCGTCTGCGGGTGCTCGTTGCCCTGGGCCTCGACGCAGTCGGCGGCCACCCGTTCGGCCAGTTCGATCGCCTCGGCGTGGCGCCGGGCGACCCGGTAGGAGGCGGCGAGGTTCATCCGCGCGGTCAGGGTGTTCGGGTGCAGGTCGCCGAGGATCTGCGCGTTGTCGACGACCACCCGTTCCTCGATCGCGATGGCCTCGTCCACGCGCCCGGCCTGCCAGTAGGACGCGGCCAGGTTGATCCGGGCGACCAGGGTGTTCGGGTGCTGGTCACCGAGGTTCCGCTCCCGGTCGGCGACCATCTCCTCCTCGATGGTGATCGCTTCGGCGGTGCGACCGCTGTGCCGGTAGGCGTCGGCGAGACCGAGCCAGAGGGTGGTCATGCCGGGATGCCGCTTACCGACCAGCCGCCCGGTGACCGCGATCAGGTGCTCCCAGTAGCGGATCGCGGCCTGGGGCTGCCCGCCGGCCAGCAGGCTGTCCCCGAGCGTGAGCAGGACCGTCGGCGGGTCGGGGTACCACAACCCACCCGCGGTGTTGTCGATGAGCGCCGCCGTGTTGGTACGCAGCGCGGCGACCAGTTCCGCCTGGTCGGGATGGGTGTCCGGGTCGGGCCAGGCGTCGAGCAGGGCGTCCGCGACCGCCTGGATGGCGGCCTCCAACTCGACCGGCGGGGTGGTTTCGCGTACGGCTCGGGCGGTGAGCGCGTGCACGCGTACGGATCGGGGTCCGGTTCGTGGGTTGTGGGCGAGCAGTCCGTAGCGGTGCAGCAGGCGCATCGCGGCCCGCGCCCGGCTGGCGGTCACGCCCCGGTCCGGGGACGGGTTGTGCCTGCTCAGGTGGGCGACGACGGCGGCGTCGGTCCAGAGCGCCTCGGGGTGTCCGGCCGGGTCGAGCACGGCCGCCACCCGGAGTGCGGGCAGTGCCAGGCCGACGGGTTCGCACGCCTGGGCGGCGTCGAGGGCGACGAGCAGGGTGGCGCCGATCGACCGGCGCCAGCCCCTGGAGTCGGTGGTCGACGGCAGCACGGCGTCGAGCTGCGACCGCCGGTCGGCGAAGAGTCCGAGGTACGTCGCACAGCCCACCGCCTCGTTCACCATGTACGCGGCGGCGTGCGACAGGGCCAGCGGCAGGTGTCCCAGCGCCACGGTGAGCGGCCGGGCCCCGGTGTCGAGCAGGTCCGGTGCTCCGGCGGCGGTGAGCCGCTCGGCGAGATAGCCGGCGGATTCGAGTTCGTCGTACACGTCGACGTCGACGACGGTACGTCCGTTGTCGGAGAGGATGGCGTCGCGGCGGCGGGTGGTGGCCAGGACCCGGCCGTTGCCGGTCGCACCGGTCGGCCACCAGGGTTCGATCCGCTCCGGCTCGGTGACGTCGTCGAGGACGATCAGCCACGTACGTTCGGTGGTGGCCAACCAGTCCAGCAGCGCCCGGGCCGCGGCGACGGCATCGGAGCCACCGCCACCGGGAGCCTGCACGCGCACAGCGGTCTGCGCGTACGCGGCCACCACGGCGTCGGTGCCGCTGGCGTCGACCCAGACCAGCAGGTCGACGCCGTTGCGGGCGGCTTCGATGGCGTACGCGGCGGCAAGCTGGGACTTGCCGACCCCGCCCCCGCCGGTCAGCACGTGGGTGGACACGACTCCACTTCGTCCCGTACGGCTGGCTTCTATCGTGGCGCGGAGCCCGGCGCGGTCCTGGAACGCCGATGCCAGCGCGGGCACCACTCCCACCCGCTGCGGCCAACTGACCGGCGGCCCGGCCTGCACGTAGTAATTGTTCTGCTGCGTGTTGACGCCACCCTGATTGACCTGCACCCCCCGCCCCCCGGAAACATCAACCACGCCCACCCCACCCCTCCCCCAGCCCAACCCCAACCCCAACCCCTACCCCAACCCTCCCACCCCACCCCAACCCCGTCCACCCCCGCCGTTGACCATGAAGTTAGCGACAAGAATCGAGCCGAAATCCGTCGCTAACTTCATGATCAACGGGGCGAACGGGGGGTTAGGCGACGGGTTCGGTGGGGGTGGGGGTGGGGGGTTGGCGTTGGGTGGGGATTTTGCGGGGGTCGGTTTCGTCGGCGAAGTAGTCGTCGCGGGTGGTGCCGTCGGGGCCCTCGGTTACCCGTAGGGCGCGTAGGAGGAGGGTGAGGATGGCTGCTACCAGGAGGTTCAGGGCGACCGCTACCAGTCCTACGTAGATGGTCTTGGGGGTGTCCAGGCCGAACTTCTCCAGCGGGAAGTTGGAGCCGCCGAAGTGGGCGCGTTTGGAGGCGGCGTTCGGGATCTGGTAGAGCATCCACATGCCCAGCCCCATGCCGGCGGCCCAACCGGCGATCAGGGCGCCCCGGTGGAACCAGCGGGTGTAGAGGCCGAGCGCCACCGCGGGCAGCGTCTGGAGGATGATCACGCCGCCGATGAGTTGCAGGTCGATGGAGAACTGCGGGTCGAGGAAGACGATGCAGGCGACCGCGCCGACCTTGACCACCAGCGAGGCGATCTTCGAGACGTTCGCCTCCTGGGCCGGTGAGGCGTCCCGCTTCAGGTATTCCTTGTAGATGTTGCGGGTGAACAGGTTCGCCGCGGCGATCGACATGATGGCGGCCGGGACCAGGGCGCCGATGCCGATGGCCGCGAACGCGATGCCGGCGAACCAGCTCGGGAACTGCTGCTCGAACAGCAGCGGGACCACGGTGTTGTTGTCGACGCTGCCCTCGGTGGCACCGGGCAGCGGCGTCACCCCAGCCGCGATGGCCATGTAACCGAGCAGGGCGATCAGCCCGAGCAGCAGGCTGTAGGCCGGCAGCGCGGACATGTTCCGCTTGATCACGTCCCGGTTCTTGCTGGCCAGGATGCCGGTGATGCTGTGCGGGTAGAGGAACAGCGCGAGCGCGGAGCCGAGCGCGAGGGTGACGTACTGGATCTGGTTGTTGGGGTTGAGCAGCGCGCCGTCACCCGGCGCGGCGCTCGCGTCGAACTTGGCGTCCGCCGCGTCGAAGATCTCCCCCCAACCCCCCAACTTGTACGGCAGGTAGACGATCGCCACCAGGATCACGATGTAGATCAGTGTGTCCTTGACGAACGCGATCAGCGCCGGTGCCCGCAGTCCGGACTGGTAGGTGTAGGCGGCGAGGATGGCGAACGCGACGATGATCGGCAGGTGCCGGGCGATGGTGCTCTCCCCGGTCACGCCCATCGTCTTGAGCACCGCTTCGATGCCGACGAGCTGCAACGCGATGTACGGCATGGTGGCCACGATCCCGGTGATCGCGATCAGCAGGGCGAGCAGTGGTGACCCGAACCGGGTCCGGACGAAGTCGGCCGGGGTGACGAATCCGTGCCGGTGCGACACCGACCAGAGCCGGACCACCACCAGGAAGATCAACGGATAGACGATGATCGTGTACGGCACCGCGAAGAAGCCGGCCGCACCCGCCCCGAACAGCAGCGCCGGTACGGCGACGAACGTGTACGCGGTGTAGAGGTCTCCGCCGACCAGGAACCAGGTGATCCAGCCGCCGAAGCTGCGCCCGCCCAGCCCCCATTCGTCCAGGTGGGCCATGTCCTTCGGCGCCCGCCACCGGGCGGCGACGAAGCCCATGCCGCTGACCAGCAGGAACAGCAGCGTGAAGATGATGATCTCAGTGAGATGGTCGCGCCACATGTGGGCTCACCCCCGCCGCTTCGTGAGCTGGTAGACCACTGTCGTGGTCGTGACGCCGAGCAGGATGAAGGCCAGTTGCAGCCAGTAGAAGACCGGGAAGCCGAACAGCCGGGGTGTGTCCTGGTTGAACAGGGGCGTCAGCAGCGGCACGAGGATCGGCAGGAAGAGCAGCCAGTTCCACGGGCTGCGGTCGCCGGCCTTCGAGACCGCCACCGGTACCGGGTCGGGCGCGGGGGTGGAGGCGGCGGTACCGGCCGGATCCGGTGGGTCCGCCGTACCGGGGTTGGCCGATTCTGGTTCGCTCATCGCACACCTCCACCGCGGTTCTGATCTCGTACGCGGGCGGAGGTTATCGAGGCTGTGACCGCCGTCACGTACCGGCGGCGGAGGTGGTGCGCCGAACGGTGAGCGCGCTGCGCCGAACGGCCGATACGAGGGCTGCCCCGCCGACCGGGTGGTCGACGGGGCAGCCGTCAAGCAGGTGCAGGTGGCGACGCTTTCCAGGGGCTCAGAAGGTCCAGAGTCCGAGGGCGAGCGTCCGGGTCAGCGACGCGTTGTCGTCGTCACCGTCGAGCGACCAGATCATCGCCCCGCCCAGACCCTTGGTCCGGATGTAGAGCGCCTTCTGCAGCACCACCGCCGGATCGTCGTACGTCCAGAGGGTCGTGCCGTCGAACAGCCAGGCGTGCCCGGCGCGCAGGTCGCGGTGCACGGTGTAGCCGTTGCCGGCCAGGTTCTTCAGCAGCTTGTAGTCCTCGTACCCGGCCTCGAAGGTGGCCGGCGCCGGGCCGGTGGCGGGCCCGAAGAGCCCGTTGCCGCCGCCGGTGATCCCGGTCCAACCCCGACCGTAGTACGGCACCCCGAGCACCAGCTTGCGGGCCGGCGCACCCCGGTCGAGCCAGGCGTTGATCGCGACCTCGACGGAGAAGTCCGGGTTGTCCGGCGCACCCGCCGGCACCCGCAGCGCGGACTGCTGGTTGGCGCGCGCGTCCCAGCCGCCGTGGAAGTCGTAGCCCTGCACGGTGGCGAAGTCCAGGTACTTGAAGATTTTGTTGCCCTCGAAGCCGGCGTCGATCGTCGCCGGGGCGGCCGGCAGGAACGCGGTCAGCTCGTAGTGCTCGCGCTTCTTCTTGCCGTACGCGTCGAGCTGCTTGCGGAACTCGGCGAGCAACTTGGTGAAGTTCTGCTTGTCCTCGACGCGGATCACGTTGCCCGGCTCGCCGGCCGAACCCGGCCACTCCCAGTCCAGGTCGATCCCGTCGAAGACCCCAGCGGCCGTGCCGGGGGCGGTGCCCGGCAGGTTGCCCTTGAGGTACAGGTCGATGCAGGAGGAGACGAACGCCTTGCGGGAGGCGTCGGTCGCGGCGGCGTTGGAGAAGTACGTCGACCAGGACCAGCCGCCGAGCGAGATCAGCACCTTCAGGTCGGGGTGCTTGGCCTTCAGCTTGGCGAGTTGGTTGAAGTTGCCGTTCAGCGCCTGGCCCGGAGCGTCGGCTACGCCGTCCACACTCTCCTCGGCCGGCACCGGCCGCTGGTAGTCGGCCCAGGCGTCACCCTCGCCCGGTCCACCGTCCACGAAGCACTTTCCGTCCTCGGTGACGTTGCCGAACGCGTAGTTGACGTGGGTGAGCCGGGCGGCAGCGCCGGAGGTGTCGAGCTTCTTGACCGGGAACGCGCGGCCGTAGATGCCCCACTGGGTGAAGTAGCCGACCTTGTAGTAACCGTCCGAGGCCCGGTTGGTGCCGGTGGCCTGCGCGACGGTGGGCGGAGCGGCGGTGAGCAGCAGAGACGCGGTGACGACGAGGACACCGAGTCGACGGGCGAGACGGTTATTCATCCACACTCCTGAGGAGCTGAGATCTGTAAGGAAACCTTGCAGATCGATGATCTGCTGATCACCTGCTGCGGTCAAGCCCTGACTCTGGCATGCTGGTCGGGTGCCGAGGTTCCCCTCGTACGACGCGACCGAGTTGACCTATCACGTGCACGGCGCCGGGCCGCCGCTGGTCTGCCTACCGGGCGGCCCCGGACGCGCATCGTCCTATCTGGACGATCTGGGCGGGCTCTCCGCGTACCGGACTCTGATCATGTTGGACCACCGGGGCACCGGCGAATCCGAGGTGCCGACCGACCCGGCCAGCTACCGGTGCGACCGGCTGGTCGACGACGTCGAAGCACTCCGACAACACCTCGGCCTGGACCGGATGAGCCTGCTCGGCCACTCTGCCGGCGGTGACCTGGCCCAGCTCTACGCCGCCCGGTTCCCGGACCGGCTGGAGCGGCTACTGCTGATCACCCCGGCGCTGCGCGCCACCGGCACCGAGCCGGCCGGTCAGGACGACGCCCTCGCCGCCCGTGCCGGCGAATGGTGGTACCGGGGCGCCAGGGCCGCCCGAGCCACCTGGCAGGAGGCGGTGGCCGGCGGGGCCAGCCTGGCCGACACCGCCGCCCTCCGGCTCGCCGCCGCCCCGTTCAGCTACGGCCGCTGGGACGAGCGTGCCCGCGCCCACCGCGAGGCCGACGCCTGGGAACGCGCCGACGCCGCGACCGAGGGCTTCTACGCCGGCTTCGAACCCGACACCGCGGAGGTTCGCGCCGCGCTGGCGACGCTGGACGTACCGGTGCTGGTGCTGGCCGGGGCACTGGACCCGATGCCGGCGCCACCGGCCGCGCGGGCGCTGACCGAGCTGTTCCCGTACGGCGAACTTGTCGTGCAGGAGCGGGCCGGGCACTACCCGTGGGTCGACGACGCGCCGACCTTCGCCCGGCTGGTGCTCACCCACCTCAGCACCGCCGCCCCGCACACCGCCTAGATCGCGGCCAGGTGGGCGGTGTCGTTGACGGTGCGTACGGCCACCCCGCCGTCGGGCCAGAAGTCCACGACGGACAGCCCGGCGGGCTCCAGGTAGAGGCGGTGCAGGAAGGCGTCGCCGGCCGCGAGTGCGTCCCGGAGCAGGATCTTCAACGGCGACACGTGCGAGACCACCACCACCGTCTCCCCCGGGTACGCCGCCAGCAGCGCCGACTGGGCCCGGCGGACCCGACCGGTCACCGCCCGGAACGACTCCCCGCCCGGCGGGGCGACGCTCGGCGAGGCCAGCCAGGCGTCCATCTCCCCCGGCCAGCGCGCCTGCACCTCGGCGAAGGTGTGCCCCTCCCAGAGGCCGAAGTCGCACTCGACCAGGTCCGGCTCGACCCCGACCGGTTTGCCTCCGAGCTGCTCGGCGATGATCCCGGCGGTGGCCGTACAGCGGGACAGGGGTGAGCTGACCACGACCGCGGCCGCGGGTGCCAGCCCGGCCACCCGGGCGGCCGTCGCCCGCGCCTGGGCCAGGCCGCGCTCGGAGAGCGGCACGTCGCCCCGGCCGGAGTAACGGCGCTCGGCGGTCCGCTCGGTCTCGCCGTGGCGGACCAGCAGCAGCCGGGTGGCGGTCGACGCCGGCCTCGGCTCCCACGAACTGCGGGTGGTCGAGCCCTGGGCGGCGACCTCCCGCGCGCGGGCGCGGGCGGAGGCGTCCGGCCCGGCCAGGGCACCGGCCTCGGCAACCTCCGGCTTGCCCGCCGCCAGGTCCATCGCCGCGTTGGCCAGCGCGTCCGCGTGCCGGTTCTGGTCGCGCGGAATCCACTGGTACCGCACCGACTCGAACTTGCGGACCAGGGTGGCCGCCTGCGCCGCCAGCGGGCGCAGCCCGTGGTTCTTGATCTGCCAGCGGCCGGACATCTGCTCGACGACCAGCTTGGAGTCCATCCGTACGTCGATCTCGGCGGCCCCCAGCTCGACGGCGGCCTCCAGGCCGGCGATCAGGCCCCGGTACTCGGCGACGTTGTTGGTCGCCACCCCGATCGACTCGGACCGCTCGGCCAGGACCTCGCCGGACTCGGCGTCCCGGACCACCGCGCCGAAGCCGGCCGGGCCCGGGTTGCCCCGCGCCCCGCCATCGGCCTCCATCACCACCCGCAGCCGGCGGCTCACCCGAGCACCCGATCCGCGAGCCCCGGACGGCGGGCGGACACGGTCACAACCCCGACTCGGCGGTCCGGACCATGATCCGCCGGCACTCCTCGCAGCGCACCACCTCGTCCGGCGCCGCCGCCTTGATCCGGGCCAGGTCGGCGCCGTAGAGCTCCAGCCGGCAGCCGCCGCACCGGCCATGCGTCATCAGCGCGGCACCGAGCCCGCCGGACGTCTCGCGGATCTTGTCGTAGAGGGTCACCAGGTCGGCCGGCAGGTCCGCCGCGAGCGGCTGCCGGGCGCCGACCTTGAACTCCTCCTCCTTGGCGATGTCGGCCAGCGACTGGGTACGCCGCTGCTCGGTCGCCTCGCGCGTCTCCCGGGTGGTGGCCAACCGCTCCAGGATCCCGTCCAGCACACCCTGGGCGGTTTCCCGCTGCTCCATCAGCTCCAGCTCGGTGTCCTCCAGCTCGCTCTGCCGCCGGTTGAGCGAGTTGAGCTCGTGCTGCAACGCCTCCAGCTCGCGGGCCGGGCCGGAACCCACGGTCAGCCGCGCCTGGTCCCGGTCCTTGCGGGCCCGGACCTGGTCGATGTCCTTTTCCATCCGGTTGATGTCCCGGTCGAGGTCGTCGACCGCCACCTGGGCGCGTACCCGCTCGTCCTCGAGCGCGGAGAGCTGCCGCGCCAGCGCCTCCAGCTCCGCGTGCTCCGGCAGGGTACGGCGCCGGTGCGCGAGCTGGGCGAGCTGGGTGTCGATCGCTTGCAGGTCCAGCAGGCGACGCTGCTCTTGCGGGTTGGCCTTCACAGAAGGTGCTCCTTGTCCACGGGGGATGCGGCGTGCACGGGAGATACGGCGGCCACAGGCGAAGGTACGGGGGTGACGGGTGATGCGGGGGCGCCGTGCGACGGCGATCCGGCCCGGACCGTCCACGGATCGGTGTCCAGGTCGGACACGTACGCGCTGACGGGCAGGTGTTCCCGCAGGTGGGTCGCGAGGTCATCCAACCAGGGACGCTCGGTGGCCCAGTGGGCGGCGTCCAGCAGTGCCGGACCGCCCTCGGCGAGATGTTCGCTGGCGGGGTGGTGACGCAGGTCCGCGGTGAGGAAGGCGTCCACCCCGGCGGCACGCGCGTCCCCGAGGTAACCGTCGCCCGCGCCGCCGCTGACCGCGATGGTGTGGATCACCCGGTCCGGGTCACCGGCGGCGCGTACGCCCCAGGTGGTGGGCGGCAGCGCGTCGGCCGCGTACCGGGTCAGGTCGGTCAGTGTCATCGGTCGGGGCAGCCGGCCGATCCGCCCGGCGCCCCGTCCCGCTCCGGCCGCCGGCCCGGTCGCCGGACGCAGCGGGCGCAGGTCGATGAGGCCCAGCCGGGCGGCGAGCGCGTCGGAGACGCCCGGGTGGGCGACGTCGGCGTTGGTGTGCGCGACGTACAGGGCGACGTCGTTTTTGATCAACTGGTGCACGATCCGACCCTTGTACGTGGTCGCCGCGACCGACGACACCCCACGCAGCAGCAGCGGATGGTGGGCGACGATCATGTCCGCCCCCCGCGCCAGCGCCTCGGCCACGGTCTCCGGCACGCAGTCGACCACGCAGGCGACCCGGCGTACGGGCGCCGCGGGGTCGCCGAGCACCAACCCGACCCGATCCCACTGCTCGGCCCAGGCCGGCGGGTAACGACGGTCCAGCGCGGCCACCAGTTCGGCCACGCTCGACGTCTCGGATCCAGTTGTTCCCACGGCGGCCCAGCTTACCGGCGCCGGCCCGTCGGCCGTGGTGCCGGCTCGATCGGCCCGGCCGGTCGGACCGGTCGGACCGGCCCGACCGCTGTCACCCGTGCACTCCCCTGGGCGGCCACCGGGCCGGTCGGCCCGCTCAGCCGGGGCGGCCGTTGACCGCGCATCGGGCCCGCAGGGCGTCGCGCCCCAGCTCCCAGGGGTACTGGTCGAGGTAGTGCGCACCGCTGCCGGGGGCGAACGGCGGCAGCACGTCGTCACCGAACAGCACCGTCACGTCCCAGCCGCGCAACCGGTCCAGGCTGGTCCGGAAGGCCGGGTGGGTGGCCATCGCGGCGTTGGTGAACGGCATCGCCACGATCGGCAGCCCCAGGCCCTGTCCCTCGATCAACAAGCCCAGGGCGAGGCTGTCGGTGATGCCGACCGCCCACTTGTTGACCGTGTTGACCGTGGCCGGCGCGACGATCATGGCGTCGGCCGGCGGCAGCAGGTCCGGGTCACCCGGAGACTTGTACGTCGAACGGACCGGATAACCGGTCTGCTCCTCGATCGCCGGTACGTCGACGAACTTCCGCCCGTCCGGCGTACTCACCACGCAGACCACCCAGCCGTCCTGCTGGGCGAGAGCCACCAGCCGGTCGACGTTGCGGGCCAGCGGGGACCCACAGGCGATCACGTAAAGGACTCTGCGCTGGGCCAGCCCGGTCATCCGGCCACCAACCCACTCATATGCCGACACCCATGTGCTCAGCCAACTCTGCAATCGGCGCAGGCGGCGCACCACGTGTGCGACGGAGGATGTCGGACATCACCTCGTGCGCGATCGGCCGGCAGCGGATCTCCGAGGGGGCCAGCCGGTCGCCGTCGACCAGCATCTCCCCCGCGCTGCTCACGTCCCCGATCTGGGCGAAGCCGCGGGCGATGTCGAGCAGGTGGTGGGCCCGCCGCTCGGGCAGCAGGGCGGCGAACCTGCGCTTGTCGATCCGCTGCTCGTGGGTCTCGACCGCCTGCCGGCCCTCGCCCAACTCCACCGCCGCCGCCGCCCGGTGCAGTTCGAGGTTGGTCGGGCCGAAACTGGTCCAGTAGTAGTTCTGGTCCGAGCCGAGCGCGTTCGACGCCTCCTCGGCGCCCCGGATCAGGTCCCGCACGGTGGCGTTGTCGCCCAGCCGGGCGGCGGCCATCGCGCCCTGGAGCAGGAGCATGCCGTAGACCGAGAGCCGGTCCGGGTCGGCGCCGTTGGTGCCGCCGGGGGCCAGCCGGTTGGCGATGTTGACGTTGACCTCCAGCGCCGAGCGGGCCCGACCCAGGGCGAGCAGCGCGTTGCCGACCCGGTACGTGGCCACCCCGGCCAGCAACTGGTCGTCGGCGCGTACGGAGACGGCCATCGAGCGGTCGGCGGCGAGCCAGGCCAGCTCGTGCTCACCCAGCTTGCGCAGGGCCGACGAGGCGATCTGGTAGACCTGCCCGAGCAGGCTCGCGGCGAGCTGTCCGTCGTCACCGGTGTAGTACGCGTCCGCCGCCTGCGCGTCGCGCAGCAGCTTCGGCAGCGCCCGGGTCAGTACGCCGTAGCGGGCGTACTGGTAGGTCAGCCAGGCGTGGCTGACCGCCTTGCGGAACTCCGGCAGGGGCGGCGGGACCACCTGCGCGTCGAAGTACTTGCTCATCGAGACGTACCGCTCCAGCGCGGCCCGGATCTCCTCGACCTCGACCTCGTCGATGCAGTTCAGGGCATCGGTACGCCGTTCCGGGTCCTTGCCGAGCAGGAGCTGGACGTCGATGGTGAGCACGTCGGCGATCTCGTACAGGACGGAGAACTTGTCCAGTCGGCGTACGCCGCGTTCGACCTTGTCGACCCAGCTCTTGGACTTGCCGAGGCGGTCGGCGAAGACCTGCTGGGACAACTTGCGTCGACCACGCCAATAGGCGACGCGGCGCCCGATGGGCAGCTCGTCCACGTCCGTTCCTCCCCTTTGCCATGCCGGCGGTCCGGGCCGGTCGAGCTCTGTCGGGTATGTATCGGGCTCACTTTTCAGATGTACGCTTCATTGCCGTACGAGATCCATTGTGCGTTTTGTTCGCTATGTGTCGGTCGCACATTCTGTGCGTCTGACCCCCGTTTGGTGCTCGTACTTTTCGATGCAAGTTGCAAGTGGCTTTATGCCAGGAGCAACGAATACGCCCGGCGCCGGTGACGGCGCCACCCCATCGATCTCACCTTGATCGACCTCGAAAGGAGCTGCGTGCCATGTGGGGGACTACCCGACCGCCCATCACCCGCCTGACCACGCTGGAACGGGTACGCCTGAGGCGCGTGGCCGTCCGGTACGCCATGCACGGCTGGGAGGTGACCCCCGGCGCCTTCCTCAACCGGCAGCGCTTCGTCTGCGGCCGGGCCGGCTGCCCCACCACCGGCTGCCACCCGGCGCTGGAGGAGTGGGAGGGAGCCGCCAGTTCCGACCCCGCCCGGGTCGGCGCCTGGTGGCGGGTACGACCGCACGCCGTACTGCTCGCCACCGGCTACACCTTCGACGTGCTGGAGGTGCCGGCGTACCTCGGCCGGCACGTACTCGACGCCTGTCGGCCGCACCCCGGCGTCACCATCCCCGGCCACGACGGCGTACGCGGGCCGGTCGCGCTCACCCCCGGCGGGCGGTGGATGTTCCTGGTCCGCCCCGGCGACCCGCTCCGACCGGAACTCGACCAGTGCCTGTACGTGGTCCGGCACGGTCCCGGCTCCTGGATCCCCGCCCCGCCGACCCGGCTGCCCGAGGGAACCGTGCGCTGGGTGGTGCCGCCGGAGGAAGCCCGCTGGCAACTGCCCGACTCGTACGCCGTACAGGAACTGCTGGTCGACGCGTTGCAGGCGCACACCCCGGCGATCCCGGTCGCCCTGCTGCCCGGCCGGCTGCCCGCCCCCCGGCGCGGCTACTGAACCACCGCACCGCGTGGCGCCCGGCTCCCGCGCCGGTACCGGCGAGTCGGCGCGCGGCATGCAGCGACCCACCGAGGTCGCGGTCGTTAACGCAGGTAGCACAGCCGAGGTCGGGACCGCAAGAGGCAAACCGAGCCGGCGCGCACACGGGGGATGAAATGCGAACTGACGAGACGCTGCCGGCAGCCGGCGGTATGGACGGGGCGGAGCCGGCCACCGGCTCACCGCCGTGCCGGTGGGCGGGGACCCGACCGAAGGGATCCCGCCCCGGCGGCCCGCGGCCGACCGGCTCCCGACCGGCCGGCACCCACCGCCCCGTGCGCTGACCCGGCCCACCACGTACGTCAGTCCGTGATCGGCAGGCGGTCGGACCGGGGCGTACGCCGGTCGTCGGTGACCACGGCCCACTCGTACCCGGACAACCGGCCGAGCCAGCCCACTCCGGCCTGCCCCATCGCCAGCGCCGCGGTCGCGTACGCGTCGGCGGTGCCGAGGTCGGTGCCGACCACCGTCACCGAACGCAGGCCCCGTGCCGGTGTGCCCCGGCGCGGATCGACCACGTGGTGCCCCCGCTCGTAGACGCCGGAGGTGGCGACCGCCAGGTCGGTGCCGTGCAGCACCAGCGCCACCCGGCTCGGGTCCCACGGGTCCTGCACCCCGACCCGCCACGGCTCACCGGAACTGGACCGGCCGCGTACCCGTACGTCACCACCGGCGTTGACGCAGTGGTTCGGTGCCCCGGCGGCCACCAGCCGGTCCGAGGCGACCTGGGCCGACCAGCCCTTGACGAAGCCGGACGGGTCGAACCGACCGGTGGCGTACGCGTCGAAGAAACCGTCGGTGTCGCCCCACAGGTCGGCGCAGCGTTCCAGGGTGGCCCGCAGGTCGGCCGACGCGTCGCAGAGCAGCACCTCGCCCCGGTCGAACCGGCTCACCTCGCTGTCGGCCTTGAACGTGCTGAACCGCTGGTCGACCTCGCGCATCCAGCCGAAAACCTGCTCGGCGAGCTGGTCGAGACGCTCCGGGGGCAGGTCGTCGGCGAGGTCGAGGCTGATCGCCGTACCCATGACGAACTCGACCCGGCGCAGCCCCGGCCTGGTCCGTACGCTGGTCACGCCGACCTCACATCTTGTCCAGGGCGGCCTGCAACGACCGCCGGTACGCCGAACTGGTCGCGGTCGCGCCGCTGACCGTGTCCGGCAGCCGGCCCTGGTTCGCCGCCGTGACCGCCTGCCCGCCCGTTCCGCTGTAGGCCCGGTCCACCCGGTCGCTGTTCCCCTCCGAGGTGGCCGTCTCGCCCGGCAGTTCCAGCGCGATGACGTTGGTGACCCGGTCGCCGGAGACGGTGATCTGCACCTGGACCAGGCCGAAGTCGGCCGCGGGCGTGACCGAACCGTCGATCTTGCGCGGCCCGCTGGCCGGCGGCGGCGCCTTGGTGGTGGTCGCTCCCCCACCGGTCGGCGCCTTCGACGTGGACTTGCCGGTCGGGGTCTTCGACGGGGACTTTCCGGGCGACCCGCTCGGCGCACCCGGCTTGCCCGGCGCGGCACCGGACGGGGTCGGTTGTGCACCGCCGCCGGCCGGGTCCGGGGTCGGCTCCGGCGGCGCGCCGGCACTCGGGTCGGTCGACGCGCCCGCCGTCCCGACCGGTACGTCCTGGGCGGTCGCGGTCGTCGCCGGCCCGCCCTTGAGCACCACCAGCAGGGTGGTGCTCGCGGCGAGGCCGGTGATGCCGAGAATGGCGCGACGCAACGGTGCAACCTCCGTCAGAGTTCGAACGTGGCCAGGTGGATCTGCCGGCGCGGCACCCCGGCACGGCGCAGCGCCTTCACCGACTCGCGGACCAGACCCGCCGGCCCGCAGAGGTAGACGTCCCGCTCGGTCACGTCGGGCACCAGCCGGCGCAGGCCACGGGCGGTGAAGATCTGCTGCGGACCGGGGTCGTCACGGGAACCGAGCACGTACCACATCTCGGTGCCACGGGCCTCGGCCAGCCAGTCCAGCTCGCGCCGGAGCAGCAGGTCGTCCGGGGTGCTGGCCCGGTAGATCAACGCGGCACCGGGCGGCAACTCCTCCAGCAGGGCCCGGATCGGCGAGATCCCGCTCCCCCCGGCGATCAGCAGCGACCGCTCCGCGACCCGGTGCGCGGCGGTGAACGTACCGGACGGGCCGGCGGCCCAGACCCGGGTGCCGGGACGCAGCCGCCGCAGTTCGGCGGTGTGCCCGCCGACCACCTTGACGGTCAGCCGCAGCCAGCGGCCGTTGCGCGCGGCGGAGAGCGAGAACGGGTGCGACTGCCACCAGCGCCCGGCGGACAGGAACCGCCAGCGGAAGAACTGGCCGGCGAGCACCTGCAACCGGTCGAGGTTCCGCCCGGTCAGGTAGATCGAGATGGTGTCCCGGCTCTCCGCCACCACGTCGGCGACCCGGAGTCGGTAGCGCAGGTTCAGCCACAGCGGGGCGATCACCCGACCCCAGAGCACGGCCGCGATGACCAGGACGTACACGGCTATCCAACCGGTCCGCACCGGTCCGGGCCGGAACAACTGCTGGCCGTACGTGAACTGGTGGCCGAAGCCGAGCAGCAGTACGGCGTAACTGCTCAGGTGCAGGTAGTACCAGAACTCGTACGGCAGCGCGTTGCGTACGAACCGGATGCCGGTGAAGCCGAGCAGCACGATGATGGCGGCGGCGCCGAACGCGGCGAGCATGTCCTCGTAGTCGCGCAGCAGCGTGGTCGCCTCGGCGAGCAGCGTCTTGCGTTCCAGGCCGGCGTAGCCGGCGAGGATCAGCCCGACGTGCGCCAGCACCGCGACGAACACGGTGCCGCCGATGTCGCGGTGCCACCGGCTGAGCTGCTCGGCACCGATCCACCGCTCCAGCGACCGCAGCCGGCTCATCAGCAGCACCTGCACCAGCAGCAGGTAACCGGCGATCAGGCCGCTGATCCGGCCGGCGGCGGTGAGGGCGGCGTGCTCGCTGTTCACCGCGCCGGGCTCGGTGTCCAACCACCACGGCACCACCGCGGCCAGCAGCCCCACCCAGAGCAGGAGTACGACCAGCCACCGGCCCACCGGCCCGCGCTGCTCCGGCACCTCGTTCGGTACGGCGGCAGGCGGGTCGGACCGCGCCGGCCGGGTCTGCTGCCCTCGGCGCTGCTCGGCGGATCGGCGCTGGTCGGCGTCCCGGGTGTCGTCGGTCCAGCGGGCGTCGTCGGCGTAGACGCGGACGTACGGCTGCTGGCCACCGTCCCGGGAGTAGTCCTCGGAACGGTGGCCAGTCGAGGTCGACCGGTTTGTCACGCGTACAGCTTGACCGGGGTGAATGTCTGACGGGGGAACATCTTCTTCACCTCGGCGTCGGTCAGGTTGAAGCGGCCCTGTGCCACCGACCCGTACACGTTGAACATGTTGTTGTACTCGGGCACGTCACCGCTGTCGAGCTTGTCCAGCCCGTTCCAGTTGCCGAGCAGCGAACTGGCCAGCTTCTTGCCGGACAGGATGGTGACCACGCCGCCGTGGCCGTGGTCGGTGCCGCCGCTGTTCGAGGCGACCCGGCGACCGAACTCGCTGCTGACCATGATCGTGACGTCGGCGGCCAGCGGTCCGAGGTCGGTGAAGAACGCCGCCATGCCCTTGGCCAGCTCGCCCAGCCGGTTGTGTAGCTGGCCGCCCTTGGCCGTGCCCTGGTTCTCGTGGGTGTCGTAGCCGCCCATGCCGATGGTCGCCACGCGTACGTTGGCGCCGCCCTTGATGAGCTGGGCCAGGGTACGGAACGAGTTGCCGACGCCGGTGTACTCGGCCCCCTCGGCCGGGGTGTACGGCTTCGCGGCGAGCTGCTGCGCGGTCTTCAGCGCGCCCAGCCCGGCGATCACCGACTCCTCCACCGGGTGGTTGATCCCGGTGAAGAGGCCCTGGATGGCCCTGGCGGTGGCGTCCTTGAACCGGCCGTCGCCGTTGAAGCCGAGCGAGCCGACGTTGTTCAGCGACAGCGCGCCGTTGTTGCCGACCAGCGAGCGCGGCAGCGTGCTGCCGACGCCGACGCTGCGGAACGCGGTACCCGGCCCAAGGGCGTCGACCAGGCTGTCCAGCCAGCCCCGGCCACCGGTCTCGTTCGGCAGGCCACCGAGGTTGCAGGCGTCCGCGGCCTGGAAGTGGCTGCGCGACACCCGCGGGTCGGAGGCGGCCGGCACGAAACCGAGCTGACCGGCGTCGAGGAACTTCTGCAACGGCGCGAACGCACTGGTCAGCTTGAAGCCTCGGTCCAGGGCGAGCGAGTCGGTGCCGAGCAGCAGGTCGGGCCGGGCCTTGCTGAGCACCGGGTCGTTGTCCGGTGCGACCAGGCTCAGCCCGTCCAGCCCGCCGTAGAGGAAGACGTGGATCAGCGTGCCGCCGGGGGTGGCGGCGAACGATGCCTGGGTCGACACGAACTGGGTGGTGGCCAGGGCGGTCACCGTGGCGGCGGCACCGGCGACGAACGTACGGCGGGTGACGCCGCGCCCGTCCTGCTGGGCCTCTTCCACTTCGGACAGGTTGAGGAACTGCTCGCGTACGGCGGCGTTCTCGGCCGTCACCGCGGCGTGCTCGGCGCGCAGCACGGCCTCGGTCCGGTTCGGGGCGAGACGCCGCAGGTCGGGGCAGTCGGGGTGCAGGGGGTACGAGTGCACAGTCTTCTCCACTGTTAGCTCACCGGAGGTGGTGCTGGGGGGAGGCGAGAAGCGCCCGCGCGATGGCGGTGATCGCGCCGTTGAACGTGGCGTCGACCTTCGCGTCGGCGGTCACCCCGGCGATGCCGAGAATCAGGGACTTTTCCTTGTCCGTCAGCTTCTGGTGCACCAGCCGCAGCGACAGGGCGTCGAGGTAGGCGCCCGCGGTGGCCGGCGGGGCCGCCACCAGCTTGTCCGGCTTGGTGTAGGAGAAGACCTTCCGGTTGCCGTTGATCACGTCGTGGGCTTCGTTCCAGCCGTTGACCATGGTCCCGGCGGAGGTCCAGGCGACGTAGACGTCCGGGTAGCCGTTCGGGGTGGAGAGGCCGGCGGGGAACTGGCCCAGCTCCTCCATCTTGTTCTTGATCTGGTTCAGCCCGTCGGCGAACGGGGTGCGCTTAAGGTCGGCCCGCTTCTGGTAGTCCGGCGACGGGTCCGGCTGCATGCCGAGCACCCGGTACGTGGCGACCAGGTACTCCATCGGGCGGCGTACCTTCTGGCCGACCGCGCCCCAGAACTCGGTGGAGCTGAACAGCGTCATCAGGGTCGGCTTGATCGCACCCTTGTTGGCCGTGTACGTCTTGGCCAGCCGCTCGACCAGGGACTTCGGCGGGGTGTCCGAGACGAACCGGGTGGCCAGGCTCTGCGCGATGTAGTTCGCGGTCGAGGGGTGCAGGGCGAGGTGCTTCAGGTACGCCTTGATCACCGCCTCGCCGCCCTCGGCGGAGTTGTTGTCGCTGTTGAAGCCGAGGATGCTGACCTTGCCGACGTAGTGCCGGTTGGCGCGGTAGACGTACTCGTCCTTGTCGACGCCGAGACCGGTCTGGAGCATCGCGGCCTGCCGTACGTCCATCTCGGTGTAGCCGCCGTCGACGCCGACCGAGTACAGCTCCAGGTTCTCCCGGGCCAGGTTCTCGTTGATCGCGTCCTTGTGCGACTCGTTCTGGTTCAGGTAGACGATCAGCGCGGGGTGGGTGTTGGCGGCGATCAGCATGTCCGCGTAGTTGCCCAGCGCGTGCTTGCGGATGACGTCCCGGTCGAACGTCGACCGGGTGATGTCACCGCCGTCGAAGTACGCGGCGACGTGCAGGAAGTCGTTCCAGAAGTCGACCATGACCTCGAAGAGCTGCCGGTCGGACCAGATCTGGCGGGCGACCGACGCCCAGACGAACTCGTGGTCGGAGTTGTCGACGTCCTTGACCGTCTCGCGGCGTTCCCGGAGCTGCTTGATCGACATGTTCAGGGTGGGCAGCTCGGAGAGCTTCAGCTCGGCCTTGGTCGGCGCGATCTTCTCCGGTTCGAGCTGCCAGCGCAGCCACTCGTCGATACCCATGGTCTTGATCTCGGCGAGCACCTTGGGGGTGGCGCCGAAGGTGGCCCGGGTGGCGAGGTGCCGGATCGGGTCCTTGGCCAGCACCGTCTTGACCGTGACCTCGGTCGCGGCCGCTGCGGAGGCCGGGCCGGCGAGGGTACGACCGCTGGCCGGCGCGTTCTTCTTCAGTTCCGCGCCGGCACGGGAGCCCATGTAGCTCTCGTTCTGCTCGGTGTAGGTACGCACCGTGCTCGGCTGCTGTCCGCTGGGGCGGTCGGCGGTGCCGTCGGTGATCGCGGCCGCGGTCGCGTTGCCGTTGCCGCCGCCGAACGGGGTGTTGCCAAGGATCTTGTCGCCGAGTTCGGTGCCGCGCGAGGCCATCGCGATCGCACCGGCACCGGCCACCACCGCGGCCGCACCGGTCAGCGCGACCAGCGCCCGGCGACGCCCGACGTTGCGCTTGCCCGGTTCACCGTCGTCGTCCAGGTCGGGAAGCTGCGACGGATCGGCGTACGGGTCGCGGCCCTGCGGCTCCAGCCCCTCCGGACCGACCCACTGCGGACCGCGGTGGGCGGTGCCACCCGCCCGGTGCTGCTGGGTCCACTGGTCCACGTACTGGTCGGGGTGCTGCTGTCCGCGCTGCGGGTGACCCGGCTGGGGGTAACCGGGGTATTGCTGGTGACCCGCCGACTGCGGGTAGCGCGCGTCCGGGTACGCGTCGGATCCGGGGGCCGGGCGGCCGTACGCGGACTGGCCGGGCGCGGCCCGGTATCCGTCGGCGCCGGGCTGGGGTCGACCGTCCCAAGGGCTGTCGTCACGCGATCGGCGTGGTGGCACATTCTGGTCAGCCATGTACCAATCCGTCTGCTGAGGCGCGCCGGATTCAGCCGCGTGAACGGCAGGGGCGGTGATCCGGCGGCGGTTACTAAGGGGGTTGCTACGGCAAAGTAACCAAGGCGCCGATCCGCTTCAAGGTCGCCGAAACCGCCCTCCAGCAGCGACTTAAGCAACCCTGAAGGGGAATCACCGGCGCGCGGTTTCGACCGGGGCGCACGGCAACGGCCGCCAGCAGCACCGATGTCACCGGGCCGGCGCTTACGGTGGGGTGCGTAACCTGCGCGTAGCACGGACGGGGATTCGGCGGTAAAGACAAACTTAAGGTGGGAATAAGTAAAACCTGCGTCAATCCGAGCGCTGGAACGCAGGCGATCCGGAGCGGGAGTGAGAGCGGCCACGGATCGGGTATCCCCGCCCCGGACAGTTGACGCGTGAGGGGAAGGCTGCCGCCATGCTCAGCAAAGAGGATCAGCGTCGGTTCGACGAGATCACCCGCCAGCTGAGAATCAGCGACCCGGACTTCGTCGCCCGGCTCAGTGATCGTGCCCAGCATCGCCGGGGCAGACTTCTGCTCCTGTTGACCGTCGTGCTCTGGAGCGCCGTACCGGCCGTGGTTGTCATCGGCGGTTGGTTGGCGGCCGTGATAGCGCCGGTCGTGCTCGCCGCCGCCAGCGTGCTGGCCTGGCGGGTCCGCCGGTTGCACCATTGACCCGGCGTCACCCGTGCCAGCTCGCGATGCACCCGGCCGGACCGGGTTGGGAAGGGCCCCTTCCACATCGGATTCCGATGACCAGGGTCCCTTCCTCGCCGGGGTCACGGTGCGGGCTCACCGAAGCGGTCGTACGCCCGCCGTAGCCGCTCGACCAGCCCGGGGCCGCCGATCGGGGCACCCGGGGCGCCGAGTTGGCGCAGCAGCAGGTCGGGTTCGGTGGCCAGGATCGGCACCGGATCCGGCAGCGGAACCGGTGATTGCCAGTAGCGGGCGACCGCCGCGGCCGGTACGAGGTCGGGCAGGTCGGCCAGGGCCAGTCCGGCTCCGGCGACCGGCACCGCACCCGCCGGCCGTTCCAGTCCGGGCAGCGGCTCGGCCGGCACCGGGTCGGCGTGCTCGTCGGACGGGCCACCCGGCTCGACGGACGGCTGTGCGGCACGCAGTTCGCGTAGCCGGTCGAGCAGTTCGGCCCGGGTACGCCCACGCCAGTGCAGCAACTGGAACGGGTCCGCGTCGAACGCCTCGGCGAGCAGGTAGAACGAGGCGGCGAGGTGCTTGCACGGCACGGCGAAGTCCGGGCAGTTGCAGCGCATCGTCAGGTCGTCGATCACGCTCGGGAATAGCGGCGCGTCCGCCTCGGCGAACACCCGTTCCAGTTCCGGTGGCAGGTCGCCGGCCAGCAGTTGGGCGCTGAACAGCGCCTGACCGGCGAGCACCGTCTCGATCCGGGTCCACACCGGCTCCGGGTACGGGTGCAGCCGCACCGTCACCTGGTACGGCTTCGGCCGGGAGCCCTGCACCACCGCCGTCACCAGCCCGGGCGTGACCTCCAGCGACAGCACCTGCCCGGCGCGGGCGTACGACCGGCCACGGGTGAGCCTGGTGCCGAGCGCGAACGACTCCAGTACGTCGACGAACCGTCGGGACCACCAGGACGCGCCGATCGAGCCCCTGGCCGTACGCGCCCGCAGCCCGCCGTCGACCTTGCGCGGCCGCCCGTAGTCGGCGAACCGTCCGGCGCGGGCTCTACTGTCCGGCTCGCGCCCGCCGGCCTCACCGCTCTGCTCGGTCATTCGGCCACCGCCCCGGCTTCCAGGGCGAACAGGCCGCGCAGCTCGGAGGTGGACAGCTCGGTCACCCACTGCTCGCCGGTACCGACGATCTTCGCGGCCAGACCGCGCTTCTCGTTGATCATCGCAGCGATCTTCTCCTCGACCGTGCCGGCGCAGACGAACTTGCGTACCTGCACCGCGCGGCGCTGGCCGATCCGGAACGCCCGGTCGGTGGCCTGGTCCTCGACCGCCGGGTTCCACCACCGGTCCACGTGCACCACGTGGTTGGCTGCGGTGAGGGTCAACCCGGTCCCGCCGGCCTTGATCGACAGTACGAACAGCGGCGGGCCGTCGTCGGACTGGAACCGGGTCACCAGGGTGTCCCGTTCGGCCTTGCCGATGCCGCCGTGCAGGTAGAGCACCTCCCGGCCGAGCCGGGCCGAGAGCTGCGCCCGGAGCATGTTGCCGAACTCGGCGTACTGGGTGAACAGCAGGGCCTTCTCCCCCGCCGCCAGCACCTCGTCCACGATCTCCTCCAGCCGGGCGAGCTTGCCCGACCGGCCGGTCAGCGCGGAACCGTCGCGCAGCAGTTGCGCCGGGTGGTTGCAGACCTGCTTGAGCTTGGTCATCGTGGCCAGCACCAGGCCCCGCCGCTCGATCCCCGTACTGGACTCGATCTTGGCCATCATGTCGTCGACCACCGCCTGGTAGAGCGAGCCCTGTTCGGCGGTGAGGTTGCAGAGCACCTCCATCTCCAGCTTCTCCGGCAGGTCCGAGATGATCGACTTGTCGGTCTTGGTGCGGCGTAACACGAACGGGCCGGTGAACCGGCGCAACCGCTGGGCCGCGTCGTCGTCGCCGTGCCGCTCGATCGGCACCGCGTACCGCTTGCGGAACGCCGAGGCGGTGCCGAGCAGGCCGGGATTGGCGAACTCCATGATCGACCACAGGTCGGCGAGCCGGTTCTCCACCGGCGTACCGGTGACCGCGATCCGGTGCCGGGCGGGCAGCGCGCGGACCGCGGCGGCCTGCCGGGTCGCCGCGTTCTTGATCGCCTGCGCCTCGTCCACCACCAGCCGGTGCCAGTCGACCTCGGCCAGCGCCGCCGCGTCCCGGGCCGCGACCGAGTAGGTGGTCAGGACCAGGTCCGCGGCGCGCACCGCCGCGGTGAACGTCTCGCCGCGCGCCCGCTCGGCACCGTGATGCACGTGTACGCGCAACTCCGGCGCGAACTTCGCCGCCTCCCGCTGCCAGTTGCCGACCAGCGACATCGGGCAGACCAGCAGCGTCGGCCCGTCGGTCGGCCCGTCCCCGGCGAGCAACGCCAGCAACTGCACGGTCTTGCCCAGCCCCATGTCGTCGGCGAGCACCCCGCCGAGGCCGAGCGACTGGAGGAACACCAACCAGGCCAAACCCCGCTTCTGGTACGGCCGCAGCGTGCCCCGGAACCCCTCCGGCTCGTCGCGCGGGGTCAGGTGCCGCTCGGCCTGCCCGGCGAGCAGGTCACCGAGCGGCCCGTCGGCGCCGACCGTCAGCACCGGCAGCGCGTCCGGCTCGTCGGCGCTCTCCAACCCCAGGCGCAGCAGGTCGGCGACGGTCAACTCACCGCTGTCCCGGAGCAGCCGGAGCCCTGCCGCCAGCCGGCGGGCGTCCAGCTCGACCCACTGCCCGCGCAGGCGTACCAGCGGGGTCTTGAGCTTGGCCAGGTCGCGCAGTTCCCGGCCGGACAGCGGCTGGTCGCCGAGGGCAAGCTCCCACTTGTAGTCGACCAGCGCGTCCAGGCCGAGCGAGCTGCGCGCGGCGACGGTGCCCGGCGCGGTCCGGCTCTTCGCCTGCAACCTGGCACCGAGCCGGGCGCTGGGCCGGGACCACCACGACGGCAGCAGCACCCCGAAGCCGGCCGCGTGCAGCACCGGGGCCCCGTCGCGCAGGAACCGGTGCGCCCCCTCGGTGTCCAGCTCCAAACCGTCCGGCGCGGCCGTACGCAGCGCGTCGGTCAGCTCCGGCCAGAGCCGGCTGGCTCGGCCCAACTCCGCCAGCAACGTCTCCTGTGGCGCGTCGAGGTGCCGGGCCAGCGCCCGCAGGCCGCCCCGGGACTGCCAGATCCGGTCCGCACCGACCACCAGGCTCGGCTCGTCGGCCGACTGGAGCGCGAACTCGACCCGCCAGCCGCCGCCCGCGTCCACCTCGATACCGACCCCGTCCACCGGCTCGGCAGTTATCTCGTCCGGGTCCGGCGGCGGCGGCTCGACCAGCCGGAAGCAGGCGCGTACGGGACTGCCGGCGGCGTCGCGCTGCCACTGGTCGAGTTCCGTGGTCAGGGTGCCGAACGCGTCGGGTGCGATGTCGAACCGGCGCTGCCGCCCGGTGAGTGCCCGCAACCAGGCCCGTACGCCCACCGACACACCGGTGGCACGCGAGTCGATCAGGCGTACGCCCTCCAGCGCGGTACGGGCGGCGGCGTCGGTGAGCGTGTCCAGGGCGTCGGCGACGAGCACGGCAACGGAAACGTCGGGTTCGGCCGCCCGCGCCGCCGGGGGCAGCGCCATCGCCAGTGCCGGTACCCGGGCCGCGTCCGCCCCGGTGAGCAGCGGACGCCAGACGGCGGTGGCCGTGCCGTCACCGTCGGTGCCGATGAGTACGCCGGGCAGGGTGCGGCCCCGGCTGACCAGGTCGGCGGCGAACCCGGCCAGTTCCTCGACCAGCCGCAGCGTGCCGCCCCGGACCACGGTCGGGTCGTCGGCCAGGGCCAGCAGCACCGGCAGGGCGTGGTCGGCGTCGTACTCCAGGGTCGGCACCCGCCAACCGGCCAGGGTGAGGCTCCCGCGAACCGGCTCGGCACCGTCGGCCCGGACCAGTTCCGGCGAGTCGACCGGCAGGCCGGCGCGGGTCGGCAGGGTGAGCAGCGCGGTGCTGGTCGCGGCCTTCGCGGCAACCTCGTCGAGCACCTCGGCCAGCACGGCGTGACCGGCGGCGAACGGATGCGCCCGCTCCCTCGGTGGCCGACCCGACCGCCGCCCCTCCGGCGCGACCAGGGTCGAGTCCTCTCCCCAGAGCGCCAGCCGCCCACCGCGCAGCCAAAGCCCGTGGATCACCCGCAAGGAAGGGCCCCCTCCCGTCGTTTTCGGTGCAGGAAGGTCCCTTCCTAACACCCCAGGCTAGTCAGCCGGCGGACCCACCCCGACGGACGGACGGTCCGGTGTAACCCGCCTCTCCGCCGGGCCTGTCCACCGGACCCCAGCCGGCCGGCTTCGCCCCCCAGCGCCGGCACCGCCCGGCTAGCCTCGGCCGGGTGACCGAGTCGACGAACCAGCGCAACGCCGTCCTCATCCCCGGCGGCGGCTACGGGCTGCAGGCGCCCCTGCTGATGTACGCCGCGGACGCGGTGGAGGCCCGCGGCGCCCGCCAGCATCCGATCTCCTGGAACGGTGAGCCGAGGCAGGTGCCGCCGGACGAGCGCTTCGACTGGGTCGGCGCACACGTGTCACCGGTGCTGGACACATTGCCCGCCGAGGCGGCCGGCGGCCCACCGCTGCTGATCGGCAAGTCGCTCGGCACGTACGCCGCACCGCTCGCCGCCGACCGGGGGCTGCCCGCGATCTGGCTCACCCCGCTGCTCACCGTCGAGCCGGTCGCCGCGCAACTGCGTCGGGCCACCGCGCCGGCCCTGCTGATCGGGGGCACCGCCGACCCGGCATGGGACGGCGCGCTCGCCCGTCAGCTCTCGCCGTACGTGCTGGAGGTGCCCGACGCCGACCACGCGATGTTCGTGCCCGGTCCGCTGGCCGGCTCGGCGGCGGTGCTCGGCCGGGTCGCCACCGCGATCGAGGAGTGGCTCGACAACGTGGTGTGGCGTACGCCGGTCGCCGCCCGAAATTGACGCGCGTTCCGACTGGTTCGTCCGTACCGTGCGAGCACATGAGTGTTACGAGCCGCGAATTCCGCCTGGACAGCCCGACCGCCGAGGCCGACTCCGAGGCCGCTGCGGCGGTGTTGCGCGCCGCGTTGCCGTACCTCGTGGTGACGCCACGGGCGCTGCGTTGGCAGGTGGAGAACGCGCCCGAGACCCAGCACCATCGGCTGCTGCTGGCCGAGGCGGACGGGCAGCTCCTGGGCTGTGCCCGGACCGGGATCTACTACGACAGCAGCGAGCCCGGTCAGGCGTACCTGAACATCTACGTCCACCCGGAGCGGCGGGGCCGGGGCGCCGGCCGTGCGCTGCTGGCCGCCGGTGAGGCGTACGTGACCGGGCTCGACGCCCGGGCCAACTTCTGCTGGTCGCTGGATGACGAGCGGTCGATGGCGTTCGCCGAGCGCAACGGCTACCGGCGGGGCCGTTCGGCGCATTTCCAGCGGCTGGCGCTCGGCGACGGCACGCTGCCGCCGATGCCGCCCTGCCCGCCCGACGTCGAGGTACGCACCGGCGCCAGCTTCGGCGACGACCTGCACGGTATCTGGGTGGCCGACAACGAGGCGGCCCTGGACGAGCCGGACGACCTGGACGTCGAGCCGACCAGCTACGACCTGTGGTTGAGCCAGTATTGGATGCATCCGGAGCACGACCGGGAACTCACCTCCGTGGTGACCGTGGACGGTGAGGTGGCCGCGTTCAGCCTCGCCATCACCGATGGCGGCAGCCGCTACATGTCCGGCATGGCCGGCACCCGGCGCGTCCACCGACGGCGGGGCCTGGCGAAGCTGGCGAAGTCCGCCTCGCTGCACCGGGCCCGCGCGGCCGGCTACACCGAGGCGTTCACCAACAACGACAGCGGCAACGAACCGATGCTCGCGATCAACAAATGGTTCGGCTACCAGGAGTGCGCGACCGAGGTGCGCTGGATCCGCGACCTGACCGGCTGAGGCCGCGCCGCGCGGCCCGATGGGACCGGGGCGATCCGCTGCGGGGCACGCCGGCCGGCGGTTAGATGGTGGCATGGGAGCGACGGCACAGGTACCGCTGGAGGGCGGGGCGGCCGACGGTGGCGTGGTCACCGTCGAGTTGGACGCGCACGGTCGCCCGCCGCTGGTCCACCCGCACCTCGGCGACGGCGGCCTGGCCAAGGCCGAGATGTACGAGCTGGAGTCGGTGCTGGACGACGGCCCACCCTGGGTCTACCGCTGGCGCGGCCCGGCATCCTGAGCCCCCGTCACCGGCCGGCGTGGAACGTGTCAGAGGCCCTTCAGCAGCGGGGTGACGAGTTCACTGGTGAGGTGGGCCTGCGCGCGTACCTCGGCGACCCGGCGCGCGGTGTCCGCGGCCCGCGCCTGCCGCTCGTCCCAGAGCTGGTCGACCTCGGCCAGCAGCGGCCCCTCGACCTCGCGGGCCAGCCCGCTGAGCGCCGGCACACCGATCCGCTGGGCAAAGTCGAAGACCTTTCCCGCGTACGGCAACGGCAGGAACGGTACGCCGGACATGGCGGCGAAAATCAGGAAGTGCAGCCGCATCCCGACAGCCATGTCGAAATGCGACATCAGCCCCAGTAGTTGCCGGGGCGAGTAGTCGCCGTGCAGGATGCGACCCCGGTCCGGGGCGGTCATGTGCGACAGCACCCCGTGCGAGTGCTTGATGTCGTCGCGCTCCATCGGGACGAACAGCACGTTCGCCTCCAGCCGCCGGACCAGGAAGTCGCCGATCTGGGCCAGCAGCCGGTGGTAACCGTCCACGTCCAGCCGGGAGGCGGCCCGCCCCGGCTCGCGCACGCTCATGCCGACCAGCCGGCGGCCGGGACGTACGCCCTCGCGGCGCAGCCACTCCACCGGGAACTCCTCGGGTTGCAGCAGGAAGGCGGGGTCGGCGGTGACCGTGATCGGGCTGTTCACCCCGATGCCCTCGAGCACCAACTGCGACTCGTCGTCGCGTACGGTCACCCCGACCGCCCCGTCCAGGCTCTGTTGCACCATCGAGCAGTCGGTCGAGTCGGTCAACGGCCCCGCACCCACCGCGTACGTGAACACCGGTAGGCCCCGCTCCTGGGCGGCCAGGACCAGCCGCAGGTAACGCCGGGCCTCGCTGTCGTAGAGGATCCCGCCACCGCCGAGGATCAGCAGGTCGAGGCGGGCGACGGTGGCCGCCGAGTCGGCCCGCCTGATCCCGTCCCAGGCCGCCGGCTCGACACCCGGATGGGCGTGGCTGGTGTGCTCGGGGTTACGGGAGAAGACGATGATCCGGGCGTCCGGGCGGGCGGCGCGCACGTCACCGAGGATGCCGGTGAGGATCGCCTCGTCGCCCAGGTTGCGGCCGCCGTACGACCCGATCACGCCGATGGTCGGTCCGTCAGCCTCCGACATCTCCACCCACCCTCCGGTGCTGGAGTGCGGCGTACCCGCTGCGCCGCTCTCCATGCCTGTCCGGGGGGTGGGCGTCCGGCCTGCGGGTCAGACGGTGATCAGGTCGAACTGTTCCCAGCCACCGATCGCGGTCCGGTTGGCGACCAGCGGCGCAGTCCCGCCGCCCTCGGCGCAGACGTAGCTGTTGTTGACCCGGGCGAGCAGGCTGACGCTGCCGTTCGGGTTCTGCACCAGGGCGAACGCCTCCCACGGCCCGGCCGCCGTACGGTTCGCGAGCAGCGGGCCGTTGCCCGCGTCCTCGGCGGTGACCAGCTTGCCGTTGGCCCGGCAGCGCAGGGCGACACCGCCGTCGCCGAGGTCCACCCGGTCGAACTGTTCGGCCGCACCCGCGGCGGAGGCGTTCGCGGTCAGGGGCGAGTCGCCACCGGCACCGGCCGAGACGAAGAGGTTGTTGGCCCGCGAGCGCAGGGTGATCCCGGTGCCGACGACCGGGCCACCGGCCACCGGCGGGGTGGGTCGGGTGGCGGTCAGCGCCAACTGCTTCTTGAGCATCCGGCCACCGTCGGCGGTGAGCCGCAGGTAGTAGTCGGAGGAGCACACGGTGCCGTCCTCGTCGAGCGAGGGCATGGTGATCCCGACCGGCACCATCGAGGCGTTCTCGGCGTTCTTGGCGATGTGGTTGCCCTCGCCGTACTCGTCGAACATGGAGATGTAGATGCCCTGGGCGCCGACCCGGACCATGTTGTAGAACTGCCGCCACATGAAGTCGCCGTGGGCGCGCTGGCCCTCGGTCAGGTCGCCGGGGAGCACACACGGCTGGTAGTCGATCCCGTGCGCGTCACAGTCGGCCTGGTCGGCCTGGTTGACGTTGGCGTAGAACCGGTCCGAGTCGGCGGTGTTGCCGATCCGCCCGACCATCCACGGCGAGAGCATGTGGAAGGCGCGGTAGACGTCACCGAAGCCGGGCCGGGAGTCCTCGTTGCCGGAGCGCCAGTGCGTCGGCACCCCGCCGATGACGTAGCAGCCCTGGGACTTGAACCAGTTGACCACGTCGAGGCAGGCCGCCGCGCCGAACGGGCGACCGGGGTCGTTGAAGCCGAAGCCCCAGACGCAGACGACGGGCTTGCCGTTCTGTCGCGCGTACGCCGACGATCCGGTGTGGACGGACATCTTCGCGGTCCAGTCGGCCTTGATCTCCGACTGCATGTTCGTCCAGTTCGTGACGTCGTACATGATGTAGAACTTGCGCCCGGTGCGTTCCGCCGCGCTGCGGACCTTGGCCGCCATGGCGTCGCGGGTCGGCCCCTCGGAACTGTTCGGGTTGAAGCGTTGCAGGGCCGCGGTGTCGCAGCCGTACTGCTGCATCCACTTGAAGTGGGTGTCGACGGTCTGCTGGTCGTACGAGGAGAAGAGGGTCGCCGGCTGCCCGTTGCCGAAGTTCGGGTACGCGGTCCGGTACACGTTCGTGTACTCCCGCATGTCCGGCCAGCCTTTGATCACGTTGTTGCTCGGCGACGGCGACTGGGACCAGTTCTCGCTCCAGTGCCACCAGCCGTTGATCGGCGCCCCGTCACCCGCGCAGGCGAACCAGCCCTGGTAGCCGACGGTGATCTTCCCGACGACGTCACCCGGTCCGCTGGCCGCCGACGCCGGTCCGGCCAGGTACGCCGAGCCCCCGAGGCCGGCTCCCACCAGCGCGGAGGCGAGGACCGAGCGTCGTGAGATGCCCATGGAACTCCCTTGGATGATGCGGCGTCACCCGGCAGCGGATGCGGGTCGACCGCGACGGGTGCGATAGCTGTCGCAGGGAAGAACCTAAAGACGGCCGCCCGGTGCATCAACACTAAAAAGCCGCAGTTAAGGCAAATTTGAAGTTACTTCACTCTTCGCGCTCCCCCGATCTCGGATTCAAGGGGCCTGTATATACCGTTCCTCGGTATATGCTGATGCTATGAGTAGTCCACCACTCACGGAACCGACGTTCCTGATCCTCACCGCGCTGGCCGATACACCACAGCACGGCTACGGCGTCATCGGCGACGTCCTGGAGATCTCGGACGGCCGGGTGAAGCTGCGCGCCGGCACCCTCTACGCCGTACTCGACCGGCTCCGGACCGAGGGCCTGATCGAGGTCGAGCGCGAGGAGGTGGTGCAGTCCCGGCTGCGTCGCTACTACCGCCTCACCGCCGTGGGCGCGCAGCGGCTCGCCGAGGAAGCCGCCCGTCTGCGGCACAACGCGAACACGGCCGGCAACCGGCTGCGCCGTCGTGACCTGCTCGCCGAGGGAGGCGTCGGATGACCGGCCGGGACCTGGAGAGCCGCTACCGGAGACTGCTGGCCGTCTACCCCTGGGAGCACCGCCGCCGCTACGAGGACGAGATGCTCGGCGTGCTGCTGGAGGACGCCCTACCCGGCCAACGGCAGCCCGGCATCGGCGACACCGTCAACCTGGTCGTCGCCGGGTTGCGGGCCCGGCTGGGTTGGACCGCCCGCGGGCTGACCGACCGGGCCTGGTCCGACGCGGCGGCCGTCACCGGCCTGCTGGCCGCTCTCACCCTTGTCGCCGTGAACGGCCACGCGGTGATATCGAACATCCCGCCGGCACCGGGACCGGAGCACTACCCGTTCGGCGGCGACGGAATCGGCGCGCTCGACTGGTTGCCGCTCGGCACCTGGGCGGTGGTCTGCCTCGCCCTGCTGGCGGGACTGCGCCGGCCGGCGATCGTCCTCGTCTGGGCGGCACTGCTCACCGACATCGCCCTGCTTCCGTCGCAGTACGGCTCCAACCCCATTCCGGCGGTCAGCGGCCTGTGGCAACTCGTACTCGGGCTGGTCGCCGCCGTCGCGGTCACCGTACGGGCGCCGCGCCGCCGCGCACTCGCACTGCTCGGCACCCGACGACTGCTGACCATCGTGCTGGCCCTGGCGACGGTCGACGCGGTCTTCCTGATCAACCGGCTCGCCAGCGACAGCATCGGCGCGAACGGCTCGGTGTTCTACGTGTTCCACCTGCACGACAACAAGGTGCCGCGGCGCAATCTCGAACTGACCTCCGGTTCCGATGCTCAGGTCATGTTCTACCTGGCGTTTCTCGCCGCAGCCGTGCTGGCGCTGCTGGCCGCGCTGACCACCATGGACGGGCCCGTACGCCGGCGGATCGCGGTCCTGCTCGCACCGGTCGTCGCGCTGGTGGTGCTGGTGGAGCAGACCTTCGACGGGTGGGCGGTGTCCAACATGAACATGGGCCACCCGATCTACCTGGTGGCAGCCCAGTGGGCGGCACTCGCCGCGGTCCCCCTGCTGACGCTGGTGATCGCCCTGCTCCTGCTGACACGACGCGAGCACACCCTACGAATGGTCGCCCTAGGCCGCACCGCCGACCGCAACCAACCCACCCCCTAACCCCCATCCCCTGGCCGGCCCTCTCGTAGAGAATGAGGGGCAATCGCGCGCCGAATTGCGCCTGATTCTCTACAAGAGGGCTGCCCTGCGGGCGGGGTCAGGTGAGGGCGGGGAGGATTTGGGTGGCGAAGGTGTCCAGAAAGTCGCGTTGGTCCTGGCCTACGTGGTGTAGGTAGATCTCGTCGAAGCCCAGGTCGGCGTACTCGTGTAGCCACTGGGTGTGGCGGGCGGGGTCGTTCGAGATCAGTACGTGCTCGCGCATGTCGTCGGGGCGGACGTACGCGGTGGCGCGGGCGAACTCCGCCGGCATGGCCAGGTCCCAGGCCACGTCACTGCCGAGGATCCCGGTACGCCACTGCTCGTGCGCGATCCGCAGCGCTTTCTCCTCGTCCCTGTCCCAGCACAGGTGCACCTGCAACTTGATCGGCTTGCCCGCACCGCCGCCCTCGCGGTACGCCTCGACCACCGGTCGGAGCTGTTCCACCGGCCGGTTGACGGTGATCAGGCCGTCCGCCCAGGAGCCGACCCAGCGGGCGGTCTCCGGGCTGACCGCCGCACCGAAGATCGGCGGCGGTGACGCCGGACGGGTCCAGAGTTTCGCCCGGTCGACGGTGACCAGGCCCCGGTGGCTGACCGACTCGCCCGCGAACAGCGCCCGCATGACCTGTACCGATTCGAGCAGCCGGGCATTGCGCTCGTCCTTGGCCGGCCAGCGTTCCCCGGTGATGTGCTCGTTGACCAGTTCGCCGCTGCCGACCGCCATCCAGAACCGGTCCGGGAACATCTCGGCCAGGGTCGCGGCGGCCTGGGCGATGATCGCCGGGTGGTACCGCTGGCCCGGTGCGTTGACCACACCGAACGGCAGGTCGGTGGTGGCGAGTGCGGCGCCCAGCCAGGACCACGCGAACCCGGACTCGCCCTGTTCCGGGCCGAACGGGGCGAAGTGGTCCGAGCACATCGCCCGGCTGAATCCGGCCTGTTGCGCCGCCTGCACCTGGCGCAGCAGCTCGCTCGGCGGAAGCTGCTCGTGCGATGCGTGGAACCCGTACGTGGTCACCAGGACCTCCCGGCCGTCGCGGTCGACTTCGTCACCAACCAGGTGCCCACTTCGCGGAGGTCCCGAAACCCGAGCGGCTGCCGTTCCCGGTTTGCGCCGGTTGACAGGGGACGGTCGGCACCGACGGGCCGCAGGCCGCGAGGCTGCACCAGCGGCGCAGACCGGTCTCGTCGAGGAACAGCCAGCCGCAGCGGGGGTCGGGGCACACCCGGATGGTGAGCCGGCGCGGATCGGCCAACAGTTCGGCCGCGCTCCACGCGACCGCGTACAGCGGTGATCGCAGGCCGGCGGTGCCGGCGGGCCGCCACCGGCCGACGCCGTCCACGTCGCGTGCGAAGACGAGCGTCTTCGCGGCGGCCTCCGCGGACCGCGCCACCGCGTCGAACGCGCGCCGGTCGGCCGGGTCGGTCAGACAGGCATACAACCGGGTACGCAGTGCGCGAACCTCGTCGAGCACAGCTTGCGCCGTGGCGGCATCACGCCGGGCGAGTTCGACCAGTCGGGTCACCTCGACGTCGTCGAGCAGTCCCACGTACCCGCCCCAGACCGCTAGGGTGCGGTAACCGCGCAGCCATTCCGAGCCGGGCAGCGGCGGTTCCTGTCCCCAACCGGCGAAGGTGTTGCAGAACTCCAGCGCCGGATGCCCGCCCACGTTCCACGGCAGGGTCTCGTCACGCACCCGCACCTCGTACGCGGGCCGACCGGGCCGGTCGAGTCGGCGGTCGTCGAGCAGGATCCGTTGGTGCACCTCCCGCAGCTTCGGTCCCGGTTCGACCCCGAGGTCGTCCACCAGGCGCTGCCGGGTGGTCCGGTAGAGCAGCAGCGCGTCGGCCTGACGGGAGGCCCGGTACAGCGCGGTCATCAGGGTGGCGACGAGTTGCTCCCGGGTCGGGAACCGGCTGACCAGCGGGGTCAGGTCACCGACCACCACGCTGTGCCGGCCCAGGGCGAGCTGCGCCTGGGCCCGTGACTCGATGCCGGTCAGCCGCAGTTCCTCGATCGGGCCGTGCAGCCGTTCCCGGAGTTCGTCGTCGGCGGTGTCGGCGAGCAGCGGTCCGCGCCACAGGGCCAGCGCCCGGTCGAGCAGCCGTACGCGTTCGCCGGGATCGGTGGTCGCACCGGCCAGGGCGGTGAGCTGGGTGAACTCCGCCACGTCGACGTGGTGCCCCTCCGCCTCGACCAGGTAGCCGTCCCCGCGTGTGAGGATCCGTACCCCGTACGGCGTCAGCGACGCCCGGAGCCGACCGATGTACGTGTGCACGGCGCTGCGGAGCGACTCCGGCGGGCGGCCGTTCCAGAGCAGGTCGATGAGCCGGTCGGTGCTGACCAGGCGACCCACGTCGAGCAGCAGTACGGCAAGGATGCACCGTTCCTGGCGACGGCTGCCGACCTCGACGGCCTGTCCGTCGTGGCGTGCTTCGAAGGGGCCGAGCAGTCGGAATTCCATACCAACACTGAGTGTCTGGCCTCCGGTAACGGTTGCCGCCCCGGTCAGCCGGCGGTGAGTCCCGGTACCGCGGGCGGCCGGCAGGGTCGTGCCGGCGCCGCTGGACGGTCAGGACCTGGTGAGCGGGGCGGGCAATGCTGATCCGGTCATGCTTGCGGACAGGACTGGAGTGACCATGCGTCTGAGATCGATCATCGGAGCGATCGCGGCGGCCCTGCTGGTGGCGACCGTGCCCGCCACGGCATCCGCCGCGCCGGCCGGCACCGCGGGCGGCTGGCACGGCGGCTGGGTGCCGGCCCCGCAGGAGGCGTTCGAGATGCCCGCCGGGGCGCGCTGTGACTTCGCCGTACGGGTGCAGCCGGTGGTGGACGAGGTCCGCAAGCTGGTGCTGGCCGAGTATCCGGACGGCTCGGCCAAGCGGGAGTTGTACACGGGCGCCCTGATCAACGAGATCACGAACTTGGAGACCGGGGCGACCAGCACGGCGGACGCGAGCGGCACCTCGCTGGTCGACTACGCCACGGACGGCTCGATGACCTGGTACGTCACCGGCCCGGTGCTGCTCGGCTTCCGCGAGAACGCCGGCTCCCTGCCGCGTGGCCTGTGGATCGTCGACGGGGTGTTCAGGGTCGAGTTCACGCCGACGTTCGACAAGACCATCACGATGGTGCACGGCACCACACACGACGTCTGCACCGACGTGGACTGACCCGGGTCGGGACGGCCTCCGGTGCCCGGTACGGCAACGGGGGCCGCCGACGCCGGCTCAGGGTTCGGCGAGTGCGGTCTGCACGACCTGTACGCCGTCGCGGCGCCGGACCAGGGTGCCCCGGCCCGGTGGCAGCGGCGTCGGCCGGATCGAGTTGAACACCGGCCCCTCCTCGCGGTTGCCCGACATCAGCAGTCCTGGGCTGTCCAGTTCGCGCAGGCGTTGCAGGACCGACTCGAACTGGGCCCGCGCCACCCCGGCGACCCGGCGGGCCAGGATCAGGTGCAGGCCGATGTCGCGGGCCTGCGGGAGCAGGTCGAGCAGGGCCGCCAACGGGTTGCCGCCGCCGGTAGCGACCAGGTCGTAGTCGTCGACCAGCAGGTACAGTTCCGGTCCCTGCCACCAGGTCCGGTGCCGAAGCTGCGCCGGGGTGACCTCTGGTCCCGGCAGCCGTTCCTGCATCACCGAGCGGACCTGGCCCAGCACCTCGCTGAATGCCTGGTTGGACGCGGCGTAGCCGATCAGGTGTTCACCCTCGATGGCCCGGAGCAGGCTGCGCCGGTAGTCGGCGATGACGATCCGCGCCTCGGCCGGGGTGTGGCGGGCCACGATCGTACGGGCGATGTGGCGCAGCAGGTTGGACTTGCCGCACTCGGCGTCGCCGAAGACCAGCAGGTGCGGGTCGACCGAGGGTTCGAGGTACACCGGGGCGAGGGCGGCCTCGTTGACCCCGATCGGCAGCCCCGGCCGGTCCGGGTCGACGATCGTGGCCAGTTCGGCGGCGGTGAGCGTACGGGGAAGCAGCCGTACGCTCGGCGCGGGTTGACCCGGCCAGCACTCGCGGACCCGGCGGGCCAGTGCCGTGGTCGCCTCGGCCTGGTCCCGGTAGGTCAGTCCGCTGCCGCCGATGCGGGGTGCGGCGGCGACGAAGTGCCGCTTGTCGGCGGTCAGGCCCCGACCGGGTCCGTGACCGGAGACGTTCCGCGCCGCCCGGCGGTCGATCTCGGACTCGGTCGGGTCGGCGAGACGCAACTCCAGCCGGATGCCGAGCAGATCACGCAGTGCCGGTCGGATCTCCGTCCACCGGACCGCGGTGAGGATGACGTGCACCCCGACACCCGGCCCCCGGGCGGCGAGGGTGGTGATCGCCTCCTCCAGTTCCTCGTAGTCCTGGCGCAGCGCGCTCCAGCCGTCGGCCACGACGAACAGGTCGCCGAACGGGTCCTCGGGGAACTCACCGGCCGCCCGCCGGTCGCGGTAGGCAGCGACGGAGTCGATGCCCAACTGGCCGAACCGTGCCTCGCGCTCGTCGACGATGTTCTCGACCTCGGCGACGGTACGGCGTACGGCCTCGGGCTCGCGGCGGGTGGCGAGGCCGGACAGGTGCGGCAGGCTCGCCAGGTTGGCCAGCGAGCCACCACCGAAGTCGAGGCAGAAGAACTGCACCTCGCGTGGGGTGTGGGTGAGCGCGAGCGCGGCGATGATCGAGGCGACCAGGGTGCTCTTGCCGCTGCGGGCCGCGCCGACGACGGCGACGTTGCTTTGCTGGCCGGCGCCGAAGTGCAGCAGCAGCGGGTCCTGGCGCTGCTCGCCGGGCAGGTCGACGATGCCCACCGGCACGGTCAGCAGGTCACGTTTCGCCGCGATCAGGCCGTAAACCGGGTCTTCGACCAGGTCCATGAGCGTGTCGAGGCCGGGCGGGTCGCCGAGCGGCGGCAGCCAGATCGGGCGGGCGGGTGTCCCGGTGCCGCGCAGCCGCGAGATCACCACGTCGAGCACGGTGCTGTCGCCCAGTTCGCGGTCCCCGGCCAGTTGCGGCGGCACGTGGGCGAGGTAGGGGCCGGAGACGTACCCGGCCCGGAAGCGGGTCAGTTCCGGGCCGACCTTGAGGTAGCCGTGTCCGGGGGTGGTGGGCAGTTCGGACGCGTCGGCGACGCCGAGCACGGCTCGGGACTCCGCGGCGGAGAAGGTGCGCAACCCGATCCGGTACGACAGGTGGCTCTCCAGGCCCCGCAGCCGGCCCTCCTCGATCCGCTGGCTGGCCAGCAGCAGGTGTACGCCGAGACTGCGTCCGATCCGTCCGATCAGGAGGAACACGTCGGCGAAGTCCGGCTTGGCGGTGAGCAGTTCGGAGAACTCCTCGCAGATGACCAGCAGGGTGGGCATCGGGGGCAGGGTCGGGCGGCTCTGCCGGGCCCGTTCGTACTCCCACCGGCCGCCCAGGTTGCCGGCTCCGCGCAGCACCTCCTGCCGGCGTTGAAGCTCGCTCTGCAACGCCTCGACCGCCCGCTCGACCAGCGACAGGTCGTCGGCGAGGTGGGTGATGACCGCGGCGGTGTGCGGGAGTTGGGCCAGTGGGCCGAAGGTGGCCCCGCCCTTGTAGTCGATCAGTACGAAGTTCAGCTCGTCCGGTGTGTGCCGCATCGCCAGCGCCGTGACCAGCGTACGGAGCAGTTCGCTCTTGCCGGAGCCGGTCGCGCCGACGAGCAGGCCGTGCGGGCCGTCGCCGCCCTGCGCGGCCTCCTTGATGTCGAGGTGCAGTGGTTCGCCGTCTTCGTCGATGCCGATCGGCACCCGCAGGTATTCGGCCCCGACCGGGGTGGCGGCCCCGCTGAACTCCAGCAGCGCGGCGTAGTTCGGCACCCCGAGCACGGTCAGCACCTCGCTCGGCGGCGGAACCGTCTCCGGCGTCCGCACCGTCTGCACCGGGGTCGTCAGGTCGCCCGGGTCGGTCTGCGGCACCACGATGGTCCGTGGTTGGCCGCCGTCCTCACCCCACGGGGGCAGGCCGCCGATGGTCCCTCCCGGCGGTCCGTCGCCGCCCGGCCCCTGCGGCTGCCACGCCTCCGCGATCGTCGCCACCAGCAGCGCCGCGCCGTCCGGTGCGCCGTCCACCGGCTCGGTGTCGACGTCGACCTCGCTCGGGGCCAGGTCGGGCAGGGCGATGCGGAAGGTCTGCCGGCCGTGGATGGCCCAGCCGGGCAGGTTCGGCAGGCGACCGGCGTGGTCCGGGTTGACCAGTGACTCGTGCGGCTGGGTCAGCCGGGTCTCGATCCGCGACTGGGGCAGTTCGAGCAGTTCCTCGGGGATGGTCCGCCAGCTCCGGTCGAGTACGGCGACGTGCATGCCGTACCCGAGGCCCTTGTTGGCGAGGTCGATGACCCTCGGTGCGAAGTCGTGGATCAGCGTGGCGAAGTCCTGCCAGCGGTCGACCACGAGGAAGACGTCCGGGTACGGTCCGGAGCCCAGCATTGCCCGCTTGGCGCGCAGGCTGGTCGGTGATTCCAGCTCGTGGTCGCGGAACAGTTGCTTGCGCCGCAGTACGTCCTGTTCGAGCTGGTCGAGCAGCTTGCGGACCTCGCCCACCTCGTCGTCGCCGACGACCGCCCGTACGTGTGGCAGCCGGCGCATCGGGCCGAGCCAGTTGCCGCCGGATTCGAGGCAGTAGAACGCCACCTCGGTGTCGGTGTGGGTGAGCGCGAGCCCGCCGATGATGGTGCGCAGCAGGGTGGTCTTGCCGGTGCCGGCGCGGCCGACGAGCAGCAGGTGTCCCTCGGTGGCGGCGAGGTCGAGCCAGACGGGTTCGCCGGCCGGTTGGTCGATCCGCTGGGCCTGCCCGATCGGCACCTTGAGCAGGCCGCGGCGGCGCCATTCGGTGGCGCAGAGGCGTACGTCGTCGCTGGGTTCGAGCGGGCCGAGCAGGTCACCGAGGCGGATTTCCCGCTGGTCGCGGTGGCGGCGCTGGCGGTGGTGGCCGTCCCGGGACAGGGCGATGTGGATTTCGTCGCTGGCCCGGCCGAACTGGCACGGTGACTGGTTGGGCGCCCGCCGGGGCAGCTCCATCCGCACGTACCGCCAGAGGTCTTCGGGGGTGATCCGCCCGATGCCGGTGATGTCGGCGGCGCCGGTGCTCAGTCCCTGGATGATCGTCTCGGTGAACGCGGACCGCAGCCGTGGGGTGATCTCGGTGGCGGGGCGGCCGTCGTCGGCCCGCTCGACGGAGTTGGTGGCGGTGATGACGTAGCGCCCGTAGCCGGCGCTCAGCTCACCGTCGATCGGCAGGTCGTCGGTGGACTTGAGGCCCTGGCCGTCGAAGGCGCCGCTGTAGCAGCAGTCGAGCAGGATGACCGAGCTGGCCGCGTCGGATTCGTCGAGCAGTTCGCGGACGAAGGAGGCGGAGATGGCGGTGGACGACAGCGCGTCGAGTTCGGTGTTCGCCACCGCCAGGTAGAGCCGGCCACGTTTGTTGCTGCGGATGCCGTGGCCGGAAAAGTAGAGCAGGATCAGGTCCTCCGGCCCGGCCGTACGCAGCATCGACTCGATCGCCCGCTCGACCGCGCTCTTGGACTCGTTCTCCAGCAGTACGGTGTGGTCGAACGCGCCGACGTCGACGTCCGCCAGCAGGCTGGACAGGTCGCGGGCCTCCTCGCGCGGCGCGTAGAGGTCGGACAGCGACTCGTCGATGTACCGGTCGTTGGCGATCAGCAGGGCGAGGCGGCGTCCCATCGTCGCTCAGCGACCGGTGTCGGCGCCGCGGTCGCCCTCGACCGCCCGAGGCCCGTCCCCGCCGCCCAGCGGAGCGGGTGCGCCGCTGGCCGGAGCCGACCCGGTGCCGAAGATCTTTTCGAGCTGGGCGACCAGTACGGGGTCGTCGAGGCGGGTCGAGCCGGTGATCTCGATTTCGTTCTCGCCGCTGCGCAGCCTGATCGACCGCGCGTTGGCCCGGTTGATGTACGCGACCGCGATCTGGGCGATCGCCCCCATGGTGGCGGCCGAGAAGACGCCGCTGACCACGAGCATGCCGAGTTCCCACGCCTGGGGTGACTTGCCGGGGCCGACGGCGGTGGAGCCGGCGTGCCCGACCCGCAGTCCACGGACCGTACGGAGGTCGTCGGCGAGCCCTCCGGCGAGTGCGTCCAGCCGTTCGGCCGCGACGGGTGTGTGCGGTTCGATCGCGACGGCGACCTCGGACATCGTGATACCTCCCACGGCTCGCGCGCGTCTACATTGAACACCACCGAGGCCGCTGCGGTGTCGCCACCGACCGGGTGACCTGCCGTGGGGCGACGTACTCGGACATCTCGATCATTGTTCACTTACTGGTGGTTTTTCCGTACCTCTGCGGGCCTAGCGTCGGCCCGACCGTCAACAATGCGGAGGTACGCATGTCTTCCGGAGACCTGACCCGGCGCAACCTGTTGCGTACCGGTGGCGTCCTGGCCGCTGGTGCCACGATCAACCTGCTTCCCGGCGTCGCGTTCGCCGCACCCAGCACCGACGAGACCGGCACGACCGGTACGACGCAGCAGACCAAGACCGTGACCGGCACCTTCACCCCGAGCATCGACGACTGGTACTACCTGCCGGTCCAGGTGCCGCGCGGGGTGAACCAGATCGACGTCGTCTACTCGTACGACAAGCCGGCCGTCCCCGCCGGCACCCGGGGCAACGCCTGCGACATCGGCATGTTCGGGCCGGAGGGCCACCAGCTCGGCAACGAGCGCGGCTTCCGGGGCTGGTCCGGCGGTTTCCGCGACCGGTTCTCGATCAGCGCCTCGGAGGCGACGCCGGGTTACCTCGCCGGACCGATCACGGCCGGCACCTGGCACGTGATCCTCGGCCCGTACACGGTGGCGCCGCAGGGGCTGAACTACCAGGTGCAGATCACCCTGCACTTCGGCCCGCAGGGCAAGCCGTTCAAGCCGAACCCGGCCCCGGCGACCGCTCCGGCGAAGCAGCGCGGTCGGGCCTGGTACCGGGGCGACGCGCACCTGCACACGGTCCACTCCGACGGTCGCCGTACGCCGCCGGAGCTGGTCGCCGAGGCCCGCGCCGCCGGCCTGGACTTCATGGTTTCCACCGACCACAACACGTCCAGTTCGTCGTTGCAGTGGGGCGAGCACGCCACCGACGACCTGCTGATCCTCAACGGGGAGGAGGTCACCACCCGGTCCGGGCACTGGCCGGCGATCGGGCTGCCGGCCGGCAAGTGGATCGACTGGCGTTACCGGGCCGCCGACCCGGCCGACTTCCGCCGCTTCACCGAGCAGGTGCACAAGGCCGGTGGCCTGGTCACCGCCGCACACCCGTTCGCGAACTGCTTCGGCTGCACGTACGAGTTCGGGTACGAGATCGCGGACCTGGTGGAGATCTGGAACGGTCCGTGGACCGACGAGGACCAGCAGGCGGTCACCCACTGGGACGGCCTGCTGCGGGCGGGTCGGTGGATCCCGGCGATCGGCAACTCCGACGCGCACAGCCCCGGCCAGACCGTGGCGCTGCCGCACACCGTCGTGTACGCCGACAACCTGCGCCGGGAGCCGCTGCTGGCCGGGCTGAAGGCGGGCCGGTCGTGGCTGGCCGAGTCGTCGGCGGTGAACCTCTCCTTCACGGCGAGCGCCGACGGTCGTACCGCCGGGATCGGTGAGCGACTGAAGGCGGAGATCGGCACCCCGGTCACGGTCGAGGTGGCGGTCTCCGGCGTACCGGGTACGACGGTGACGATCCTCGACCAGCTCGGCAAGGAGTACACCGAGCCGGTGCCGGACAGCGGCACCGCGACGGTCCGCTGGACCACCTACCCGCGCTACAGCCGCTGGGTACGCGCCGAGGTGCGCCGCGCCTCAGGTGGCCCGAACACCACCACCCCGAACGCGATGGTGGCGCTGACCAACCCGATCTTCCTCGGCCGCGACTGAGTCCTGTGCCGCTCGCCCCGCCGGCCCGTGCCGGTCGGCGGGGCGAGCCACCGGAGACTTTTGTATCCGTCGATCGGAAGTTGTGCCGATCGACGCGAAAGGCGTAGCGAATTCGACGCGTGTCGATTAGTGTGACGCCAACCTCAGCGCGACGTATCGGCGAAGTTACATCGTCGGCGTGGCTGGCCTCCGAGTCGGTGTCTCCGGGCCAGTCCTCGACGGGGCGTCGCATGTGGACCGTCCCGTCCCACCGCGCCCAGGAGACACCATGGACAGACGATGGCTTCGCCATGCCCTCGCAGTTGCCTCCCTCGCCCTGGTAATACCCGCCACCCTGCCCTCGCCCGCCTCGGCGGGCCCGATCCGTGCCGCCGCGCCGGTCCACGCCACAGGCCCACTGTCGGCGCTGGCCCCGCCGCCGCAGGAACCCGGCGTCACGCTGCGGGTCTTCGACGTGCAGGTGCCGCTGGAGGAGATCTGCGTACTCAAGCCGGGGCAGACCCCGAACGTCGACAAGCTGATGCCGACGATCAACTGGACCACCACCGCGGACTTCGGCGGGATCGCCGACAACTTCGTCACCCAGGTGATCGGCAACATCAACGTTCCCCAGGCGGGCGCGTACAACTTCCGGCTTTTCAGTGACGACGGGTCACGGCTGACCATCGACAGCACCGTGGTGATCGACCACGACGGGCTGCACGGCGCGAACCCGCCGGTCGACGGCTCGATCACCCTGACCGCGGGTTACCACTCGCTGCGCATCGACCACTTCGAGCGCGGCGCCGACCAGCAGATCACCCTGCACTGGCAGCCGCCGGGCGCCTCGTCGTACGTGCTGGTGCCCAACTCGGTGCTCAGCACCGACTCCGGCGTCGTACGGGTGACCGCCCCCGGCCAGAAGCAGTGCGAGGCGAGCACCGACACCCCCGGCGACGGGCTGCCGCTGACCTCGGTGCACCCGAGCTACAACCTGACGAACCTGCGCCCGAACGGCTTCCAGCCGCAGGTCACCGGGATGGACTTCTTCCCCGACGGCCGGCTGGCGATCACCACCTGGGGCGGCACCGACAACCTGCTCGGCGAGGTCTGGATCCTGGGCAACACCACCGGCAACACCGGGCCGGGCCAGGTGACCACGCAACGGGTGGCGAGCGGGCTACGGGAACCCCAGGGCATCAAGATCGTGGACGGCAAGATCTACGTGTCGGAGAAACACCGGCTGACCGAACTCAACGACACCAACGGCGACGGGGTGACCGACGACTACCGTACGGTCGCGACCTGGCCGTTCGGCGGTAACTTCCATGAGTTCGGCTTCGGCCTGCTCTACCAGGACGGGTTCTTCTACCTGAACCTCTCCGTCTCGATCAACCTGGGCGGGAACACCACCGACCCGCAGCCGGCCCCGAACCGGGGCACCACCATCAAGGTGAACCGGACCACCGGGGCGGTCAGTTACGTCGCAGGCGGTCTGCGTACGCCGCACGGCATCGGCTGGGGTCCGGAGGGCGGCATCTTCGTCACCGACAACCAGGGCGGTTGGCTGCCGTCGTCGAAGCTGCTGCACGTCAAGCAGGACCGGTTCTTCAACCACTACATGAACCCGGCGGGCCCGTTCGACTCCCGTCCGGTGACCCAGCCGGTGCTGTGGATGCCGCAGAACGAGATCGCGAACTCGCCGAGCACCCCGGTCTACCTGAACACCGGCACCTTCGCCGGCCAGATGCTGATCTCCGACGTGACGTACGGCGGGATCCAGCGGGCGTACCTGGAGAAGGTCAACGGCGAGTACCAGGGCGCCCTGTTCCGGTTGACGCAGGGCCTGGAGGCGGGGGTCACCGAGCTGACCCAGGGGCCGGACGGCGCGATCTACGCCGGTGGGCTCGGTGCGGGCGGCAACTGGGGCCAGGAGGGCAAGCTCAGCTACGGATTGCAGAAGCTGACCCCGAACGGGGCGAACACGTTCGACATCCTGGCGATGCGGGCGACGGCCACCGGTTTCGAGATGGAGTACACCCAGCCCCTGTCGGCGGCGACCGCGGCGGCGCTGGCCACCTCGTACAAGGTGCAGCAGTGGCGCTACCAGCCGACCGCGGCGTACGGCGGCCCGAAGCTGAACCTGCAGACCCTGACCGTCTCGTCGGCGACCCTGTCGGCGGACGGCAGACGAGTCAACCTGGTGATCAACGGTCTGCAACCCGACCGGGTGGTGTACGTCCGTTCGCCCCGCCCGTTCACCTCGAACACCGGCCAGTCGCTGTGGAGCACCGAGGCCTGGTACACCCTGAACAACATTCCCGGCACCGCCGCCCAGCCGAACCTGGCGCTGGGCAAGGTGGCCACCGCCGACTCGTCGTGCAAGGCCGACGAGGGCCCGGCGAAGGCGGTCAACGGCAGCGTCACCGGCGGTGTGCTGGACAAGTGGTGTTCGACCGGCACCTCGAAGTGGCTCCAGGTCGACCTGGGCCAGGCCCAGACGGTGAACCGGCTGGTGCTCCAGCACGCCGGGGCCGGTGGTGAGCAGGCGTCCTGGAACACCCGCGACTTCACCCTCGCGACCAGTACCAACGGCACCACCTGGTCGACGGTCGCCACGGTCACCGGCAACACCGCCTCGACCACCACCCACAACATCACCCCGGTCCAGGCAAGGTACGTCCGGGTGAACATCACCGCGGGTGAGCAGGCCGGCGGCAACGCCGCCCGGATCTACGAATTCGAGGCGTACGGCGGGTCGGCTCCGCCGCCGACCACGAACCTGGCGCTGGGCAAACCGGCCACCGCCGACTCCTCGTGCAACGCCAACGAGGCCCCGGCGAAGGCGGTCAACGGCAGCGTCACCGGCGGCGGCACCGACAAGTGGTGTTCGCTCGGTGCCTCGAAGTGGCTCCAGGTAGATCTGGGACAGGCCCAGTCGGTGAGCCGTTTCGTGGTCGCGCACGCGGGCGCGGGCGGGGAGAACACCGCCTGGAACACGCGTGACTTCACGATCGCGACCAGCACCAACGGCACCACCTGGTCGACGGCGGCCACGGTCACCGGCAACACCGCCTCGACCACCACCCACAACATCACCGCGGTCCAGGCCCGCTACGTCCGGCTGAACATCACCGCGGCGACGAGCACCACCGACAACGCGGCCCGGATCTACGAGTTCGAGGCGTACGGCACCGCGGCGCCGCCGACCCGGATCAACCTGTTCGACGGCACGAACCTGTCGGCGAACTGGGAGCACACCAACGGGGCCGCGCCGACCTGGCCGGTGTCGAACGGTTCGGCCGAGGTGCTCGGTGGCGATCTGCGTACGAAGCAGAGCTTCGGCGACTTCAAGCTGCACGCCGAGTTCTGGATCCCGAACCTGCCGCCGGAGGTCACCGGCCAGGCGCGCGGCAACAGCGGCATCTACCTCCAGGACCGGTACGAGTTGCAGGTGCTGGACTCGTTCGGCGACACCACCCCGGCCGACAACGAGTGCGGCGGTTTCTACCAGAAGCGGGCCCCGGACAGTAACCGGGCGACGGCGCCGGAGACCTGGCAGACGTACGAGATCACGTTCCGGGCGGCCCGGTGGAACGGGACCACCAAGACCGAGAACGCCCGGGTGACCGTGGTCTGGAACGGCGTGACCGTGCACAACAACGTGGAGATCGACGGTTCGACCGGTGGCGGTGCCGCCGAGAGCCCGGCGATCGGTCCGATCAAGCTCCAGGACCACGGCGACGCTGGCGCCAACGTCCGTTACCGCAACATCTGGATCGAGCCTCAGAGCTGAGGCCGGACCCGGCGGCGCGGGGCCAACGTCGTCCCCGCGCCGCCGCCTCTCCCCCGTGCGCTATGCCGTGAAGTGGGCGCGCAGGAAGTCGCCCGCCCTGCCCAGAGCGGCGTCGGCCTCACCGAGTACGGCCGCGAACGAGTGGAACACGTGCGGCACCTCCGGTGTCACCTCGAGCGTCACCGCGACGTCGGCGCTCGCCGCCACGGTGGCGAGCCGGGTCGCGTCGTCGAGCAGGATCTCGTTCGACCCGACCTGGATCAGCAGCGGCGGCAGCCCGGCGAGGTCCGCGAACACGGGGCTGATCAGCGGGTCTTTGACACTGTGGCTGCCGGCGTACCCGGCGGCCCGCTCCCGCAGGTTTTCCTCGCTGAGGATCGGTTCGGCCGCGCGCTTGGCGCTCATGCTCGCCCCGCTCAGAGTCAGGTCGGCCCACGGCGAGATCACGAAGGCCGCGACCGGCAGCGCAATGCCCTCGCCTCTCAGCCTCACCAGGGTTGCCAGGGCCAGACCACCGCCCGCCGAGTCTCCGGCGATCGCGATCCGGTTCGCCGGTACGCCGCTGTCGAGCAGCCCCCGGTACGCGGCCACCGCGTCTTCGAGCGCCGCCGGGTACGGGTGCTCCGGCGCCAACCGGTAGTCGACGTTGACCACCCGCGCCCCTGCCCGGCGGCCGAGGTCGGACGAGAGCCCCGCGAACGCCTCCGCGCTGCCCAGCGTGTACGCGCCGCCGTGCAGGTAGAGGATGACGTCCTCGGCCCCGGTCCGCTCGATGTCGACCACGGGTACGCCGCCGAGCGTCGACACCTTCGTCCGGGCTCCCTCGGCCAGCGGCAGCGCCCGCATCAGCTGGTCGTACCCGGCCCGCTGTTCGGCCAGGCCCTCCCGCGCCGGGGCCTGCCGGATCATCTGGTCGAGCGCGATCCGCTGTTCCCTGCTCATGATCCATCTCCATCCGACCCCGTGAGGGGCTCACTACCTAGACTCGACGTGGTGGTGCCTCCGGCCCAACAAGTTGCCACGGAAGTTAATTCCACGGAATCTAAGTGCGGTGTGATGGATCTCAAGCAGCTCTTCACCGACCTGGTACGCCTGGAGACCGAGATGTGGAACGCGGTCGACCAGCGTCTGCGCGCCGAGTTCGATCTCCCGCTGGGCAGGTACGACCTGATGCAGGTGATCGCCCGTACCGAGGGGTGCCGGGTGTACGACCTCGCCCGCGAGGTGTCGATCACGGTCGGGGCCGCCAGCAAGAGCGTCGACCGGATCGAGGCGAACGGGCTGTGCGTACGCCGACCGCACCCCGTGGACCGGCGCTCCTCGATCATCGAGCTGACCCCCGCAGGTGAATCCCTGCTCGCCGAGGCCACCGCCACGGTCGAGAACGAACTCGACGTACGGCTCGGATCGGCGCTGCCGAAGCGCGACCTCGAACACCTCGGCGCCACCATCGGCACCCTCCGCGCCGCCGGAGCCCGCGCCGACGGCGACGTACAGGCGCAGGGGCGCTGATCACCGACCTGCTGCCGGCGCCAACCGCTGGCCGAACCGGCCCGACCGCAGGGGATAGAGTAGGTCCGCGTCGTTGATCGTCAGCTGCTCGGGGCGCACGACCACACCGTTGACAGTGTGCACGGCCAGCCGACGATCAGCGCGACGCGGCCGACGACCCAGCCGTACACCAGCGGGATCGCCTCTCGGAGTCGTACGTCCGGGATCTGCTCGGACAGCCCGGCGCCCCGTGACGATGGGCGAATGAGCCGATCCGACGACGCGCCGATCAACCGACGAACAGTTCTCCGCACGGGCGCCCTGCTCGGCCTGGGTGCCGGCGGCCTCCTCAGCACGGGTGCAGCCGAAGCGGGAACAACCCCGAGCAGCGGCCTCCTGCGTACCGACCCCACCGGGGCGTACGGCGACGCGCCCTCACCCGCGCTCGCCGCCCGGTCCGACCAACCCTCCGGCCTGTACGTGAGCGAGTCCCCCGGCATCACCCCGGCCCGTACGCCGTTCGACCCGAAGGCGCGCCCGGAGCAGGGCGTGAACGTGACCCGACGACTGTCCTTCCGCAACAGCTACGGTCCCCGGATCCAGATGGTCATCGCCTACTACAGCCCGGTCACCTGCTCGGCCTGGGGAATCTGGGGAACCCGTGGCTGGTGGATCCTCGACTCCGGGCAGACCGCCCTGGTCCTGATCACCGACGTCAGGGTCGCGTACTTTTTCGCCGAGGCCGCCGACGGCGCCTTTTGGGCCGGTTCGGACCCGACCATGTTCGCGCCCGGTTTCGCCTTCGACTCGTGCATCTGGAACCAGCGCATCGGCGACCGCCACCTGGGCCTGCGCGGGGTCGACATCCGCGCGGAGAACTACACCGTCAACCTGACCCCCTGACGCCCGTCCGCTGCCCCTGCTCGGGACCACCCTGCTGCACGCTCCCCCACCGGCAACGTGCAGCAGGCCTCGGGGACAACCGACGCGAACCAGCGGACGAGTTGACGGACAAGCCGTGGGCGGGCCGATCACCCGACGTTGCGCTGTGCCGCCAGGCCGCTGGCGCGTACGCGGGTCGCCCAGGTCAGTTGGGGGCAACCGTCGCGGGTGCACTGCCGGCAGGTGCCGGGTTGCCAGCTGTTGCCACCGGGCTGGTGCTGCTGCCAGGTGAGGTCGGCGGACGCACGGATCACGCCCGCGTTGATCGGCTCCTGGTTGCGGCTCATGGCGATGACTCCACTCCTTGTGACGATCGCGCTACCCTCGATCAAAACGTGTACGGGCGCCCGGCGGAACTGTCCGGCCGGTCAATCGTGAATGTCCTTCGGATATCAACTAGGTCCTATGCCCGGCCGGAGACGCTGCTGGGAGGCCCTGCCGGACACTCCCGGCGATCCGCGCGGCCTACTACCGTGTTGAACCATGGACAAGCGCACCCTCGGCACCAACGGCCCCCAGGTCTCCGCCATCGGTCTCGGCTGCATGGGCATGAGCAGCGGATACAGCGATCGGCCCGACCGACAGAACATGATCTCGCTGGTCCGCGCCGCCGTGGACCGTGGCGTCACCTTCTTCGACACCGCCGAGGTCTACGGCCCGTACGTCAATGAGGAACTTGTCGGTGAGGCGCTGGCGCCGTACCGCGACCAGGTCGTGATCGCTACCAAGTTCGGCTGGGACATCGATCAGGTCGAACTCAAGTCGACCGGGCGGGTGATCAGCCGCCCCGACCACATCAGGAAGGTCGTCGAGGGCTCGTTGCGGCGCCTCGGTGTCGACACCATCGACCTCTACTACCAGCACCGGGTCGACCCGCAGGTGCCGATCGAGGACGTCGCGGGCACGGTCGGGGAGCTGATCGCGGCCGGCAAGGTGAAACACTTCGGCCTCTCCGAGGCGGCGGCCGGCACGATCCGTCGCGCGCACGCCGTCCAGCCGGTGGCCGCCGTGCAGAGCGAATATTCGCTGTGGTGGCGTCGCCCCGAGGAGGACGTGCTCGCCACGTGCGCGGAGCTGGGCATCGGCTTCGTACCGTTCAGCCCGCTCGGCCGGGGTTTCCTCACCGGCACCATCACCGCGTCGACCAGCTTCGACCCGAGCAACGACATCCGCAGCAGCATCCCGCGGTTCGCGCCGGACGCCCTCGAACACAACCGGGCCGTGGTCGACCTGCTCACCGGCATCGGCGAGCGCAGGGGCGCCACCCCCGGCCAGATCGCCCTGGCCTGGCTGCTGGCGCAGCAGCCGTGGATCGTCCCGATCCCCGGCACCACCAAGCCGCACCGGCTGGAGGAGAACCTGGCCGCCGCCGACATCGACCTGTCCGCCGACGAACTCGCCGAGATCGACAGCGCCGCGTCCAAAATCCAGGTCCAGGGCGGCCGCTACAGCGACGCCGCCGAGAGCCTGACCAACATCTAGTACGCGCCCGATACCCTCGGCGATCGTGGACGACCGGGAGCAGCAGTACACGAGGTACCGACAGGACCGTGCCGCGCTGGCTGCGATCGGGGCGCACCTTGACCCTCAGGTCGGTCGGGTCAGCGTACGGTTGCCCCGGTCTGTAGCGGAGGCGGCGGTCGCCGCGTGGGAGCGCGACGAGCCGGGTCAGACCGGCGAGGAGAGTCGCGAGGAGTACGACCTGCGTGCCGACGCCGCCGCGTTGGCGTTGATCGGCCTGGCGATCGCGTCGCGGGGCGTGTGGGACGGGGACGAGGTCGTGGTCGACCTGGACGTCGTCCAGGTCGCGGCGGCCTTGCAGGCCCCGAGCCCAGGTGACATCAGCCGCCGCTGACGTGGCGCAGGACGGCCAGGACCCGGCGGTTGTCGCTGTCCGAGGACGGCAAACCGAGTTTCGCGAAGATGTTCGCCACGTGTTTCTCTACGACTCCGGAAGTGATGACAAGCGCCGCCGCGATCCCGGCGTTGGATCGTCCCTCGGCCATCAGCGAAAGCACCTCACGCTCCCGTGGGGTCAACGACGCCACCCCGGTCGTGTCCTGCCCGGCCCGCATCAGGTGGCCGACCACCTCGGGATCCAGCGCGGTGCCACCTGATGCCACCCGGGTCAACGCGTCCACGAAATCGGCGACGTCGGCGACCCGGTCCTTGAGCAGGTATCCGACGCCGGCCGGCCGGTCGGCGAGCAGGCGGGTCGCGTAGCGGGTCTCCACGTACTGGGAGAACACCAGCACACCGACGTCGGGGTGGTCGCGTCGGATGTCGATCGCGGCGCGCAGTCCCTCGTCGGTGTGCGTCGGCGGCATCCGGATGTCGACGATGGCTACATTCGGTACGTCGGCGGCAACCGCGGACCGCAACGCATCCGCGTCGGCCACCGCCGCGCACACCTCGAAACCTCGGTCGGTGAGCAGCCGGACCAGCCCTTCGCGCATCATCGCGGCATCCTCCGCGATCACCACCCGCATGTCGTCGCCTCCGTTCATACCGCTGTGGGCAGCTCGATCTCGACCCGGGTCGGACCGCCGGTCGGACTGCGTACGCGCATCCGTCCGTCCACGACGGCGATGCGGCGGGCCAGGCCGGACAGGCCGGGACCGTCCGGGTCCGCCCCGCCGATACCGTCGTCGTCGACGATCACCGTCAGGCGCTCGCCGGACCGGACGACGCCGAGCCCGATACGGGTCGCCCGGCTGTGTTTGGCCGCGTTCGCGAGCAGCTCGGAGGCGCAAAAATAGGCGATGGTCTCGATCGCGGGCGCCGGGCGGTCGGGCAGCTCGACGTTCACCGCGACCGGGATGGCGCTGCTCGTCGCGAGCGTCGCCAGCGCGTCGCCGAGACCGTTGTCGAGGACCGGTGGGTGGATCCCGCGCACCAGATCGCGCAGGTCCGCGAGGGCATCCTTCGCTCCGCGGTGGGCGAGCGCGACCAGTTCGCGGGCCTGCGCGAGGTCGGGTGGCGGGCCGTCGGCACCGAGCTTCTCGGTCGCCATGCCGAGGTTCATCGCCAGCGTCGCCAGCCGGATCTGCGCGCCGTCGTGCAGGTCCCGTTCCAGCCTGCGCATCATCGCGGCCGCGTCGTCGATCGCACGGGCCCGGGTGACCTGCAGTTCGCGTACCCGTTCGGCAAGCCGACGCGGACCGAGCAGCCGTCGCATCGCGGCAAGGTCGAGTGTCGTACCGGCCCGCATCAGCCACGGTGCGACCAGCAGCATGGCGAGGCCGGCCGCGGCGACGAGGAACGTGCCGGCGAGTGTCCGCGTACCGATAGCGCCGAACGGCGTCAGCGCCCACACCGGTCCGAGGCGTGTTCCGGGCGGGTGGTTGCGAAACAGTGGCCACCACACCGGGTAGCTGAGGTTGACCAGGCCGAACACGTAGCAGAACACGCCGTAGCCCTGGGGGATGGACAGTGGCACCTTGAGCAGGCCGTACCCGACGGCGCGCCAGCCCGGTCCGTCGGAGACCACGGCGCTGATCCGGTTGGAGAGCCGGGGCGGCGGGGCGTCCACGTGCACGCCGAGCAGCCGGTCGGCGAGTGAGCGATGCACGGCTCCCATCGCGCGTCCGATCGGGGCGGCCAGCACGAACAGGAGCGCGATGGTGAGCGGGACCAGGACCAGGAACACCGGCGCGACGGTAGGCGCGGGCTGGTCGGACATGGCTCCGGTCGCCCAGAGTACGAGGACGCCCAGGGCCGGCCCGATCGCCGGTACGCACAGGATCGCGGCCGCACTGACCACGCCGACGACGCAGAACACCGCCTGGCGCAGGGCCAGTGTGGTGAACGGAGCGCGCAGCGCGGTCATCAGCCCATTGTCGCTGCTCACGCGTCACGGTAGCGGAGCAGGACGCCGCCGCACAGAATCGCCACCGCCGCGTACCCGCACATCAGCAGCGCGCTGACCCAACTGGAGAACAGCCCGGGTACGGGCGAGGTCACCGCGATCGAGTTGAGCAGCATCAGCAGCGGGACGAAGCGGCCGACCTGGATTCCACTCTCGCCGAACAGGCCAGCCACGATCATCGGGACGAACATCAGACCGAACAGCGTGCCGATCGCTGCGCCCGAGTGCCGCACGATCGTCCCGATGCCGACCCCGATCAGCGCGGTGACGCCCAGATACACGCCGGTCAGTACGACCGCGCGCAGGATCACCGGGTCTGCGAGGGATGCGGCCGGGATGGCGGTGCCGCGGATCGCGAGCTGCCCGCTCAGATAGCCGGCGAAGCTCGCGACCAGGCCGACGGTGAGAGCCGCGCCGCCGCACACGGCGACCTTCGCGGCCAGGACGGTCCGACGCCGCGGTACGGCGGCGAACGTCGAGCGGATCATCCCGGTGCCGTATTCGCCGGTCACCACCAGGACGCCGAGCGCTCCGAGGAGCAACTGGGCCACGATGGCGCCGCCGAGGCTGTTGTTCAGGATCTGGGCGGCGGTGGCGACCGGGGTGTGCGATCGATAGCCGAGTCCCACCCCGGCCCCGGCCACAGCCATCGCGACCACCGCGGCGATCGCCAGCCACCAGGTCGACCGGACGCTGCTCAGCTTGATCCGCTCCATCCGGGCGGCGTGCCGGAATCCGTACCCGTTCATGGCGCTCCCACTCCGCGATAGTCGGTAGCCTCTGAGGTGAGCCGGAAGAACGCGTCCTCCAGGCTGTCGTCGCCGGCGGCAAGCTCGGCGACGGTCGTCTCGGCCAGCAGCCGGCCACGTCCGATGACCACCAGCCGGTCGGCGGTCAACGCCATCTCGGCAATCAGGTGGCTGGAGACGAACACCGTCCGGCCTTCGGCGGCGAGTCCGCGCAGCAGGTCCCGGATCCACCGGATGCCCTCCGGATCCAGCCCGTTGACCGGCTCGTCGAGCAGGAGAACGCCCGGGTCGCCGAGCAGGGCCACAGCGACGCCGAGCCGCTGACGCATGCCGAGCGAGTACGTACCGCCACGCCGGGTTGCCGCGTCGGACAGACCGACGATGCGCAGTACCTGCTCGACCCGCGAACCGGGGATGTCGTTGCTCGCGGCCAGCGCGGTCAGGTGCGCCCGGGCGCTGCGGCCAGGATGGAACGCCCCAACATCGAGGAGCGCACCGACCGTCTTCAACGGCCAGTTCAGGTCCGGGTACCGGACGCCGCCGACCAGTGCCTCGCCATGGTCCGGGGCATCCAGGCCGAGGATCATCCGCATCGTCGTCGACTTGCCGGACCCGTTCGGGCCGAGGAAGCCGGTCACCACCCCCGGTTGCACCAGGACGCTCAGCCCGTCGACGGCGATCTGGTCGCCGTACCGTTTCGTCAGCTCACGTAGTTCGATCACATGATCGACGCTAGGCAACGCCGTCGGCGGTCAGAAGCCGGAAACCATCCGACTCCACCCGGGGGTTTTCCGCCCCCATCACGGTCCCGACCCAGGCCCACCGGCCCTGTGCCGTCGCCGTCGGCGCCGACAGAGGTTACCGACGCGGGAGTGGGGAGCCGATCCGGTGCAGGGTTCCGTCCGGGTCGACAAAGGCGAACTCCCGCAGGCCGTACGGGGTGTCGCGCGGTTCGAGCAGGCGCCCCTCCACACCCGACGCGGCCCATTCGGTGTGCAGGGCGTCGGCGTCGGAGACGTAGAGGTACACCGTTGCTGCCGTACGGAGGGGGTCGTGTTCGGCCCACTCCGTCAGGTGCAGTGACACGTTGCCGCGCTCGACGAAGCCGTACCGCTCGCCGCCCTCGTAGGGGTGGGCGGTGAAGCCCAGCCGCCGGTAACGATCGAGCGCGGCGTCCAGGTCGAGTACGGGCACCACCGGCGCAACGTCCTCGAACGTGATCTCCTCGGCCATCCGCCCCTCCCCCGTCACAAACGCGCTGGTCAGAACCGTACAACTCCGAACCGCCCCCGCCGAGTCCCGCCCAGCGTGGCAAAGCCGACCGGCGAAAACGGCTATTCCGAAGGGGCCGGGCCGGCGGCCCGTACCGCGGTTGCCCAGTTCAGTTGGGGGCAGCCTTCCGGGGTGCACTGCCGGCAGGTGCCGGGGTGCCAGGAGTTGCCGCCGGCCTGGTGCTGCTGCCAGGTCAGGTCGGCCGACGCTCGGATGGCGTCGGCGTTGACCGGTTCCGGGTGCTGACTCATCAAACGGTGACTCCGTCGGGTCTGGTGCGCGTACGCGACGCACGCGCAAGCAGGGCAAACTCTGGATACTGGACCGCTAGATCAGGTGTACGCGGTCGTGGGTACCGTCCGGCTGGACGATCGTGAAATGTCCTTCGGGCGCCAGGTCGGCCATCAGCGACGCCAACCGCAACGCGAAGTTGACCGCGTCGGTCCGGTTGGCGTGCACGTCGCCGAGCCTGGTCAGTGCCGCCTCGGCCGCCGGGGTCAAATTGACGGTCACCTTGATCAGCCCGCTCATCGCGTACGCCTTGCCGGAACCCAGCCGATGAAGCGCTCGTACAGCGCACGTGGGTCGGGTGGCGGTCCGATGGCCGGGTCGATCGTGTTCAGGTCGCCGAGCGCTTCGACGAACTGGGAGGCGAGGAAGAGGGTCAGACTGATCGTCTTGTCGCGGTAGCCGCTCGTCAGGTCGAGTCGCGCATCCGCGCACGGCCAAGGGTAGGCGTCGATCCGGCAGATCCACAGCGGCCGGAGCGGCAGATGCATCCCGCTGGACGAGGTCGCCCCGGTCGGCGTCACCATTCGACCGGTCCGACGATGGGCGGGGGCGTCCCCGGCCGATACCCCGTCGGGCAAACTCCGCTCATCGGCGGTCACCGCCTGGTCGGCGTACCCGATAACCGAGCTGCTGCCCGTAGGTGAGCAGCGGCCCGAGGTGCACGGTCGGCGCCGTCGCCCACGCCGGAGGCGTCGGCGGCACGCCGCCCCCAGGCGCGACCGGCGGCGGCACACTCCGCCGCACCGCCCACGGCCACAGGCGACACCACCAGCGGCGGAACCTTCCCGTCGGGCGGGTCCGGTCAGGTTGTGCGGCACGAGGCCCGTCGGCGCGATGCCGCGGCCGAAGCAGCGCCACGTCCGGATCGGCGTGATTCCGGCGTACGCCGTAAAGCCCGCTCACGACCGCTCCTCCTGCTCGGCGGCCAACATCTCCGGATCAGCGAGGCGGCTCTGCGCGCCCCGAAGCCGCCCACAGTCACCCGGCTCGATGCAGTAGTCACACAACCTGTCACCCTCGTGCGCGGCGACAACGTTGCGCGCCTGTTGCATCAGCGCAGGCCAGAGCGACCGGCTGTAGGTGAGACGGATCGGACTCGACTCACTCATACCGACCGCCAGTGCGACCCACGGTTCTCCGGCCACCTCGCCCGCGTCCCGCGCCGCGTCGAGTCAACCGACTCGTCACCCCGTACGGGCAGCGCCTCGGCACCATCCGGCACGGCCGCCCTCAGGTAACCACCGGACCGACCCCCGTACTGCGTCGCCGGCCCCACCCGATCCGGCTGCGCAGCAGCCCGCACAAACCAACGCCATCGCATCGCGTACCTCCGTCGTGATGAGCGCAGACCCCTGGTACGGCGAGATGCCCAGGGCTCAGCGCGAGGCTCGTTAGCGGGTCTGTGCCCGCAGGTAGTTGGTCACTCGTTCGGCCGATGCCTCGGCCTGCTCAAGCAAGGTCCGCAGTGGTGAGTGGGTGATGCGGTTGGCCAGGCCACGGGCACTCTCGGCCTGGTCGAGTCCGGCGAGGTGCACCCGAGCCAGCTCCAGAGCGCGGTTGACGCGCTCCATCTCACGGGCCATCTCGCCAGAGTCCATCACCGCTCCGTTGATCAAGTACCAACGTTGCGTTACGTTGGATTGGTACCAACCATTACAGCGACATGGGTCTTCGTCAAGACTGGGACCCTAAGATTCGTACCAACGTGTTACCGAGGTGAGGAGAGCCCGTGCCACCGCTCTACCGGAAGATCGCCACCGAGCTTCGGAAGCGGATCATCTCCGGCGAACTCAGCCCAGGCGACAAGCTGCCGACCGAGACCCAGCTCCAAGACCAGTACGGCGTCTCCCGCAACACCGTCCGCCTCGCGACCGCCCTCCTGCTCAACGAAGGTCTGGTCGAATCCGTCGCAGGTCGAGCCGGCGGCATGGTGATCCGCGAGCGAGTCACCCTGACCTACCACGCCAGCCGCGCCGAGATGCCGCACGGCCTGTGGGCCGAGTCGGACGCCTGGTTCGGTGAAGTCCGCGCTCAAGGCCACGAACCGACACAAGACTTCGAACTACGGATCGAAGCCGTCTCCGCCGCGATCGCCGAACGACTCGGCGTCGAGACTGACTCCACAGTCGCCGTACGCCGCTGCATCCGCCGAGTCAACGGCCAACCGTCATCGGTCCAGTCGAGCTACTACCCGATGGACCTCTGCGAGAGCGTGCCGGAGCTGCTGTCGCCACGGGACATTCCGCATGGCACGACACGGCTGCTCGCAGAGCGCGGTTACCAGCAGCTCGGCGCCGAAGATGAGCTGGTCGCGGCAATGCCGACGCCGGACGAGGTCAGCCTGCTTCGCCTTAATCCGGGCACGCCGGTCCTGCACTACATCCGAACCGGCTTCACCGCCGACCAGCCAGTCCGCGTATCGGTCACGACGTTCGCGGGCGATCGCAACCGAGTCGTCTACACGCTGGGCGAGGCAGATGTGATCGCTAGGTTCCGCGACCGGGACTCGGCCGAATGATCATCACTCGTGCCGAGTTGGCCGACGTCGACATCATCATGTCGTGGCGCCGCGAGCGGGTCGCCTGGCTGACCGCGCGTGGCGAGGAGCAGTGGTCGATCCCGCTCCCCCGATCCGCGGTCGCCGCCACCGTGTCCGCAGGGCAGACCTGGCTCGTCTGGGACGGCCAGGAACCCATCGCCACCATCACCCTGACCGCCTACGTCGACGTCGACTCACTCTGGAAACCCGACCGCGACCCCGAAGCGCTCTGGTACCCGGAGGACGACCCAGCCGACGCGCTCTACGTAGCAAAGATGATGATCCCGCTGCGCTACGCCGGAGCCGACCTCGGCGGCGAAATGCTGGACTGGGCCGGCGGACGCGCGTACGACGCCGGGCTGACCTGGCTAAGGCTCGACGCGTGGACAACTAACAGACGCCTGCACGACTACTACCTAGGGCAAGGCTTCCGGCACGTTCGCACGATCGAATCTCGGGTATCTGGTGCATGCTTCTCACGGCCTGCTCAGCCGTACGTCGGCACGAGGCTGAAGACTGAGTCGGGCGCGTGAGTAGCGCTTGACGAGCTGGCCACAGCTCGGACCTAGTCGCCGCCATCCCGCTCAAATACCTGCCTGGCCGATGCCCCTCGATGCCGCTCGCCCCTGTGCGCCGACCACTTGGCGTTGAACTGACACCAGCAGCCGACCTATCCGACATGAGGTAGTCATTCAGGCATTGAGCTGCGGAAACGTTTGTCGTCGATGGTCAACGTTAGTCATCGTCGGTCCACCTTTGACGGCCTGGAAAGGGCCGTATTCGACCTGCTCACCAATGATTGATGACACGGCCTGTTCTCAAGCGCACTGTGGCTCTCGCGGCTGCCGGCGTTGCTCCGCACCACGGCGAGTGACTGGCACGTCCTACGCATCGGGTAAAACCGCATCCCCAGAACCTGAACCCATTTTTCTCTTCTTCCGGTCAGCCCGTAGCTGCCGGTACGTGCCTATCGGATTGACAGATATCCAGATCTCACCGACAGCCATGGCTGCCAAAGCAACAGTTATTACGGCTGCCATTCGGGGGATCCAGGTGGGCAAGTCCTGCCTCGCAGCAAGCACAAACTGCCCCAGCCCCAGTACCCATAGCGGTAGCATGAGCGCGCCAAGCGTATTGAAAAAGAAGGTGAAGGTTCCGAAAATCAGCGCGCCTTTGCCTCTCGAAAAGAAAGTGACCCGAAGACTTCTTTCGAAGTACGAGTTTGGCACAAGAAAGCTTTCCAGCCCATTTTCATAGAGACTGGGATAGCGAATTTTGATAATCTCATCGTGCATCGCAACAGACGCACGCAAATCGCTGATTAACTTAGCGGTCAGATACAGGAAATATGCGGTAGCAACATGCACCCCAACCAGTAGGTAACCTACTGATTTCAACTTCACAAATCCTACGCTCGCTTCGGCTACCTCCCCTGCCGCAATCAGCGCGCACACAACTCCGAGCAAGACGGAAGTGCCGACACTGCGGCGAATTCTCTGCTCAATGTCCCTGTGGCTAAGGCGCAGGTCGTTGAGGATATCCCGCGTCGTCTCGTCATCGATATAATCCTCACTAAACGCGCGATTGACTCGCCAACGCACTTCACTGACGACGCTCACAGGTCTCCCCAGCCACCATCGTTGATTGGTCAAGACCTCCGACGTTACGAACCTTCCGCCAGTCGAAGCCATCCCGTACGCCGTCGACCCGCACTTTGTGGAGCGGGCCGGCGTCCGGGGCGCCATGACAAGCGGACTTTGACGCCCGGACGGACGCTGGCGCCTCGGGCGATGGCCTGCTCGGCTCCGGCAAGTGCATGGGGGCGGGTGGCATCCCACCTCAACCACCCACGATCCACTGGCGACAGGCGGCGCTGGCCTCACCGGGCATACCGGGGCCGGGGGGGATTCCAGCCGGAGGCGCAGTAACCGCACCCCCCGCACTCCCCCGGCAATTCCCCGACTGCGCGGCCTCGGCATCGGGCAACATGATCGAGGGCCACCTCTGTAGGTAGTAGCGATGAGCACCCCGCGCTGGACCAGCACGTCCGACCCCTACGTCACGCCCGGAACCGGCGATGCGTGGGCGAACGAGGCTGCGGCTCGTGGCCGTGCTGGCACCCAGCAACTCCTGGGCATTGAGACACTGACCCCCGAAGCGCCCATCCGCACCGCCCTCAACCTGGGCGAGGAGGGTCGAGCTGTGGTCCGGCGCCGGCTGATCCTGGAGGACGACCAGCCAGTGGAGCTGGCCGACTCCTACTACCCGTTCTGGCTGGCCGGCGGCACTCCGCTCGCCGAGAACCGGAAGATCCGGGACGGCGCCATCGGCGTGCTCGCGCAGCTCGGACACGCGGCAGCCGTGGTCACCGAGCACATCACCGCCCGCCAACCGACCGAGGCGGAACGGAGACTGCTCGGTGTCGACGCGGACGAACCTCTGCTCGTGATGAGGCGACTGAGCCGGAACACAGACGGCACACCAGTCGAGTACGTCGTGACCCACACTGTCTCTCGACTGTCCCCCGGCTTCACCTACCAGATGCAGGTATCCCCCGATGACTGAGCCCACGGGCGAGCAGACCCGCGATCGACAGCAACAGATCGCAGCGGACCTGCGCGCCCTCATCCTGTCCGGAGACCTCGCACCCGGCGAACAACTCCCGGCGACCGCCGCACTCACCAAGCAGTACGGCGTCACCAACCAAACCGTGCAGCGAGCGCTACGCATCCTGAAAGACGAAGGCCTTGTCGAAGGCCAGACCGGACGAGGCGTCTTCGCCACCAGCCAACGCCCCGTACGTGATCCGAAGCGACCACTACCCGCGCCCGGCACCGGACGGCCAGCCGTACCCGTGGGTCAACGACCCGAGCCGGAACGGACAGACCGGTTCGAGCCAGCTCATCGCGGTGGACGAACGGCCCGCTCCGATGCAGGTCGCCGCAGCATTCGGCATCAACAAGGGCGAGCCCGTGGTGATGCGACACCAGTCGCTCCTGCTCGACGGCGAACCCGTCGAACTGGTCTGGTTCCGAGGTCAGCACCGATTGAGACAACGCCGACACGTAGACTGCGCTGCCCTTGCCTGTTTCAAGACCACGCCGATCAAGGCGCTGAGCAGCACAAATAGCGGATGGGTCGGGCGGGACAACACGGTGCGACAGGTGATGCGTTCGCCGTCTACGTGAACGCGCTGGATTTCTCCTTCGCGACGCGGATGCGACCCATGGACTGCCGGGACTGTCGTATAGCTGACGATTCGCTCGAACCTACGGTCGTAGCGACGGAGCCGGCTGCTATGGAAGGCTAGGTGCTCCGTTGTTCCGAGCGGTACCTTAGGGACAGTTCGCCAGGTGATTGAATAACTGAGGATTGACTAACCGAAGCCCTTACCAAAACAGCCAAGGATGCAGGAACAGTGGCGAAGCTGCTAGAAGCGAAGGTTTCCGGACTTGCTGGCAGGCCCGGCAACGTCCACATCGTATTTCACCGCGACCTCAACGTGTTCTGGGGCATGAATGGGTCAGGAAAAACCTCATTCCTCAAGATTCTCCATAGCGCCCTGACGGGCAACCCTAGCAGCATTGCCAGAGTTCCCTTTCGCTCCGCAGAAATCACGTTTGAGCACAACGGAAAATCGGTGACACGGACGGTCAGGAAGGCAGCGCGGCAAAGCGACCTGACATCCGATGAGCAAGAGTTTTGGGCATTCATGGAAGAAGAAAAAGTCTCCGAGGAGGAGAAACGCGCTTTTCTTGCCGAGGTTTCTCGCAAGCTTCAGTGGAAAACCACTCCGGATCCCAGACATGACCGCGCCTTTCCTCACGGCTACCTCCCAATTTCCAGGATGACGGATCTCGCACACGCGGGTTACCGGCACGGCGTCCCACCTCGCGAATCGACCGGCCTGCTAAATGAAACAATCATTGACGAGGAATTTGCCCGACAAACAACAGCACTTTGGCGAGACTACAGCAACGCGGCACTTATCCGTATTAGGCAAGTTCAGGAACAGGGCCTGGCTGAAGTGCTTTCAGCGGTTCTTAGCGGTGAACGATCTCGGCCTCGTTCGCGAGCTGTTATTCCTAGCGAAATTGCATACGAACTGGTGACCTCGTTCTTCGAGGGACAACGAATCGCTCCCCAGCTCGCTTCGCCTGGGAAATTCGTTGAGAATTACGAGAGGAACCCTCTGTTACAAGATGTCGTAACACGAATTTCGGAGATCCAGCACTTAATCAACGTGGCGCAGGCGCCTCAACAGCGCTTGATAGAGATGTTTGCGGCACTATTCCCACGGAACAAGCGACTGATTTTGGATCCCCGACAAGGTCTCGGGGTGAGAATTGGCGATGAACGCATCCCCCTCGAATCCCTCTCAAGTGGCGAGAAGCAGATCGTTCGACTCTTACTCGAATGTCTTGCCGCTCGCTCCAACGCGATTCTCATCGACGAACCCGAACTATCCCTACACGTCGACTGGCAAAACAAGCTTGTCTCATTCATGCACCTAATCAACCCAGATGCCCAGCTAATCCTAGCGACCCATTCACCAGAGGTGATGGCAAATGTGGACAATCATAAGGTGTTTGAGCTTTGAACCGTAAACTTTCCTATACCCCAGGGGGTTTCGCGAAGCGTGTCCGGATGTCAAAAGAAGCTGCCCTATTTATCGTGGTGGAGGGGCGAGACTTCGATACCTCATTCTACGAGGGAGTCGCCGCATCCAGCAGTTACGTTACCGAGCGCGGCTACCAAGTATGGCTAATAGAGCAGATCACCCGGCGCGTTGCGGCGTCCGGCGAAGAAAGAACCACCGGAGGAAAGACGGCGGTTATGGCAGTGTACGAGGAGTACAAAAAGTCTGACTCGCTTTCCGTGACTAATTCTGGCGGCCGACGTTCGATTGCCTTCTGCATAGACAGAGACGTTGACGACATCGCGAAGTCGACACGCCGGTCACGTCATGTTATTTATACACCAATGGCCGATGCCGAATCGTGCGCGTACATCTATAGCGACTTCGCGCAGGCAATTGGCCGTGCGGCATCTCTAGACGGTGACAGTGCACGAGCGTTTGCCAGCCGAAACGCCAACTGGGCCACCGAACTTTCCCATATCTGGTTGGACTGGATCGAGTTGTGTTGTCTTGCCGCAGCACATCGGGCTTTCTGTCATGTGGGTACCACTAAAAAGTCTGTAGTCAACGACGGGTTGTTCGGACCTCCCATAGAGGCTGAGGTAGCGCAAACGAGGCAAGTGATTCTGTCGAAGTCTCAACTCCCTACCTCGGAACACGCTAACTTGGAGCGAAGAGTTAAAGACCGCCTGCGGCGAGTCTACTCCGCCGGGCAGTCACAGCGACTTTTAGGAAAACATTGGATACCTGAATACTTGATGCACCTCCTGTCGACCCAATTTGATGGCTCGCCCGTCACGCTGCGCAATTTCAAGCATCGCGCGCCTATGGCATTCTTAGGGGTCCTCGACTTCGGCGGCAGTTGGGCAGACTACTATCGGAAGAAATTCGAAGACCTCATTTGAGTTCCTGCCATCGACTCATTCACTGAAGACGGCCCGGTGTCCGGCGCAGCATCTACTCTGGCCGCGCGGCGATGCTTAGATTACTTAAATCGGCGCCTGACTACTGCGCAGAGATGGCGAAGTGTCAATGACAGCAATTGTTCCGGCCTGCGGGCAGCTCTCCGAACAGGTCGCGTGGCTCAGCCCCATAGGCCAGGCAGTAAAGGCGACGATAAACGGAGTCCGTGATGGCAAATCGCCCACTTTCATGCCGGTATCTCGCCTTTTCGGTCGCCTCGACGGTTGGCGTATCGCGTAACCCTTCCCGCTGGCCCATCCCGCGCAGCTCACGCGCTGCCCGTTTGCTCGAATCCCAACCTACGGCCTTACGGCGGTTTGCCGGGACGAAATCGGCCTGACCCTCCTTGGTTGCTCCGGGGACACAGCTCATGTCCTTCCATGTCCGTACGTGAGATCTGCCCGTCAGGCCAGTTTGAAGCAGGCTCATTGGTGGCATGTGGCCACTCGGTCTGTGCCTTCATCTGCCCGAATTGGAACCTGCCCAGCTATACCCCGTGGTTATAGCTCGGGGTGCTCAGGGTTGGGTTACAGGGTGCCCAGCGAACTCCAATCCTGACGTCCCACACAGCCGGGAAGGTTGCCCTGCACCGTCTCGTCTGTCTTCCTCGGCTCAGAGCCAACTCAAGGACATCACCAAGCGGGGCGCCGGACTGCTTCTAGGATGAATTGAGATGATGCACGCCGCCGATAATCCTGCGGCCCATCGCGTCCCTGTTGAGGTGGTGGGCGCGGCAGGTTTCGAACCTGCGACCCCTCGCTTGTAAGGCGAGTGCTCTCCCACTGAGCTACGCGCCCGGAACGCTCGTACGTGCAGCGTCCGGCGGCGGCAAGCTTACCCTGCCGCGTGGTTCCGGGTCACCTGAGGCGGCGTACCCCGGAGTTTAGATCTTGGAAGCTCCCCGCATCCCCACGCGGGGAACCTCCCAAGACCACGCTGAGACCCTGGTCAGGCGGTGGCCGCGGCCAGCGCCTTGCGCCAGCCTGCCTGGTCGCGGGCTTCGCCGGGGGCGTTCATCTCGGCGAAGCGGACCACGCCCGCCCTGTCGATCACGAAGGTGCCCCGGTTGGCGTACCCCTTGACGTCGTTGAAGACGCCGTACGCCTGGGCCACCTCGCCGTGCGGCCAGAAGTCGGCCAGGAGCGGGAACTCGTAGCCCTGCTCGATGGACCAGACCTTGTGGCTGTAGACCGAGTCGACGCTGACCGTCAACAACTGGACGTTGTCGTTGACGTACTCGCCGAGGTTGTCGCGTGCCTCGGACAGCTCGCCCTGGCAGGTGCCGGAGAAGGCCAGTGGGTAGAAGACCAGCAGTACGGTCCGCCGTTCCCGGAAGTCCGAGAGGCGTACCTCCTGGTTGTTCTGGTCCTTCAGCACGAAGTCGGGCGCCTGGGCACCAACCTCGATCGGCATGGATCGGCTCCTGTCGCGAATGGCACGCGGATCAACCGAGCACCGGTCTCCCCCGACCGGCACCCCGCCTTCTCCGCACTGGGTGGTGACGCTACTTCTTCACTTTGGCTCCCCGGCGCAGGACCAGACGGGCCCCGCTCCAGTCCTTGCCGGCGTTGATCGTGGAGGTCTGCTGGAGACCGGCGGTAGGTGCCGACTCACTCACCTCACTCGGCTCGACGTGGCCGTCACGTCCAGCCTTGGGCGTCAACAGCCACACCACGCCGTTGTCGGCCAGTGGGCCGAGGGCATCCACGAGAAGCTCGAAAAGGTCGCCGTCGCCGTCCCGGTACCAGACCAGTACGGCGTCCACCACCTCGTCGGTGTCCTCGTCGACCAGCTCCCCGCAGCGGTCGGTCAGGGCGTCACGGAGTTCCTGGTCGACATCCTCGTCGTAACCCATCTCCATGACGACCATGCCCGGCTCGATGCCGAACCGGTCCGCCAGGCTCCGTACTCCGTCGGCGGCCTGACCAGCGGTCGCGCTCACTGTCGCGTGCCTCCTCATCTCAGCTACACCCCGGCACCAGTCGGTGCCGATAGGGCAAAGTCCACACAGTTGTGCCGCCCGGCGCAAGTGGCGCACCGAGTGGATGCGAATTTACCGTGCCAGCAGCGTACGGGCACCCTGGGTAATGGCATCTTCGGACACCAGCACCTCGCGCGCAGCCGGACCTAAGGGTACAAACGAGTCAATTGACGCAACGCGTCGCACAACACCCACATATCCAGCATCCACCAGGCCGGCGACCACGCCCTCACCGACCCCTCCGGACCGGCGTGTCTCGTCCACGACCAGCACCCGACCAGTGGCGGAAGCCTCCCGGAAGATGTCCGCGACCGGCAGCGGGGCCAGCCACCGCAGGTCTACCACCCGCGTCCCGATGCCCTCCTCGGCCAGCCGGGAGGCGGCTCGCAGGGACATGCGTACGCCGTTACCGAAAGTGATGATCGTGATGTCTTCGGCCGACCCTACGCCGTAGACCCTGGCCCGGCCGATCGGCACGTGTCCGCTGGCCCAGCCGCCCGGCCCCAGGTAGGGCGCCAACCACTCCTCGTCACCCTCAGCGTAAAGATCACGCGTGTGGTAGAGCGCGATCGGCTCCAGGAAGACGCAGACGGTCCCGTCGACCGCGGCACTGGCCAGGCACGAGCGCAGCATCGGCGCGGCGTCGTCGGGCCGCGACGGCACCGCGAGCACAAGACCGGGAACATCCCGGAGTACGGCAACCGAGTTGTCGTTGTGGAAGTGCCCGCCGAACCCCTCCTGGTACGCCAGCCCCGCCACCCGTACCACCATCGGGTTCCGGTAGGCCCCCTTGGAGAAGAACTGCATGGTGGCGGCCTCGCCGCGCAACTGGTCCTCGGCGTTGTGCAGGTACGCCAGGTACTGGATCTCCGGGACCGGCAGCATCCCGCCCAGCCCGGCACCGAGCCCCAACCCGAGCACGCTCGTCTCGTCCAGCAGCGTGTCGAAGACCCTGGAGGCGCCGAAGCGGTCCCGCAGCCCCTTCGTCACCCCGTACACCCCGCCCTTGGCGGCCACGTCCTCGCCGAAGACGGTCATCCCCGGGTAGTCGAGCATCCCGTCGGCCAGGGCGGCGTTGATGGTCTGTGCCAGGGTCAGCGGTCCCGCCGCCTCGGGCAGCCGGTCACCGAACGCGGCAGCCCGTGCGGCGGCCCCCGGCCCCGCCCCCCAGGTCCCCGCCTCGGCGACCGTACGGGAGACGCGTACGGGCCGGCGTGGGGCGAGCGGGGCGACGATGTCGGCGGCGCTGGTCAGCTTGGCCTCGCCGAGCACCTCCTCGGCGACCTTGCGCACCTGCCAGCCGACCGCGTCGTAGCGCGCGATCACCTGCTCCGGGGTGGCGAGCCCCGCTTCCACGATCAGTTTGGCGGTGCCGATCAGCGGGTCCCGTCCGAGGTCCCGCTGCAACTCGCTCGCCGGCCGGTACGCCACCTCGGCGTCCGCCCCCGCGTGTCCCATCAGCCGCACCGTGGACAGGTGCAGGACGGCCGGGCGCCGGTGCCGGCGTACCCATGCTGCTGCCTCGCTGGCCACGTCGTACGCCTGGGCCAGGTCGCAGCCGTCGGCGGAGAAGTACCGGATGCCGGGCTTCGCGGACAGCGCGGCGGCCACCCACCCGTCCGGTGACCGGACGCTGATCCCCAGCCCGTTGTCCTCGCACACGAAAAGTACGGGGATGCGCAGGCCGGTGTGGTCGCACCAGCCCGCCGTGTTGAACGCGGCCGTGGCGCTGGCGTGGTTGACCGAGGCGTCCCCGAACGAGCAGACCACTATCGCGTCCGCCGGCCAGGCCGCTCGTGCCTCGGCGGCAGCCGTACGGGCGTCGGTGAGCCGGCTCTGGTTGCCGGCCCGGTGCCGCGCTGCGGGGTTGGCGGCGCCCCGGCGCAGGCGTTCGACGGCGAAGCCGACACCGACCGCCCGGGGCAGGTGGGAGGCGATGGTGGAGGTGGTCGGGATGATGTCGAGCGCGGCGTTGCCGAAGACCTTGTGCCGGCCACCGGCGATCGGCTCCTCGACCGAGGCGACGATCCCGCGCAGCACGTCCCGAGCCGCGTTCGCGATCGGATCACCGAACATCGTGCCCGGAGCCTCGTCGGCCCGGTCACCGTCACCCGCCAACGCCGGTACGGCGGCAGCCTGGGCCATCCTGGCCGCGTAGAAGGCACCGGAGCGGTAGTGCAGCAGGGCAGGGTCGGTGGCGCGTACGGCGGCGGCCACCGCGGCGTTGCCCTCGTGGCCGGCGGAACCGATCGTGTAGAAGCCCTCACCGAAGCTGCGCAGCCAGCGCGCGGCGAGGTCGAGGTGCCGGCTGGTGAGCTGGGCGTCGAACAGCTCCATGGCACGTACGCCGGTGAGCGTGGTGCCGTCGCGGACCGGCCCGTCGGCCGAGCGTACCGGGGTGGGTACGACCAGACCGCCGACCGCCTCCCGGAACCGATCGTCGAGATCTTGAGGGGTGGTCACGTCGGACAGCATTACCGACTTGTGCCACCACTGACCACTCAGACACGGCCGCCGCGCTGCGGATGTGGCGCGCCGATCAGCCCAGTGCGGGTTCTTCCGGACAGCCGCCGTCGGAAACCTTCCACATCAGGGTGCGCAGGGTGGCCAACTCGTCGGCGCTGAGCCCGGCCAGCAGTCGGGAGTCCGACATGATCCGCCCGACCCGTTCGCGTACGTCCCGGCCCTCGTCGGTGACGACCAGGGTGCGCAGCCGACGGTCGGCCGGGTCGACCTGACGTCGTACGAGTCCGAGCCGCTCTAGTTTGTCCACCAGCATGGTGATGTTCGACGGGTCGCAGTCGAGCCGCTCGGCCAGGTCGCGGGCGGGCAGGGGCCGGTCCGGGTCGAGTTCGTGCAGCGCGTTCGCGACCGCCGGGGTCAGCCCGAGTTCGGCCAGGTCGAGGTCCATGAAGTGCCGCATCGCCCCGGACACGTGCATGATCCGGCGCACCACCTCACCGGCCACCCCACCATTGCCGGTCGGGCCTGCCGTGACCGCCGCGTGGACAGCCGTGGCTGCGGCAGCCGTGGCGGGGGCCGCGTCGGGGTCGCCGATCTGCGCCATGGGCAGGACGGTACCCGCGCATAGACCACCCACCGCCCTCTTATCGCCAAGGTCACGTCCATGATCGTTGCGCGCTGAGCTGTTCTCCGCGCCGCCGTTCCGACAGGTGAGCGCGCACCGATCATGAGCAGGCCGGGCGGGGTGTGTCGGAGTCTTCGGTGGGTGCGACTTCCGGCGGGCGCGGGAGCGGGCAGGGGCTGGACGGGTCGTCGTACGGTTAGTTTGCAAATCATTGAACATTGGGAACAAGCGAGGGATCCGTGGTCGAGTTCTCCCCTGAACGTCGTTACGTCGAGGACGCCGGCATCGTGCTGACCGGACTGGGCCTGCCGCCCGCGTACGGCAAGGTCCTCGGTTGGCTGTTGATCTGCGACCCGCCGTACGCGACCGCCACCGAGATCGCCGAGATGACCGGGCTGTCCAAGGGCTCGGTCAGCACCGGCATCCGGATGTTGGAGAGCACCGGACTGGTACGCAAGGTCGCCAACCCGGGCCGGCGCGGCATCGCCTGGGAACTCATGCCCGACGCGTTCACCCGCGTCGCCGAGTCCGAACGGTTCCGCATCTTCCGTGAACTGATGGACCGAGGCATCGAACTGCTCGGCGGCGAACAGTCACCGCTGACCGACCGGCTCGTCTATACCCGTGACCTCTACGCCTTCGTCGAACGGGAGCTACCCGGCTTCATCGAACGGTTCAAGACCGAACACGCCCGGAAGATGGCGCGACCGGAAGCGGGCGACCGCTAGCGGCGCGTCGAAGACCATCGGGCGCGCCGAACCCATCGGAGAGGAGAGGCCGATGACCGAATCGGCCATCAGCACCGAGAACCTCGTCAAGACGTACGGCCGCAACCGTGGCCTGACCGGACTGGACCTGCGGGTCGAGCCCGGTGAGGTGTTCGGCTTCCTCGGCCCCAACGGCTCCGGCAAGTCCACCACCATCCGGATCCTGCTCGACCTGATCCGCCCCACCTCCGGTCGCGTACGCGTCCTCGGCGCCGACCCGCGCACCGACGGCGTACGACTGCGCCGCCGGATCGGCTACCTCGCCGGTGACTTCGTCGTCGACGGCCGGCAGACCGGGCGGGACCTGCTCACCTACCTCGGCAACCTGCGCGGCGGCGTGCCCCGCAACCGGATCGACGAACTCGCGCAGCGGCTCGGGCTCGACCTCGACCGCCGAATCAAGGGCCTGTCCAAGGGCAACCGGCAGAAGATCGGTGTGGTGCAGGCGTTCATGCACTCCCCCGAACTGCTCGTCCTGGACGAGCCGACCAGCGGGCTGGACCCGTTCCTGCAACAGGAGTTCGTCGCCATGGTCCGCGAGGCGAAGGCCGCCGGGCAGACCGTCTTCATGTCCTCGCACGTGATGAGCGAGGTGCAGCAGACCGCCGACCGGGTGGGCATCATCCGGGAGGGACGGCTGATCACCGTCGAACGGGTCGAGGAACTGCGCGAACGCGCCGTACGCCAGGTCGAGATCGTGTTCGAGGAGCCGGTCGGTACGGAGGAGTTCGCCTCCCTGCCGAACATCAGTGACGTGACCGTGGCCGGGCACACCCTGCGGTGCCGGCTGGACGGCCGGGCCGACGCGCTGGTCAAGGCGGCGAGCCGGCACACCGTACTGAGTCTGCGGGCCGAGGAGCCCGACCTGGAGGAGTTGTTCTTCGGCTACTACAGCGAGACCGGGCAGGAGGCACACCATGCTGTTGCGTAACCCGTTCACGAAAGCACTGTTCGACACCCGCCGGTCCCTGTTCGGCTGGACCGTGGCGATCGTCGCCGTCGGCGCCATGTACGCGTCCTTCTGGCCGACGATGCAGACCCCGGAGATGACGGAGGCGCTGGCCGCGTACCCGGAGGGGCTGCTGGAGGCGTTCAACTACAGCGACCTGACCAGCGCCGCCGGTTACCTCGGCGGAGCCGTCTACGGGCTGCTCGTACCGTTGCTGGTGACCGTCTTCGCGATCGCCGCCGGCACCCGCGCCATCGCCGGGGACGAGGAGGCCGGCACCCTCGACCTGCTGCTCGCCCACCCGGTCGGCCGGGCCCGGCTCGCCCTGCACCGGTACGCCGCTCTGCTGCTCGGCCTGGTGCTGATCAGCGGCCTGCTCGCCCTGGTGATGATCGCGCTGAGCGGACCGGCCGAGTTCGACGGTGTCGGGGCCGGTGAGCTGGCCGCGATCAGCTTGCAGCTTGCCCTGTTCGGCGCCACCTTCGGCGCGCTCGCCTTCGCCATCGGCGGTGCCACCGGCAGCCGCGCAGCGGCGCTGGGCGGTGCCGCCGCGGTGGCCGTGCTCGCCTACCTGGCCAACTCCGTACTGCCCCAGGTGGACGGTCTCGCCTGGGCCCAGAACCTCTCCCCCTTCCACTGGTACCTGACCGGCGACCCGTTGGTAAACGGCCTCCAAACCACCGGCCCCCTACTCCTCCTAGCCACCACGACACTCCTGGTCGCCGCCGGCACCCACCTCTTCACCCGCCGCGACCTAGCCGTCTAACCCCACCCCCACCCCCACCCCCCCGCCCCCGTCCCCGTCCCCGCCCCCCGTCGATCTTGCAGTTGTGGCGCCTCGTATGTCGGATTCGTGGCCTATGTAGACGACCACAACTGCAAGATCGACGGGAGTCTTCGCCTGGTGTTCGGCTGGGGGTAAGGCGGGGGCGGTGGGGGGTGAACGGGAGATCGAGAGGGTTCGGGGGTCCGTGTTTTCCGGATCCTGGGGAGAATTTCCGTGTCTGTTTCTCGACGTACTCTTCTGCTCGGTGGGGCGGCGGTTGGTGCCGCCGGCGCCGTGGGCGGGTTGCCGGCGGCGGCCGGGGCGACACCGGCCAAGCCCCTGCGGCAGGACCCGTTCACGCTCGGGGTGGCGTCCGGCGACCCCGACCACGAGGGCTTCGTGCTCTGGACCCGGCTCGCCCCGCAGCCGCTCGCCGAGGACGGTCTCGGCGGCATGCCGGCCCGCACCGTGCCGGTCCGCTGGGAACTCGCCGCCGACGAGCGGTTCCGCCGGGTCGTACGCACCGGCACCGCACTCGCCCGCCCGCAGGCGGCACACAGTGTTCACGTCGAACTCGACGGGCTCCAGGCCGGACGCGAATACTTCTACCGCTTCCACGTCGAGCGGTACACCTCGCCGGTCGGCCGGACCCGTACCGCACCGCCGCCGTGGAGCGTCGGCGGGGCGCTGGCGATGGCGTTCGTCTCCTGCTCGCAGTACGAGCACGGCTACTTCACCGCGTACAAGCGGCTGGCCGAGGCCGACCCGGACCTGATCCTGCACCTCGGCGACTACCAGTACGAGTACGCGCCGGACACGTACAACATCCCCGGCGGGAACCCGCGCGACCACGAGGGGCCGGAGACCCGCACGCTGGCCAACTACCGGCAGCGGCACGCCCAGTACAAGACCGACGCCGATCTGCAGGCCGCTCACCTGGTGGCGCCGTGGCTGGTGGTCTTCGACGACCACGAGGTGGAGAACAACTGGGCCGACGACGTACCCGAGGCACCGGACCCGGAGTTCCCGGCCCGGCGGGCGGCGGCGTTCCAGGCGTACTACGAGAACATGCCGCTGCGGCGTACGTCGATCCCGCGCGGCATCGACATGCAGCTCTACCGGCGGGTGCAGTGGGGCCGGCTGGCCACCTTCCACATGCTCGACACCCGGCAGTACCGCGACGACCAGGGCTGCGGCGACGGTTACAAGGACTGCCCGGCGGCGGTCGACCCGGCCCGTTCGATCACCGGCGCCACCCAGGAGCGGTGGCTGCTCGACGGGTTCCGCCGCTCGTCGGCCCGCTGGGACATCCTCGGCCAGCAGGTCTTCTTCGCCCAGCGCGACAACAACGCCGGCCCGGCGACGGTGACCAGCATGGACTCCTGGGACGGGTACGTCGCCTCGCGCGACCGGATCACCCGCGGCTGGCTCGGCGCGGGCGTACGCAACCCGGTGGTGCTCACCGGCGACGTGCACGCCCACTGGGCCAGTGACCTCAAGCTCGACTACGCCGACCCCACCTCGCGTACGGTCGGCACCGAACTGGTCTGCTCCTCGATCACCTCGGGTGGGGACGGCGCCGACTCGGTCCCGTCGGACCACCCGTTCCTCGGCATCAACCCGCACCTGCGGTTCTACAACAACCAGCGGGGCTTCGTCCTCACGAAGATCACCAACGAGCACCTCAAGGCCGACTTCGAGGTGCTGCCGTACGTGAGCACCCCGGACGCGCCCGCGTACACCCGGGCCTCGTTCGTGATCGAGGACCGCGTCCCCGGCCTGCACCAAACCTACGACCGCCCCCTAGACCCGCCCCCCGCCACCACCCAGCGCCAGGCGCCCACCACCCCCAACACCGCCGCGCAGGAAACCACCCGCCCCTGACCCCCTGCACACCGCGCGCTAATACAGGGAAAGAGGGGCTATCCGGCGCGGAATAGCCCCTCTTTCTCTACATCAGCGCGATCTTCGGGGGCGGCGGCGGCGACGGGCGGGGGCGGCGGGGGCGGTAACGGGTCTTCGGGGGTGCGGAGTTTGGGGTGTGCGGAGGGTGAGGGGAGGGGGGCGGGGGTCAGGCGGGGAGGAAGGAGAAGCGGACCTGGCGGGTGGGGTTGTCGCCGTTCGGGTCGACCAGGCAGATCGACTGCCAGGTGCCGAGGGCCAACTGCCCGGCGAGCACCGGCACCGTCGCGTACGGCGGCACGAAGGCCGGCATGACGTGGTCGCGGCCGTGGCCGGGCGAGCCGTGCCGGTGGCGCCAGCGGTCGTCGGTCGGCAGCAGGTCGTCCAGGGCGCTGAGCAGGTCGTCGTCGGAGCCGGAGCCGGTCTCGATGAGCGCCAGCCCGGCGGTCGCGTGCGGCACGAAGACGTGCAGCAGGCCGTCGCCCTGACCGTCGACGAACCGCTGCGCTTCCCGGGTGATGTCCCGGACCACGGGACGGGAGCCGGTCCGGACGGTGATGACTTCGGTGTGCATGAGGCACAGTCTGCCCGAGCGGTCGGGAAGGGTCCGTTCCTCCCACAAACCGGGCGTCAGCTTTCGCCACCGTCGGTTAGCTGACAAACATGTTGCCGCCAAGTTACTGGAGGGTACATGTGTCGAGTGTCGCGTCTGCGGCCACTAGGCGTGACGGAACCGGGCATGAGGGGGCAGGATGGCGCCAGAGACTAATCCCACACACAACCGAGGGAACGCCTGTGGCCACGGAACGCAAGCGCCCGGTAATCAGCGACGGCCTGCCGAGCCAGCTTCCGGACATCGACCCTGAAGAAACCAGCGAATGGGTCGAGTCGCTTGACGGAGTGATCGACGAGCGCGGTGCCAAACGCGCCCGCTACGTCATGCTCCGTCTGCTGGAGCGCGCGAGAGAGCGCCAGGTCGGGGTACCGCCGCTGACCACCACCGACTACATCAACACCATCCCCCCGGAGCGCGAGCCCTGGTTCCCCGGCGACGAGCACGTCGAGCGCCGGATCCGGGCGTACATCCGGTGGAACGCGGCGATGCTCGTGCACCGCGCGCAGCGCCCGGAGATCGGCGTCGGCGGACACATCTCGACGTACGCCAGCTCCGCTTCGCTCTACGAGGTGGGCTTCAACCACTTCTTCCGGGGCAAGAACCACCCGGGTGGCGGCGACCACATCTTCTACCAGGGCCACGGCTCCCCCGGCATGTACGCGCGCGCGTACCTGGAGGGGCGGCTGTCCGAGCACCAGCTCGACGGGTTCCGGCAGGAGCTGTCGCATCCGGGTGGCGGCCTGCCGTCGTACCCGCACCCGCGGCTGATGCCCGACTTCTGGGAGTTCCCGACCGTCTCCATGGGTCTCGGCGGGATGAACGCCATCTACCAGGCCCGGTTCAACCGGTACCTGCACAACCGTGGCATCAAGGACACCTCCCAGCAGCACGTGTGGGCGTTCCTCGGTGACGGCGAGATGGACGAGCCGGAGTCGCTGGGCGCGATCGGCGTGGCTGCCCGCGAGGAGCTCGACAACCTCACCTTCGTGATCAACTGCAACCTACAGCGGCTGGACGGCCCGGTCCGCGGTAACGGCAAGGTCATGCAGGAACTGGAGTCGTTCTTCCGGGGCGCCGGCTGGAACGTGATCAAGGTCGTCTGGGGCCGGGAGTGGGACCCGCTGCTCGCCGCGGACACCGACGGCGCGCTGGTGAACCTGATGAACACCACTCCGGACGGTGACTACCAGACGTACAAGGCCGAGTCCGGCGCGTACGTCCGGGAGCACTTCTTCGGTCGGGACCAGCGCACCCGCAAGCTCGTCGAGCACATGAGCGACGACGAGATCTGGAACCTCAAGCGGGGCGGTCACGACTACCGCAAGCTGTACGCGGCGTACAAGGCGGCCACCGAGCACACCGGCCAGCCGACCGTGATCCTCGCCAAGACCATCAAGGGCTGGACGCTCGGCTCGCACTTCGAGGGCCGCAACGCCACGCACCAGATGAAGAAGCTGACGCTGGACGACCTGAAGTCGTTCCGCGACCGCCTCTACCTCGACATCCCGGACAGCGCGCTGGAGAGCAACCCCTACCTGCCGCCGTACTACCACCCGGGTGAGAAGTCCGAGGAGCTGGCGTACCTGCGTGAGCGCCGGCAGCAGCTCGGCGGTTACCTGCCGTCGCGCCGGACCGAGGGCAAGAAGCTGGCCATCCCCGGCCCGGAGCGGTTCGCCGACGTCAAGCGGGGCTCGGGCAAGCAGAAGATCGCCACCACGATGGCCTTCGTCCGGCTACTCAAGGACGTGATGAAGGACCGCGAGTTCGGCAAGCGGTGGGTGCCGATCATCCCGGACGAGGCCCGTACGTTCGGCATGGACTCGCTCTTCCCGACCCAGAAGATCTACTCGCCGCACGGGCAGAAGTACACCTCGGTCGACCGGGAGCTGTTCCTGTCGTACAAGGAGTCGACCACCGGGCAAATCCTGCACGAGGGGATCAACGAGGCCGGTTCGGTCGCCTCGTTCACCGCCGCCGGGTCGTCGTACGCCACCCACGACGAGCCGATGATCCCGCTGTACATCTTCTATTCGATGTTCGGCTTCCAGCGCACCGGTGACGCGTTCTGGGCCGCCGCCGACCAGATGGCGCGCGGTTTCGTGCTCGGTGCCACCGCCGGGCGTACCACGCTCAACGGTGAGGGCCTGCAACACGAGGACGGGCACTCGCACCTGATCGCCGCGACCAACCCGGCCGTCGTCGCGTACGACCCGGCGTTCGCGTTCGAGATGGCGCACATCCTGGAAAACGGCCTGCACCGGATGTACGGCGAGAACCCGGAGAACGTCTTCTACTACCTCACCGTCTACAACGAGCCGATCCTGCAGCCGGCCGAGCCCGCCGACGTCGACGTGGAGGGGCTGCTCAAGGGCATCTACCGCTACGCGCCGGCACCGTCGGTCTCGAACTCCGCGGGCGGCGACACGCCGCGGGCCAACCTGCTGGCCTCGGGTACGGGCATCCAGTGGGCGCTGAAGGCACAGCAGTTGCTGGCCCAGGACTGGGGTGTGGCCGCCGACGTCTGGTCGGTCACCTCCTGGACCGAGCTGCGCCGGGACGCGGTGCAGGCCGAGGAGTACAACCTGCTCCACCCGGGCAGCGAGCCGAAGGTGCCGTACATCGCGCAGAAGCTCGCCGACGCGACCGGTCCGGTGGTCGCGGTCAGCGACTGGATGCGGGCCGTGCCGGACCTGATCGCGCGCTGGGTGCCGGGCGACTACACCTCGCTGGGCACCGACGGGTTCGGGCTGTCCGACACCCGGCACGCCCTGCGCCGGCACTTCCACGTGGACGCCGAGTCGATCACCGTGGCGGCGCTGCGGCAGCTCGCGCTCCGCGGTGTAGTACCGGCGTCGGTACCGGCCGAGGCCGCCCAGAAGTACGCGATCAACGACATCTCGGCGGCTCCGGTCGGCGAGACCGGCGGCGACTCCTGATCGGATAGTCCCCGGGTACGTTCCACGCGGGCCCGTCCGCTGGCTGGATTCCCAGCCCAGCAGGACGGGCCCGTGTCGTTTCCCGCCTCGGGTGGTCGTGTCGTTTGCCGCCTCGGGTGGTCGTGCCGTTTGCCGCCTCGGCTGGGACGGTGGGTCGGTAACCGCCTATGGTGGTTACATGGCCGGCGTCATCACCCTGCACCACCCGAGCGGGCAGGTCTTCGGCTTCGACGCCGGGACACTCTGCCTGGAGTTGGTCTGCACCACCGGCGGCGAGGGCTTCCGCGCCCGGTTCGAGGTGCTGCACAGCCCGGCCGACATCGCCACCTGGGCCGCGCTCAGCCGGCTCGACCTGGCCGGTCACGGGGTGGATCCGGCCGAGGTCGACACCCGGCCCGAGCACCTGGCCGATCTCAAGCGACTCCGCGAGGCGATCTGGTCGATCGCGTTCGGCGTGGCGACGACGGGCACCGACGGCTCACCGGGCGGGAGCCCGTCGCCCGGCGGCCGGGTGACGGGGGAGGGAACGGCCGCGAGCGGCGGGCGGCTCGGTGCGTTCGGGGCGGAGTTGGCGGTGGTCAACGAGTTGGCGGCCGGGCGTGGGCTGGTGCCGAGGTTGGATCCGGCGACCGGGGCGGCCGGCTGGCAGCGGCCGGTGGACGCCGGTCAGTTCGTCACCGAGATCGCCCGCGACGCGGTACGCACCTTCGGCACCACCGCGATCGACCGGGTACGCAGGTGCGCCGGGGACAACTGCGCCCTGCTCTACCTGGACACGTCCCGCCCCGGCCAGCGACGTTGGTGCTCGATGCAGCGGTGCGGCAACCGGCACAAGGTCGCCGGCCACCGCCGCCGGCAGCAGACCGCCACCCCGTAGCGGGCTGGCGGGGTCGGCTGACCCCACGAGCACCGGCACCGCCGTCAGTGGACGGGCGCGTCGAGGGATCAGCTCACGGTGGCGAGGCCGGTGAGCCGTTCCAGTGAACCTTCCAGGTTGGCGCCGACGCGCCGCATGCCCCAGCGCAGCAGGGCGCCGCGGATCGGGCCGGCGGGCCAGCGCACCATGATCAGCCGGACCGCGGTGGCGTCGTCACCGTCGGGGGCGAGTTCCACGTACACCTCGGTGCGTGCCTCGGCGCGGGCGCCGGACCCTTCGATCCGCTCGCGCCAGGCGATCAGGGTGGGTGCCTGGTAGGCGATCACCTCGGCGTCCACCGCCGGGCCACGGATGACCCGAACACGTTGCCGCCGGCCGAAACCCTCACCCGAGAGGACCTCGGCCTGGCGTACTCCAGCGAGCCAGGCCGGCAGCCGCTCGGCGCGCTGGACCACGTCCCATACCGCGTCGATGTTCGCTGCCACCCGCACGCTGCGTTCAATGAGCATCATCTCTAGCTGCCTCCATTGAGGACATCGTACGAACATTCGGAGCTTATGCGCATATTGGCACCAAACCGGACGCCTATCCAACGACACGCCGAGGGACTACAGTCCGAACAACTTTCGCGTTTCGAGGAGGGGTGGATGAGCGCTCCGCTGCCCGAATTTCCCGCCGGATTCACCTGGGGCGTCTCCACCTCGGCGTACCAGATAGAGGGCGCGACCAGCGAAGACGGCCGCCAACCATCGATCTGGGACACCTTCACCCGCACCCCCGGCACGGTCGTCGACGGCAGCACCGGCGACGTCGCCTGCGACCACTACCACCGCTACGCCGAGGACGTCGCACTGCTCGCCGGGCTCGGCGTCGGGGCGTACCGATTCTCGATCGCCTGGCCACGAGTCCAGCCGGACGGGACCGGCCCGGCCAACCCCGACGGCCTCGCCTTCTACGACCGGCTGGTGGACAGCCTGCTCGACCGGGGCATCGACCCGGTCGCCACCCTGTTCCACTGGGACCTGCCGCAGGCCCTGGAGGACAAGGGCGGCTGGCTGGCCCGCGACACCGCCGGCCGGTTCGCCGACTACGCCAGCCTGGTCGCCGGCCGGCTCGGTGACCGGGTCAAGCTCTGGATCACGCTCAACGAACCGTTCGTCCACATGAGCTTCGGATACGGGCTCGGTGTGCACGCGCCCGGCCGGCAGCAGCTCTTCGACGCGTTCCCGGTCGCCCACCACCAGCTCCTCGGGCACGGGCTCGCGGTGACCGCGCTGCGCGCGCTGACCGGCAGCCCGATCGGCATCACCAACAACTACTCGCCGGTCCGGCTCCAGGGCTCCACCGACGCCGACCGGGCCGCCGCCGCGGCCTACGACGCGCTGCACAATCGGCTGTTCACCGACCCGGTCCTCGGTCGCGGCTACCCCGAGATCCCCGGCACCGATCCGTCCACCGTGCACGCGAGCGACCTCGACATCATCGCCGCGCCGATCGACGCGCTCGGCGTCAACTACTACAACCCCACCGGCGTACGCGCACCAAGCGACCCGGACAGCCCGCTCCCGTTCGAGCTGGTGCCACTCGACAGCTACCCGACCACCAGCTTCGGCTGGCCGGTCGACCCGGACGGGCTGCACGAACTGCTCACCGGACTGCACCGCGAGTACGGCGACGACCTCCCCCCGATCCACATCACCGAGGGCGGCTGCTCGTACGAAGACACGATCGACGCGCACGGCCGATGCGACGATCCTGAGCGGGTGGCGTACCTCGACGGGCACCTGCGCGCACTGCACCGGGCGATGGCCGACGGCGTCGACGTACGCGGTTACTACGTCTGGTCGCTGTTGGACAACTTCGAGTGGGCCGAGGGCTACACCAAACGCTTCGGCCTGGTGCACGTCGACTTCGACACCCAGTCCCGCACCCCGAAAACCTCGTACGCCTGGTACCGCGACCTGATCGACGGCCGGGCATGACCACCGTGCAGCCCGTACCGGCGTCCCTGCCCGCCGCCCTCGCCGAACCGACCGTCCCGGTACGCCGCGGCTGGATCGCACTGATCTTCGGCGCCAACCTCGGCGTCTGGATGGCGTTCTTCACCCCGATCCAGATCCTGCTGCCGCAGCAGGTCGAGTCGATCTCACCGGTCGGCAAGGAGGGCATGCTGGCGGTGGTGACCGGGTTCGGGGCGCTCGCCGCCGTACTGGCGAACCCGCTGGCCGGGGCGCTGTCGGACCGTACGTCCCTGCGGCTGTGGGGTCGGGCGGTCGGGCGCCGGCACGTCTGGACGGTGCTCGGCGCACTGCTCGCCGCCGGCTCGTTCCTGCTCCTCGCCCAGCAGCGGACCATCCTCGGCGTGGCGCTGGCCTGGGTCGCCGCGCAGCTCAGCCTCAACGCCATGCTCGCCGCGCTGACCGCCGCCATCCCGGACCGGGTGCCGGTGGTGCAGCGCGGCGGGGTCTCCGGCTGGGTGGGCATCCCGCAGGCGCTCGGGCTCGTGGTCGGGGCGGTGCTGGTCACCACCGTGGTCACCGGCACCCGCGCCGGCTACCTGGTGATCGCGGGTGCCCTGCTGCTGCTGGCGCTGCCGTTCGCCCTGCTCACCCCGGACGACCCGCTGCCGCGTACGCACTCCTCGGCGCTGCGTTGGCGGGAACTGCTCGCCGGGATGTGGATCAGCCCGCGTCGGCACCCGGACTTTGCCTGGGCCTGGGGCACCCGGTTCCTGGTCCAGATGGGCAACGCGCTCGGCACCCTCTACCTGCTCTACTTCCTCCAGGACAAGGTCCGCCACGGTGACCCGGAAGCCGGCCTGCTGGTCCTGATCCTGCTCTACACCGCCGGCATGATGGCCACCGCGGTCGTCTCCGGGCGGCTGTCGGACCGGACCGGGCGGCGCAAGGTCTTTGTCATCTGGTCCGGTGTGATCATGGCGGTGGCGGCGCTGCTGCTCGCCGCCTGGCCGATCTGGCCCGCCGCCCTGGTCGCGGCGCTGCTGCTCGGCGCCGGCTACGGCGTCTACCTGGCGGTCGACGCGGCCCTGATCACGCAGGTGCTGCCGGTGGCCACCGACCGGGGCAAGGACCTCGGCGTGATCAACATCGCCAACGCGGCGCCGCAGGTGCTCGGGCCGGCGCTCTCCGCCCCGATCGTGGTGCACCTCGGCGGCTACCCCACCCTGTACGCGGTCACCGCCGCCGTCACCCTGCTCGGCAGCGCCCTCGTGGTGAACATCCGCTCCGTACCGTAAGGAAGGCTCAGCGTTCCAGGAGCAGGACGCTCACGGCGGCGACGACCGTCACAATCGCGGTCAACGCGCCCGTACGCAGGAAGCGCGGCCAACGCGGACTCAGGCCGGCGGCCCGGCACCGCTCCAGCCACAGCAGGGTCGCCAGCGACGCCCAGGGCAGCACCAGCGGCCCGGCGTTGGTGCCGATCAGCAGGCCGAGGAGCTGATTGGTGTGGCCGAGCGGCACCACCGCCTCGGCGGCCACGTACGCCGGCAGGTTGTTGATCAGGTTGGCCAGCACGCCGCCGGTGGCCGCGGCCCGCCACACCCCACCCAGGCCGGGATCGACCCCGACCAGGACCCCCAGCAGCCGGGACAGGCCCAGCCGACCGACCGCGTCGACGATCAGGAACATCCCGCCGACCAGGGCCAGCAACCGCCACGGGATCAGCGCCCAGCGCACCTGCGCCCGGTCCCGGACCGCGAACGCCACCAGCAGCACCACCGCGCCGACCACCGACACCACCGCGATCGGCACCCCGACCAGGATGCCCACCACGAAGAAGGCGCAGGTCAGCGCGGCTACCCGGAACAGCACCCGGTCGCGGGGGTGAAAGCGCGGGGGCGGCTGGTAACGCGATTCGGAGCGCAGCCCCCGGCGCCAGTAGCAGAACCAGAGGCAGGCCGCGGTCGCCACCAGCGCCGCGAGCTGCGGCAACAACATCCGTTCGGCGAAGCCGAGCACCGGCAGACCCACCCGGTCGGCGGCGAGCAGGTTGGTCAGGTTCGACACCGGCAGCAGCAGGCTCGCCGTGTTCGCCAGCCAGATCGTGGTCATCGCCAGCGGCAGCGGGGCGATGCCGGCGCGGGCCGCGACCGCCAGCATCACCGGGGTGAGCAGGACCGCCGTCGTGTCCAGGTTGAGGATCATCGTGGTCGCCGCGGCCAGCGCCACGCTCAGCCCGAACAGCGCCGGGTAGCTGCCCCGGGCGGCGATGGCCATCCGGGCGGCCAGCACGTCGAAGAACTCGGCCCGCGCCGCCAGCTCGGCCAGGATCAGCACCGCGAACAGGAAAACCAGGATCGGGGCGATCCGGTGCAGAGTGGCGTCGGCGTCGGCCGCCGGCACCAGCCCGGTGGCGAGCAGCAGCATCCCGAGGGCGAGCAAGCCGAGCGCGAGCCACGCCGACCAGTCCATCCGCCGCACCGGAGCCAACCGGCGTACGGCATCCAGCCGAACCATCCGCACCTCCCCCCGCCCGCTGTCGTACGCACTGCGGCCCGTTGCCGCGATCGTCCGGTTCCCGCCGTCGACCAGCCGCTGGTCAGCGGCGCGATGGCCGGAGGCGACGATAATCGGGCCGTTGGCGAAACCTGGTGGCGGGGGCGTACGGGGTCGCCCGTAGGCTTGGCCCGTGACGGTACGCGTACGCTTCGCCCCCTCCCCGACTGGCATGTTCCACGTCGGCGGTGCCCGCTCGGCCCTCCAGAACTGGATCTACGCCCGGCAGCAGGGCGGTGTTTTCGTCCTCCGGGTCGAGGACACCGACGCCGCCCGGAACAAGCCCGAATGGACCGAGGGCATCCTTTCCGCGCTGGACTGGATCGGCATCGAACGCGGCAGTTACGAGGGCCCGTACTTCCAGTCCGCCAACGCCGACCAGCACCGGGCCGCCGCCGAGAAGCTCTACGGCCTCGGTCGCGCCTACTACTGCGACTGCACCCGTGAGGCGGTCCAGGCCCGTACTGGTTCGCAGTACCAGGGGTACGACGGTTACCACCGCGACAAGAACCTGGGGCCGGGCGAGGGCAGGGCGCTGCGCTTCCGTACGCCGGACGAGGGCGAGACCGTGGTGGTCGACCTGATCCGGGGCGAGCCGACGTTCGAGAACCGGCTGATCGAGGACTTCGTCATCGCCCGTGGTGACGGTTCGCCGGTCTTCCTGCTGGCCAACGTCGTGGACGACATGATCATGGAGATCAGTCACGTCATCCGGGCCGAGGAACACCTGCCGAACACTCCCAAGCAGCAACTGCTCTGGGAGGCGCTCGGGGTGAAGCCGCCGGTCTGGGCGCACGTGCCGGTGGTCGTCAACGAGAAGCGGCAGAAGCTCTCCAAGCGGCGCGACAAGGTGGCACTGGAGGCGTACAAGGACGAGGGCTACCTGGCCTCGGCCATGCGCAACTACCTGATGCTGCTCGGCTGGGCGCCGTCCGGCGACCGGGAGATCGTGCCCTGGTCGGTGATCGAGTCGGAGTTCCGGCTGGAGGAGGTCAACCTCTCGCCGGCCTTCTTCGACGAGAAGAAGCTGCGTGCCTTCAACGGCGACTACATCCGCGCCCTGTCCGTGGAGGAGTTCATCGCCACCTGCCAGCCGTGGCTGACCGGCACCGACACCATCGCCCCCCCGCCGTGGCAGCCGGACGAGTTCGACCCGGCCGCGTTCGCGGCGGTGGCGGCACTGGCACAGACCCGGATCGCGGTCATGAGCGAGATCGTGCCGAACGTCGACTTCCTCTTCCTGGCCAGCCCGCTGATCGACGAGGCGGCCTGGGCGAAGACGATGAAGGAGGGCTCGGCCGAACTGCTCGACGCGGCGATCGCCGCCTTCGACGCGTTGGAAACCTGGGACACCGAACCGCTGAAGACGACGCTGGAGCAGGTCGGTGCTGAGCGGGGGCTCAAGCTCGGCAAGACCCAGGCACCGGTACGCGTCGCGGTGACCGGTCGTACGGTCGGGCTGCCGTTGTTCGAGTCGCTGACGGTGTTGGGGCGTGAGCGTACGCTCGCGCGGTTGCGGGGGGCTCGGGTTCGGTTGCCCTGATCTTTTGTTCTTGTGGGGTTGGGGCCCGCCGTGCCCGCTCTGGGCCGTCAGGCTTGATCCCCGCCGCGGGCACGGCGGGCCCCAACCTTTCGCTCGTCGGGGTTTTGCTGCTTCAGTGGGTGGATCGATCGGTTGGGTGCGATCGGTTGGTTGCTTGGTTAGGTGGAGCGGGGGCGGCGGCGGAGCAGGAGTAGGGCGCTGATTGCCGCTGCTGCGAGTAGGACGGCTGCGCCGATGGCCCAGGGCCACCAGCTTGAGGTGGTGTTCTTGTCTTGGCCGGTGCCGGCCAGTGGGGTGAGGGCGGGTCCGGCTGTGGTGGTGGGTGTGGGTGTGGGTGCTGCCGCGGGGGTTGCTGATGGTGTGGGGGCGGCGGTTGGGGCTGTGCCTACGGTCAGGGTGAACTTGATCTTGCCCTTGATCGGGTGGCCGTCACTGGACGGAAGCTCGTACCCGACGGTGTAGAGACCGGCCGGGCCGGGCCGGAAGCCGACCGTGGCCTTGGAACCAGAAAAGGTCGGTGCGGCACTTGCGGCCGAAACGTTATCCGGCCCGGTCAGGGTGATTTTCGTGGCCCGAGGGTCGAGTCGGGCCAGGAAGGTCAGGGTCACCTGGGCGGGCGCCTTGCCCAGGCTGGCCCCGTCCTTCGGATCGCTGCTGGTCAGCGAGTTGTGCGCGGCGGCGGGCGTCGCCGTCAGCACAACGCTTGCCACACCGGCGATCGCGGCCAGCAGCAGCCCTGCGGCCCGGATTGATTTGCCCCCCATGGAGTCCTCCGCGAAGATACGATTCGGCCACCGATCAACGGCTCGTCATTAAGTCGACCCTAGATCGCAGATAGTTCCAAATACTGCTCGAACAGGTGCAACCGAGCGGCGTTCTGCGGAGTCTGTGTAGTGAGCGCGACGAACCTGCCCCGGCAGCAGACCGCACTCCGAACAACACCAGTGCGTGACCTGCATCAAGGCCATCCATCGAACGGGGCGAGGAGGTCAGCGATGATCCGAGGGAACAAGCACCGACTCACGGTCGTCGCCGCGCTGCTGATCGCGGTCGGCTCCTGGCTCGGACTGGCCACCCCCGCAGCCGCCGCACCGGCACCCGCACCGAACTCGGTCACCATCACCGGTGACGGCGTCGCCGCGCCTCTGATCATCCGCGCCGAGGGCGACCAGGAAATCTTCGCCGCCGTGCTCGACCAGGTCGGCTGGCTACGCGGCACGGGACAGACCAGTTCCCCGGCCGCCGGTGACCTCGGCCCGAAATACATCGTCACGGTGCTGATCGACGACGTGCCGAAGCAGACCTACGACCTCTACCCGCTGGCCAAGGGCGGCCCTCGGGCGTTCCGCCCGACGAAGCAGCCCGACGGGAGCACCGTTTCGCCGGCCTGGTTCTTCGGCCGGCTCTCGATGAACGAGACGTTGCAGGCCGCCGGGGTGCCACTGCCGAATCAGGCCAGCATGGTCAACGGCGGCATCGGCGGCGGCGAGCGGGTGATCAAGGAAGACTCCCTGACCCCGGGCAAGGACCTCTCCCGGGTGCTCACCGACCTGCGCAGCCTGTTGCTGCTCAACGGTGCCGTGGTCGTCGCGATCACGATCTGCCTGGCCGGCATCTCGCTGCTGGTCCGCCGCCGCACCCGCTGAGGCGCGAGCCAACCTCAGCACCACCGGTCCGGTGGGCGTTGTCGCCGGTCTCCGCGTACGCGCGGTCGGACCGCGCCGTGGCGGTGCCCACCGGCCCAGCCCGGCAGGTCTGGTTGGCAGGACGGCGCCCGCTGGAGTTCACCACCGACCTGGTCGACCGGGTCGGCACACTCGGTGGTGTCGCCGGTAGTCGTGACGGACGTCGCGGCCGACTCGCCGGCCCGCTGCCGGGGCACCAGGGCACCGACCGCCACCTCGACCACACCCTCGTCCGGCAACGGCTCCGCAGTGGGTGAGCCGCCGGTCAACGCCGGGCCGGGGCTGGTCGGGCCGACGCCGGGCGCACCGATGCCGCTGGCGCCGACGCCGGGCGCACCGGAACCGGCGGCACCGGGTGCCACCTCGGCTCCGGCGGGCACTGCTCCGCAGACCCAGCGCATCGGCTTACCCGTGAAGGAAGTCGACTGCTCGTCCTGGTCACCCCGGAACAGCGGCTGATCGCCGCGGGCGCAGCCGTGCTCGGCCTCCCCGTGCGCCATCCGGCCTCCTCTTGCTATTTGTCGCCGTCGCCGTGTGGGCGGTCCCCCGGAACGGCCCAGCTCATCGGTGGTGGTGACCATCGCGGGACTGTGGCAAGCCGTACCAGGCACTCTCACCGTACTGGCCTAAGTTGACGGGTCCGACGCCGCCGTGGCTGGAGATCAGGATGGCGCTGCGGAGCGGACCCGATTACGCGTCGAACCCCGGTTCGGCAGAACCTCGCGCTGACCGGTCGTACGACGCTGTACGGCCATCCGTCGATCCCACCACACCGTCGGTCCGTTGCCATCCGACGAATCGATGACCCGTGGGCACCCGTACTCCGTCAATCGACGGAGGGACACCTGTTGATCACGAAGAGTCCGGCCGGACCGGGTACGCCGAATACCCTCGGATCAGCGGGGTGCCCGGTTCGCGGACAGCGCGGGGACGCGCGGGCGCGGGGCGATGCGGTCCACGGCGTACACCGTCGAGGGGACCACGGCGAGCGCGAGCAGCCAACCACCGAGCACATCTGCCGGCCAGTGCGCCAGCAACGCCAGCCGGGTCAGTCCGATGAAGATCGCGAACGCCGCCGCCAGCGCGACCGTGACGACCCGCCCGGTCCGCGCGAACCGGGGCCAGAGCAGGAGTACGGCCAGCAGCGCCAGCGCGCTCGCGTTGCTGGTGTGCCCGCTGGGGAAGCCGTTGCTGTGCACCACCACGAAACCGTTCGACGGCCGGGGGCTGTGCACCCACCAGTGCATCAGGCTCCACAGCACCGGTACGACCACCGTCACGACGGCGCAGCAGGCGGCGAGGCGGCGTTCGGCCCGGGCCAGCAGACCGGCGCTGACCACCGCACCGATCACCAGGAACGGCACCGTGGCGGCCACGTCGGTGGCGAGCCGCAGCACCGAGACCAGATCGGGGCGCTGGTCGCCGTACCCCCGGAAGGCGTCGCTGATCGCGGCGTCGAAGCTCTCCAGCGGCGCCCAGCCACCGACCACCATGGCGAACAGGGCCAGGAAGGCGGCGAGCGCGAGCAACGGCAGCGCGACCGGCGGGCGGGCGATCATCCCAGCATGATGGCACGACCGTCCGGCCTGGCCCCGGACGTTCGGCTGGGTCCTCGGCTCACGGAAAGCGACGGGCCCTTCCCCACGCCCCGGAGCGGGCGTGGCAGGGTGGCGGGGTGGTGACCGAGGCGGACGGCGGCGAGTTGGCCGCCACGCTGCGCCGGATCGAGCGCGCGGCGGGCAGCCTGGCCACCGCGAGCATGGCCCGGATGGACGAGAGCCTGCCCTGGTTCCGGGGACTGCCGGCGGAGCAGCGGGCCTGGGTCATGCTGGTCGCGCAGGCCGGCGTCAGTTCCCTGGTCGAGTGGCTGCGGCAGGGCGGTGGCGCCAGCGAGAGCCCGCAGGAGGTCTCCGACGAGGTGTTCGCCTCGGCGCCCCGGGCGCTGGCCCGGTCGATCAGCCTGCAACAGACCGTCGCCCTGATCAAGGTGACCATCGACGTGGTCGAGGAACAGGTCCCGGAGCTGGCCGCGCCCGGTGAGGAGCAGCTGCTCCGCGAGGTGGTGCTGAAGTTCTCCCGCGAGATCGCGTTCGCCGCCGCCCGGGTGTACGCGCGCGCCGCCGAGTCGCGCGGTGCCTGGGACGCCCGATTGCAGGCCCTGCTGGTGGACGCGCTGCTGCGCGGCGACTCGTCCGACGTGCTGGCCAGCCGGGCGGCGGCGTTGGGCTGGGCGGACGCCCCGCCGGTGTCGGTCGCGGTGGGCCGCTCCCCCGGTGGCGAGGTGGCGGCGGTGCTGCACACCGTCTACCGGGCCGCCCGACGGATCGGGGTGGAGACGATCGGCGGGGTGCACGGGGACCGGCTGGTGCTGGTCCTCGGCGGGGCGGTGGACCCGCTGACCGCGACCGCACGGCTGCTCGGTGGTTTCGGCGAGGGTCCGGTGGTGGTCGGTCCGGCCGTGCCGAGCCTGGACCAGGCGACCGACTCGGCCCGCGCGGCGCTGTCGGGGTACCGGGCCGCACCGGCCTGGCCGGCGGCACCGCGCCCGGTGGCCGCGGTCGACCTGCTGCCGGAGCGGGCCCTGGCGGGCGACTCGGAGGCCCGGCGCGGGCTGCGCCAGGACGTGTACGCCCCGCTGGTGCGGGCCGGCGGGGAGTTACTGGAGACGATGGACGCCTTCTTCGCCGCCGGTGGGGTGTTGGAGAGCGCGGCCCGGGCGCTGTTCGTCCACCCGAACACGGTGCGTTACCGTCTGCGCCGGATCGCGGACGTGACCGGGTACTCGCCGCTGACCCCGCGGGACGCGTTCGCGTTGCGGATGGCGCTGACGATCGGACGGCTGGACCCGGCCGCACCGGGTCCCCCATCACCGGGACATGAACGACCGTTCACTGCAAAAGGCCCATAACCCGCATCACCCCCACCGATCTTTGTGGGAACCCTACAAAGGTCGTAGTGTGGTTTGGTGACTTGCGGCAACCACGTGACCGGCCAGTATCCAGCAGAGTCATAACCGTGCTCGCCGTACTCTCGCCTGGCCAGGGCTCACAGAAGCCCGGCTTCCTCACTCCCTGGCTCGACCTGACCGGCACGGAAGCGCGCCTGCGCTGGTGGTCCGCGCTCGCCGGAGTGGACCTGGTCCACCTCGGCACCACCGCCGACGCCGACGAGATCAAGGACACCGCGCGCACCCAGCCGCTGCTGATCGCCGCCGCGCTGCTCGCCGCCGAACACCTCCCGATGTACGACGTCGGCCTCACCGCCGGCCACAGCGTCGGTGAGCTGGGGGCGGCCGCCCTGGCCGGCGTACTGTCCGCCGAGGCCGCCATCACGCTGGCCGCCGTACGCGGCCGGGAGATGGCCGCCGCCTGCGCGCTCGAACCGACCGGCATGGCCGCCGTACTCGGCGGTGACGCCGACGGGGTGGCCGCCGCGATCGAGGCCCACGGGCTCCACTCGGCCAACCACAACGGCGCCGGCCAGATCGTCGCCGCCGGTGCGGTCGACCGGCTGGAGAAGCTCGCCGCCGAGCCGCCCGCCGGTGCCCGGGTACGACTGCTCCAGGTAGCCGGCGCCTTCCACACCCCGTACATGGCCCCGGCCGAGCAGGCCCTCGCCAGGGTCGCCGCCGGCATCGTGCCGAGCGACCCGGCCCGGCTGCTCCTGTCCAACCTCGACGGGGCCGCGGTCAACCACGGCCGGGACATGCTCCAGCGGCTGGTCCGGCAGGTGACCGCCCCGGTGCGCTGGGACCTGTGCATGGCCACCCTGGCCGACCTCGGTGTCACCGGGGTGATCGAACTCCCGCCGGCCGGCACGCTCGCCGGTCTGGTCAAGCGCGAGCTCAAGGCCACCGGGGCGCCGGAGATCGTGACCCTCAACACCCCCGACGACCTGCCCGCCGCCCGCGACCTGATCGCCCGGCACGCAATGGCACCCAGCCACGAACCCACCATGCAGTTCCGGGTGGTGGTCGCCCCGAGCGCGGGTACGTTCGTACCCGCCGTCGACCTCGACGAGGGCGACACGATCAAGTCCGGCCAGTCCATCGGCCACGTCACCACCCGGCAGGGCCCGGCCGATGTGGCCGCACACTGCTCCGGAGTGCTGACCGAATGGCTCGCCTCAGCCGACGACCCGGTCGCTCCGGGCCAACCCCTCGCCCGCATCGGAGGACACCTCTCATGAGCCGCATCGTCGCCATGGGGCACTACCAGCCATCCAGGGTCCTCACCAACGACGATCTCGCCAAGATCGTCGACACCAACGACGAGTGGATCCGCGACCGGGTCGGCATCGTCACCCGGCGGATCGCCGACAGCGAGACCGTCAGCGACATGGCCACCGCCGCGGCCGACACCGCGCTGGCCAAGTCCGGGCTCACCGCCGCCGACATCGACCTGGTGGTCGTCGCCACCTGCTCCTCGGTCGACCGCAGCCCGAACGTCGCCTGCCGGGTCGCCGCCAAGCTCGGCATCGACGCCCCCGGCGCGTACGACCTGAACACCGCCTGCTCGGGCTTCTCCTACGCGCTCGGCACCGTCGACCACGCGCTGCGCGCCGGAGCGGCCCGCAACGCCCTGGTCATCGGCGCCGAAAAGCTTTCCGACTTCACCGACTGGACCGACCGCTCGACCTGCATCATCTTCGGTGACGGTGCCGGTGCCGCGGTGGTCAGCGCCGAGGACGACGGCGACACCCCCGGTATCGGCCCGGTCGTCTGGGGCTCGGTGCCGGAGAAGAGCGACGCCGTACGGATCGAGGGCTGGCGCCCGTACATCCAGCAGGAGGGGCAGCAGGTGTTCCGCTGGGCGACCACCGCGCTCGCCCCGCTCGCCCTGCAGGCCTGCGAGCGGGCCGGGGTGGCGCCGGAGGACATCGCCGCGTTCGTGCCGCACCAGGCGAACCTGCGGATCATCGAGGGCATCGCCAAGAGGCTGGGCATGCCCAACGCCGTGATCGCCCGCGACATCGTCGAGTCGGGCAACACCTCGGCGGCGAGCGTACCGCTGGCCCTGTCCAAGCTGGTCGAGCAGCGCGCGATCCCGAAGGGCGCCCCGGTGCTGCTCTTCGGCTTCGGCGGCGGCCTCACCTACGCCGGCCAGGTCGTCCGCTGCCCCTGAGCCCCTGCCCGGTACGCCACTGCGGGCAGACCCGTTGTCAGACCCCACCGGCCGGCACGTACGGTCCGGTGCAGGCGGTATCGTCCGCCAGCGCAGATCCATTTACCGAGAGGAAACCAGCACCATGACGACCCGTGACGAGATCACCGCCGGCCTCGCCGAGATCCTCGAAGAGGTTGCCGGCGTGAACCCGGACGACGTCGCCGAGGAGAAGTCGTTCACCGACGACCTTGACGTCGACTCGCTCTCCATGGTCGAGGTCGTCGTCGCGGCCGAGGAGAAGTTCGGCGTGAAGATCCCCGACAACGAGGTACAGAACCTGAAGACCGTGGGCGACGCGGTCGCCTACATTGAGGCGCAGTCCTGATCATGACTCGCCCCGACGTCGTCGTCACCGGGCTCGGCGCGACGACCCCGCTCGGCGGGGACGTCGCGTCGACCTGGGACGCCATGCTCGCCGGCCGCTCCGGGGTGGGACCGCTCACCCAGGAGTGGGCCGAGCAACTGCCGGTACGGATCGCCGCCGAGCTGGCGGTCGACCCGTCCAAGGTCCTGGACCGGGTCAAGCTACGCCGGCTCGACCGGTCCGAGGCGATCGCCCTGATCGCCGCCCACCAGGCCTGGGCCGACTCCGGGCTGGCCGACTCCGGCCTGGACCCGGAGCGGCTCGGGGTCAGCGTCGGCACCGGCATCGGTGGCGCGCAGACCCTGCTCGCCCAGGACGACATCCTGGAAGCGAAGGGCGCGCGGCGGGTTTCCCCGCACACCGTCCCGATGCTCATGCCGAACGGACCGGCCGCCTGGGTCGGGCTCGAACTCGGTGCCCAGGCCGGTGTGCACTCGGTGGCCAGCGCCTGCGCGACCGGTGCGGAGGCGATCGCCCTCGGACTGGACATGATCAGGTCGGGTCGCGCCGACGTGGTCATGGCCGGCGGTACCGAGGCGGTCATCCACCCGCTGCCGATCGCCGGTTTCGCCTCGGCCCGGGCCATGTCGATCCGCAACGACGACCCGGAGACCGCGTCCCGCCCCTGGGACAAGGGCCGGGACGGGTTCGTGCTCGGTGAGGGCGCCGGTGTGCTGGTGCTCGAACGGGCCGACCACGCCGCCGCCCGCGGCGCGCGGGTCTACGCCCGGCTCGCCGGTGCCGGGATCACCTCGGACGGGTACGACATCGTCCAGCCGCACCCGGAGGGCGCCGGCTTCAAGCGGGCCATCCGGTTCGCGCTGGCCGACGCCGGCCTCGACCGGTCAGACATCGTGCACGTCAACGCGCACGCGACCTCCACCCCGGTCGGGGACATGCTGGAGGTGGCCGGACTGCGGGCCGCCCTCGGCGACCACCCGGTGCTGACCGCCACGAAGTCGCTGATCGGGCACCTGCTCGGCGCAGCCGGTGCGGTCGAGTCGATCGCCACCATCCTGTCCATCCGGGACTCGATCGTCCCGCCGACGATCAACCTCGACGACCCGGAGGACGGCCTGCTCGACGTGGTCGCCCACAAGCCCCGTTCCCTGGACATCCCCGCGGCGCTGAACAACTCGTTCGGCTTCGGCGGGCACAACGTGGCTCTCATCTTCACCCGGGTCTGAGACCAACTGACTGCTCCGGTCGGGTACGCCCGCGTACCCGACCGGGGTGTGATCGGAGGCGTACGTGACCACCACTTCCGTCAGCGCCGACTCCTCTGTCGTCGACCACCGCGACCCCGAGTTCCGGCTCCGGGCGCTGTTCGACGACGGCTCGCTGCGCCTGCTGGTGCCCCGCGACGACTCGGGCGTGCTCTGGGCCCGGGGCGAGATCGACGGCACCCCCGCCGTCGCGTACGCCACCGACGCCACCCGGATGGGTGGCGCCATGGGCACCGTCGGGTGCCAGCACATCGTCGACGCGATCGACACCGCCGTACGCGAGCGGGTGCCGGTGCTCGGCCTCTGGCACTCCGGCGGCGCCCGGCTGGCCGAGGGCGTGGTCGCACTCGACGCGGTCGGTCAGGTCTTCGCCGCCATGGTGCGCGCCTCCGGGCGGGTGCCGCAGATCTCGGTGGTGCTCGGCCCGGCGGCCGGCGGTGCCGCGTACGGGCCGGCGCTGACCGACATCGTGGTGATGAGCGGTGCCGGCCGGATCTTCGTGACCGGGCCGGAGGTGGTCCGCAGCGTCACCGGCGAACAGGTCGACATGGAACGCCTCGGCGGCCCCGAGCCGCACGGCCGCCGCTCCGGCGTGGTGCACGTGACCACCAAGGACGACGAGTCGGCTCTGGTCGAGGCCCGCAAGCTGGCCGCGCTCCTGGGTCACCAGGGGCGACTGAGCCCGGCCGACATCCCGGCCACCGCCCCGGAGGGGCACGACCTCGCGGCGCTGATGCCGCCGGAGCCGAACCGGGCGTACGACGTGAAGCCGGTGGTGAAGGCGCTGCTGGACGCCGCCGGGGTGGAGTTGCACGCCAAGTGGGCGCCGAACGTGGTGACCGTGCTCGGTCGCTTCGCCGGCCGTACGGTCGGCGTGGTCGCGAACAACCCACTGCGGCTCGGCGGCTGCCTGGACGCGTCCAGCGCGGAGAAGGCGGCCCGGTTCGTGCGCCTGTGCGACGCGCTCGGCGTACCGCTGATCGTGCTGGTCGACGTACCCGGTTACCTACCCGGCCTGGGCCAGGAGTGGGACGGCGTGGTACGCCGCGGCGCCAAGCTGCTGCACGCCTTCGCCGAGGCGGTGGTGCCCCGGGTGACCCTGGTGACCCGCAAGGCGTACGGCGGCGCGTACATCGCGATGAACTCCCGTTCGTTGGGTGCCACCGCGGTCTTCGCCTGGCCGAACGCCGAGGTCGCCGTGATGGGCGCGGCGGCGGCGGTGAACATCCTGCACCGCAAGCGGCTGGCCGCCACCCCGGCCGCCGAGCGCGACGCGCTGCGGGCGCAACTGATCGAGGAACAGACCAGGACCGCCGGTGGGGTGAACCGGGCGCTGGAGATCGGCGTGGTCGACGACGTGATCGAGCCGGCCGAGACCCGCCGCCGGATCGCCGAGGCGCTGGCCGCCGCCCCGGCCGCCCGCGGCGCCCACGGCAACATCCCGCTCTGACCGGATAGTGGTCCCGCAGAATTCCTGGCCGAGCCCTCCGGATCACGAAGCACCGGATCAGGGAGCGGGGGCTGGGTGCTGCGGGGGACGGTGTCCGATTAGGGTGAACCCCCGTGGAAGCGACCGAGATCCGCAAGCTGGCCGCCCTGGAGGACACCCACTGGTGGTACCGGGAGCGGCGGGCCCTGCTGGCCCGATCGCTGCGCCGGCTGGCCGCCGCCGGCCAGGGCCCGACCGCAACCGTCGCGGCAGGCAGCTCTGACCGGGCACTGGACATCGGTGCGGCCGGTGGTGGCAACACCCGGGTGCTGCGGGCGCACGGCTGGCGGCCGGTGGCGCTGGAGTACAGCCCCGAGGGCGCGCAGGTGGCCGCCGAACGCGGGCTGCACGTGCTGCGCGCGGACGCCCGGCAACTGCCACTGCCGTCGGCCAGCCTCGGGCTGGTGGTCGCGTTCGACATCCTCGAACACATCGACGAGGACCAGCTCGCCGCCGCGGAGATCCGGCGTACGCTACGGCCGGGCGGGACCGCGCTGATCGCCGTACCGTGCGACATGCGGCTCTGGTCGGCGCACGACGTCGCCGTCGGTCACGTACGCCGCTACGACCGGACCTCGCTGGTCTCGGTGCTGGAGCAGGCCGGTCTGGTCGTCGACGAACTCTGGAGCTGGAACGTGATGCTCCGCCCGGTGGCCGCCTGGCGCCGCCGCAAGTCCACCGGCAGCGACCTCGACGAGCTGCCCGGTGTGGTCAACCTCGGCCTCCGGGCGGTGATCACCGCCGAGCGCTACCTGCCGGTCAAGTCCCTACCCGGCGTCTCCCTCATGCTCCGCGCCCACCGCCCCTAACCCCACCCCCACACCACCCCCAAGATCACCACTAATACGGAGAATGAGTGGTGATCCAGCGCGGAATAACCACTCATTCAGTGAAAGAGGCGCCTCGGACGCCCGACGGGCGGGCGCGGGGGGCGTCAGGGGAGTTCGTAGACGGCTAGGTTGCCGTTGTCGAAGCGGATGGTGGCGAGGGTGGACAGGTCCGGGGACTCCTGCTCGACGCTGCGGTCCGCCACCAGCCAGCGGACGCCGTACCGGTCGCGGAGGGTGGCCAGGCCGTCCGGGGTCGGGGCGGTGAACGCCTCGTCGTTGGCCCGCAACCGCTCCTGGTCCCAGAACGGGGCGTACGGGCCGCCGGGCAGCCCGACCATCCGGGGCGCGAACGACCAGCCCTCGACCAGCACCGAGCGCTCGGTGTAGGCGCTGAGCCAGAACGAGCGCGCGTCGCAGTAGCCGTTGACCATCGCCCGGCAGTGCACGTTGGTGGCGACGATGTCGTCCGGGTCGCTGTGCGCGTACACCCAGCGGGCGGCGTCGACCCGCGACTGCGGCATCGGCACCACCGCGTACGCGCCGCCGTTGGGATACCGGCGCCCGGCCGCCGCGTCCAGCACGAGTCCCGGTGCCCCGGCGACGAGTACGCCCGTCAGCAGGATCGCCGCCCCGCGCCCGCGTAGCCGGGGCCAGTGTCCGGCCAGCGCCGGCCAGAGCAGTGCCCCGAGTACGGCGAGCCCGCCGAGTGCCGCCGCCCACCAGAACAGCGGCCGGAGCACGTCCCAGGTCGGCGCGGCGTACACGGTGGCCGGGTGGTCGAGCTGGATCAGGCTCAGTACGAGCGCGAACCCGACCGCGCCGACCGCGAGCAGGATCCGGGCGCGGGTCGAGAGCCGGGCGCGTTCCAGCAGTTCGGCGTACCCCCAGGCGGAGGCGATCACCCCGAACGCGAAACCGGCCCGGATGAAGTACTGGTTGCTGCTGCCGGGGTGCCCGACCAGCAGGTAGATCGCCGGGCCGGCGAGCGCGCCGCCGAGCAGGAACACCTGCACCGGTTCGAGCCGGAACCGCCGGTACCGGATCAGCGCGACGATGCCGGCCAGCCGGAGCTGGAGGTTGACCAGGAAGGCGAGCAGGACGGCGACCCAGAGCAGGGCGGTGGTGCCGGCCGGGCGGTCGACCGTACCGACGAAGGGGCGCAGGCCGGAGAACGGGTCGACGGTCACGCCGTGGCTCTCGAACGCGAACAGGATAGCGGTGGCGAAGCCCTGGGCGGCCAGCGCCAGCGCACCGCCGACGAGCACCGGCCAGGCCAGGCGTCGGCGTACCACGAGGGTGACCAGGGCGGTCAGCGCGAGGGCGGCGACGACCACCGGCACCGAGCTGGCCTTCGCCCCGGTCGAGGCGACCAGCAGCAGCGCGGCGAGCACCCAGGCGCCCCGCCCCAGCGGCGGCACGGCCACGTCGCGGGCCGGGCCGATCCGGTCGGCCAGCACCGCGATCAGCGGCAACAGCAACACCCAGCTGTACGTCATCGACGGGCTGCCCCAGACGATGAACGTCGCCTGGGTGCCGAAGAGCTGGCGGATTCCGTTCTCGTAGCCGAACTCGCCGATGGTGAACATGAGCGCCGCCGCGACCGCACCCGCGTACGGCCGACCGGTGATCCGCCAGCCCACGACCGCGACCAGCACCACCGCGAGCAGGCAGAGCGCCGGTACGGCCAGCCGGAAGAACACCGTCGGCAGGTCGACCCCGCTGACCAGGCTCGCCGCCGCCATGTGGGCGAAGCCGAACCAGTGGTAGTGCAGTGGCTCGCCGGCCACCTGCGGCACGTCCGGCGGCATCTGGTGGGTGGCGGCGCCCGCGATGGAGAGCTGGAAGGGCAGGTCGATGTACTGCGCCTGCCCTTCCCCGACGGGCAGGATCGGGTTGCGGTAGAGGAACGACTCGGCGAGGTACGCGGTGAAGCCGACCACCACGGCCGCCACCGACCAGGCCCAGCCGGTCGGGACCGGGGTGTAGCCGCGTACCCGCCAGTGCCGGCGCAGCCGGGGTACGGCGAGGAACGGCAGCAGCACGGCGACCGGCCAGTACCGCAGCCACTGTTCGAGCCCGAGTCCGGTGAGGACGGCCCAGGCGGCCAGTTCGAGGATCAGCCCGACGGCGGCGCCGACGGCCAGGTCCTCGACCAGGGTGTGCGGTCGGGCGCGCAGTGCCCGGTAGACCAGGGTGCCGGGGAGCACGACGCCGAGCAGGGCGTAACCGGTGTAGCGGGCGATGTCGACCGCCGGGGTGCCGGCGTCGAGCAGGATCGCCGCGAGCACGACGAACACGGCGACCGCGGGTGCGTACCGGCGGAGCTGCCCGAGGGCGCGGGTGGACCGGCGGGTCGGGGTGTCCAGGGTCGGCGCCCCGGCGGCGACGGCGGTCAACGGAGCGTGTCGGCGAGGGCTGCCACGCCGCCGTCACCGGCGGCGTCGCCGCTGGTGACGGCGGTGGTCGGGCTTGCCGGCGGGCCGTCCGCGCTGTCGCTGGCGACGAAGTACGCCGGCCGCCCCTGCACCGCCGTGTAGATCCGGGCCACGTACTCCCCCAGTAGGCCGAGGCAGAGCAACTGGACGGCGCCGAGGAAGAGCACCGCCACGTACAGCGAGGGCCAGCCGCTGACCGTCGCGCCGAAGAAGTACGCGACCACGGCGACCACCACCAGCAGCGAACAGACCGCGACGCCGGCCAGGCCGAGCCAGGTGGCGAAGCGCAGCGGGGCGGCGGAGAAGCTGGTCACGCTGTCGGCGGCGAGGCCGACCATCCGGGACACCGGGTACTTGGTCCGCCCGGCCGCCCGCTCGTCGCGCAGGTAGGTCACCTCTCCGCTGGGAAAACCGAGCCAGGGTACGACCAGCCGGAGCACCGGGGTCCGCTCGGGCAACTCCCGCAGTGCCTCCACCGCGGCCCGGCTCAGCAGCCGGAAGTCACCGGCCTGGGCGGGCACCTGCTTGCCGACCAGCCGTCGCATCAGTCGGTAGTACAGCCCGGCGGTCCACCGCTTGAAAACCGTGTCGGTGCGCCGGTCGGCGCGCACGCCGTACACGATGTCGAGCTGGTCGGCGCGGGCGACCCGCAGCATCTCGGCGATGGTCTCCGGCGGGTCCTGGAGGTCGGCGTCGAGGCTGACCACGTGCCCGCCGCCGGCCCGCAGCACCCCGGCGACGAGTGCCGCCTGGTGCCCGCTGTTGCGGCGCAGGCGCAGCACCCGCAGTTGTGGCCAGTGGGCCCGCAGTCCGGCCAGCGCGGCGGCGGTGCCGTCGGTGCTGCCGTCGTCGACCGCGACCACCTCGTACGGTTCGCCGAGCCCGTCGAGGACCCCACGCAGCCGCTCGACCAGCAACGGAAGCACGGTTTCCTCGTTGAACATCGGCACGACCACGGACAGCGCCGGTCCCGGTTGCGTCACGGCCCGCGCACCCCCCGTTCCGGTCGACCCGGCGGACTTCCGAACGCTACCAGCAGCGGCTTCCCGGCGGGCCGACGACCGACGTCGCCGAGGCCGCCCGAGCGGGCCCCGGCGACGACCGATCGGTACGCCTCAGGCGGTGCAGGAACTGCGTGGCAGACCGGTCACCGGCACCGGCGACTGACCGGTCGGCCGGGCCTTTCCGGCGAGTACGTCGGCCAGTGCCGCCATCGACACCGCCGTGGACGAGTACGTCGCCAGCAGCACCGGCGACTTCGCCGCGTCGAGCACGTACGGGGTGTCCATCGCGACGGTGACCGCGGCGGCGGTGTTCAGGTCGGAGGCGGCGTCGCCGTACCCGACCAGGTGCACGACCGTGCCGCCCTGTGCGACCACGGTGGCACCGGCGGCACGCAGCGCGTCGGTGAGCGTGGCGGCGGTCTTCTGCCGCCCGTTCGCGGCGGTGACCGTGATCGGCCCGTGCACGGCCGCCTCGGCGCAGGTGCCGCGCAGCGCGGTCACGGACGCGTTCGCCACCTTCCGGGCAGCCTCCCGGTGCGCCGCCGTGTCCAGCGTCGCCATCGGCGGGGCCTGCCGCCCGGCGAGCGTGAACTTCAGCGTCAGCACCCGGGTCACCGCCTCGACCAGCCGGGTACGGGGCAGCGTGCCGTCGCGTACGCCGGCCAGCAGCCCGTCGTACGCCTGGGTCAGGTTCGGCGGCATCAGCAGCAGGTCGTTGCCGGCGTTGATCGCCCGTACCGCGGCCTCGCCCGCCGGGTAGCGCATCGCCGGTGCCATGTTCATCCCGTCGGTGACCACCACGCCCTTGAAGCCGAGCTGCCCGCGGAGCAGGTCGGTGAGCACCTTGTGCGAGAAGGTGGCCGGCACGCCCGGGTCGATCGCCCGTACGTCCAGGTGCCCGGACATGACCAGCCCGGCCCCGGCGGCGATGCCGGTGGTGAACGGCGGCAGGTCACCGCTGTCGAGCGCGGCCCGGTCCTGGGTGAGCTGCGGCAGGTCGTCGTGCGAGTCGGCGGCGGTGTGGCCGTGGCCGGGGAAGTGCTTGAGGGTCGCCGCGACTCCCGCGCCCTGTAGGCCCCGGACGGCGGCGGCGACCTGTTCGCTGGTGACCTTGGGGTCGTCGCCGAAGGACCGGGAGCCGATCACCGCGCTGTGCGCGCCGAGTACGTCGGCGTCGGGGGCGAAGTCGACGTTGATCCCGAGCGCGGCGAGTTCGGTGCCGGCGGCCGACCAGGCGGCCTCGGTCAGGCCGGGGTTACGGGCCGCGCCGAAGGCCATCGCGCTGGGCAGCACCGTCACGCCGGTACCGATCCGGGTGACCACACCGAACTCCTGGTCGGTGCCGATCAGCAGCGGGGCTGCGCCGGCCGGGAGCTTGGCGCCGGCCTCCTGCAACCCGCCGGTCAGCCCGTGCACCTGCGCGACGTTGTCGACGTTCGTGGTGACCTGGTTCTTGCCGGTGGGGTCGTCGGCGGAGAAGCCGACCAGGATGAGCCCGCCCAGCCGGTACTTGGCGATCATCTCGGCCGGGGTCTCCACTCCGGCCAGCGCCTTGTTGCCGGTTGCCGAACCGGGGGTGACCTTGGTGGCCGAGCTGCCGTACGCGTACGGCATGAGCACCTGGCCGACCAGGTCCTCGTCGGTCAGCCGGCCGACCAGCTCGGCCGCCCGCGCTGCCGGATCCGGGCCGCCGGAGGGGCTCGGAGCGGCCGTGGGGCTGGCCGGGACGGTGGGGCTCGCGCCTGCCGTGGTGCCCTGGTCGGATCGACCGGCACAGCCGGTCGCGGTCAGCGCGGCCAGTACGGCAAGCGCGGCGATGGTACGCCGGAGGAGGGTCGGCATCCCGCTATCCCATCAGTTTCCCCCTTATCAGGGCAACTTGACCAGGTCGTCTCCGCATGGTCAGCCGACCCTGGTGAGCAGCGTCACCGGAGCCCCGTCACCGGCGTACCGGTACGGCTCCAGCTCGGCGTCCCACGCCGTGCCGAGCGCCTTGTCCAGGGCGTGCGCCAGCGCCTCGGGAGCCCGTGCCGACGCCATGATGGCGCGCAGCCGGTCCTCGCCGAGCTGGATGTCACCAGCGGCGCCGGTGGTTGCCCGGAACAGCCCGCGTCCGGGGACGTACATGAACCGCTCACCGTCGACCCCGGTGCTCGGCTCCTCGGTGATCTCGAAACGGATCATCGGCCACTGCCGCAGGGCAGCAGCCAGTTCCGCGCCCGTCCCCGGCCGGCCGGACCAACTGCACTCAGCCCGGCGTGCGCCGGGATCGACGGGTTGAACCGTCCAGTGCAGATTGACCGGCACGGTAAGGACGCGCGCGATCGCCCACTCGACGTGTGCACACACGGCGAGTGGGGTCGAGTGGACGTATACGACGCCACGCGTTGGCACGGTGACCTCCCGGAGAGCGAGGTGCGTCTTCCCCTACGACCTCGATCACCAGGCGATGCTGGAACACATGATGACTGCTGTGACGGATGGTGCGCCAGAGAATCGGAATTTTGGCATGCCGGAATAGCCGTACCGCTAGTGGGTGTTCATTCCTCACGACAGGCCGCGGTCGCCGTACGGCTCTCGTGGTCGTGTAAAGTTCACTCGGCGTCCTGTGTCGCCGTGCGTTCGTGGATCCGGTGGCCCAGGCTGCCAACAGCAGGTTCTCCGGTGGCTCCGGCCACCGAACAGCAGTTCGGCGGCCCCCCGGCCACCAAGGCGCGTCCGGCGTGTTGCCGCCGCGCATTCCGTCCTCCCGTTATGTCTGGCAAGGAGCACTTTCGTGGCGAACAACACCTCAAAGACCGCGCGCGCGTCAGTCCGCGCCGGCCAGGCCGGTCAGGGTGGCGCCCTGAGCGTGCTCGGCGAGTTCAAGTACCTGATCCCGCTCAACGGCGGCAAGCACGCCTACGTGCGGAACCTGACCAACGGCAAGACCGTGCACGTGCGCACCGACTCGGACGCCTTCATCGAGGAGCTTCGTCAGCTCGCCGGTGCCGGCCACGCCGTGAAGATCCGCGCTGAGATCGCCGGCTTGGCTGCGGCGTTCCCGGGCGAGGGCTGGGACACCGCTGACAAGCGGCTCGTCGAGGCTGGCGTCTTCACCGCCTGATCGCACTGAACCGAGCGAACGCCTCGGTCCGGCTCCGTGCCGGACCGAGGCGTTTGTCGCTTTTCGCGCAGTCTGACGCAACCACCGCCGACACCTCGTCAGGGTGCGATTGGCCAAGATGACCGTCGGGTAACAACCGGAACGCCGCGACCAAGATCGCGGGTACGCTTGTTACCCGCGGGTACGGCAACCCTCGGACGATCCGGAGGTAGCCATGTCCGACCAACCCCCGACCCAGCGCACCCGGGTCGAGCCGGCCTCCCCCACGCCCGCGACAGCCACCCTGCCCGCCCGCGAGCCGCTCGACACGCCCGAGACGATCGATCCGCTCCACCAACTCGCCGCGCCCGAGACGATCGATCCACTCGACCAAGTCGCCGCGCCCGAGTCACCGGGGCAGGTCGACCCGCCCGAGGGGCTCGACGACGCCGGGGTCGAGCTGTCCGACGGGATCCGGCTGCGGGTCGAGCAGGTCGGACCGGCCACCGCACCGATCACCGTGGTGCTGCTGCACGGCTGGACCCTGGACCACCGGACCTGGCACCGGCAGGTGTCCGCGCTCGTCGAGCACCTGGGCGACGCCGTACGGGTGATCAGCTACGACGCCCGCGGGCACGGCCGGTCCGGCGTGAGCCACCTCGGTACGGCCAACCTCGCCCGACTCGGCGACGATCTTGCCGAACTGCTCTACCGGCTGGCACCGACCGGCCCGGTGGTGCTGGTCGGACACTCGCTCGGCGGCATGACGATCATGGAGTACGCCCACCGCCACCCCGACGACTTCGCCGCCAGGATCGCCGGACTGGTCTTCGTCGCGACCACCGCCGAGGGCCACACCCACACCTGTTACGGCCTGCCCACCCGCCTCACCTGGCTGATCCGGCTCGCCGAGACCACCGGTGCCGGCGTACTGGCCCGCTGCGGCGGCCTGCGTACGCCCCAACCGGTGTTGCAGGCGCTGCGGCCGAGCCTGCGCTGGCTGCTCTTCGGCGACGACTGCGCACCGGAGGACATCCGGCTGACCACCTCGGCGGTGGCGCGCGCGGCACTGGTCGCGATCGGCGGGCTACGGTCCTCGATCGGCCGGCAGCACCGTCTGGACACCCTCACCGCCCTCGGTGACCTGCCGGTGGCCGCACTGGTCGGCGACCGGGACCGGCTCACCCCGCCGCGCTGCACCGAGTCGATCGTCGACGCGCTCCCGGACACCGAACTGACGGTCTGTCCGGGCGCCGGGCACATGCTCATGCTGGAACGCCCGGACGAGGTGAACGCCGCACTGCTGGAGGTGGTCCGCCGCGCACTCGCGCCGATCCCCACCCAACGACGGCCCGCCCACACCGAGCCGTCCGGGCGGCGGCACACCGAGCCGCCCGGCCCGCCACACTGAGCCGCCCGGCCCGGCACGCTGAGCCATCCCGGCCGCCACACTGAGCCGCCCGGGCCGGCACGCTGAGCCGTCCCGGCCGGCACGCTGAGTCATCCGGGCCGGCGGCGGACCGACCGCTCCCGGGTCGGCGGGAAGATCTCCCGTCGGGCAGCCGGACCGGGCGGGAAGATTCCGCGGAGCCCTTCCGTTGGGTTGGTGCGGGCCCCGGACGGGCCCGGTTCGGGGCACGGGTGGGGCGTCCGGACGACCGGTCGGGGCACGATCGGGCGATCGGCGCGGAACGACCGGACGGTAACCCCGTACCCTCGCATCCTGGCAATCCTGCGCGTCCGCGCCTCCGCCCGGCCCGATCGGACCGGCTCGGCGGCGCGACCCGCGACCGACCAACCGGGAGTCTGCACGTTGACCGACCTCACCACCCTGCAACAGGAGATGGCCGCCGAGCAGCGCCATCTCGACCTGGTCTACGCCCGGCTGGCCCAGCTGCGCCAGACCGCCGTCCAGGCTGAGCAGGAGGGTTACCAGCTCGCCCGGGTGGGCAACTTCGGCGCGCTCGTCGAACGGGACGCGATGGTCTTCCACGCCGCCCGGCGCCGCCAGTCGCTCGACGCCGAGCACGAGGGGCTGGTCTTCGGCCGGCTGGACCTGCGCGACCGGCAGGTGCTGCACGTCGGTCGGCTCGGCGTACGCGGTGAGCGGGCCGAGCCGCTGGTGATCGACTGGCGGGCACCCGCCGCCGCGGCGTTCTACCAGGCCACCCCCGCCGACCCGCGCGGAGTGGTCCGGCGACGGATGATCCAGTCGGCCAACGAGAAGGTGACCCGGATCGAGGACGACCTGCTCGACCCGGGCGCCGCGCCGCCCGACATGCGGGTGGTCGGGGACGGGGCACTGCTCGCGTCGCTGGCCAAGGCGACCGGCCGGGGCATGCGCGACATCGTCGCCACCATCCAGCGCGAGCAGGACGAGGCGATCCGCTCCCCCGCCGGTGGCGTCACGATCGTCTCCGGCGGACCGGGGACCGGCAAGACCGCGGTCGCCCTGCACCGGGCCGCCTACCTGCTCTACTCCGACCGGAACCGGTTCGCCGGTGGCGGCGTGCTGGTGGTCGGTCCGTCCGGGGTGTTCGTCGAGTACATCGCCTCCGTACTGCCCTCGCTCGGCGAGGAGACCGCCACCCTGCACTCGCTCGGCTCACTCTTCCCCGGCGTGGTCGCCACGCGTACGGACCCGACCGCGGTCGCGGCGATCAAGGGTTCGCTGCGGATGCGCCGGGTGCTGGAACGGGCCGCCCACGACACGGTCCCCGGCGGCCCCACCGAACTGCGCCTGCTCTACCGGGGCGAACTGCTCCGGCTCGGTGCCGGCGAACTGGACTCGATCCGGGTCCGGGCACTGCCCCGAGGTGCCCGCCGCAACGAGGTACGCCGGGCCGGGATCGACGGCCTGTTCAACGCGCTCTGGACGCAGGCGCAGCGGATGCGGGCCGGCCGCCTGCCGGAGCGCCGCGAGTTCGAGGGTGAACTTGCCGAACGCGGCGATTTCCGGGACTTCATCCGGGCCTGGTGGCCCCAACTGCACCCGTGGCACGTGATGGGCTGGATGACCCGGCCGGAGCGGCTGCAGGCGTACGCGTCGGGGATCCTGTCCAACCGGGAGATCCGGGCGCTGAGCGCGTCGTGGCGGACCCTGGACGCCGACGGGCCGACCATCGCCGACGTGGCCATCCTGGACGAGTTGGACGAGTTGCTCGGCAAGCCGCTGCGGGCGGCGAAGCGTCGGCGCGATCCGTACCTGCTCGGCGGTGGGGTACGCGAGCTGAGCACGTACGCCGATCGGCAGCGCGCCGAGCGGGCGCGGGTCGAACGGCCGGAGGACTACCAGGAGTACGCCCACGTGGTGGTGGACGAGTCCCAGGACGTGTCGCCGATGCAGTGGCGGATGCTCGGCCGGCGCGGTCGGCTCGCCTCCTGGACCGTGGTCGGCGACCCGGCTCAGACCGCGTGGACCGGCGATGCCCGCGAGCTGTCCCAGTCCCGGGACAAGGCGCTCGGCCGCCGCCCCCGGCACGACTTCACCCTCTCCACGAACTACCGCAACCCGGCGGAGATCTTCGAGGTGGCCGCGGCGGTGATCCGGGAGGTCGCCCCCGATCTGCCGCTGCCGACCGCGGTGCGTTCGACCGGGGTCGAGCCGATCGAACTGGTCGTACCGCCGGAGGAGCTGGCCGCCACGACCGTCAAGGCGGTGACGGACCTGCTCGCCGAGGTCCAGGGCACGGTCGGGGTGATCACCCCGGTGCCGCGCCGGGAGGAGGTCGCGGGCTGGCTGCAACACCTGGCCGAACCGCGCCTCCAGGTGGTCACCAGCCTCCAGGCCAAGGGCATGGAGTACGACGGGGTCGCCCTGATCGCCCCCACCGAGATCCGCACGGACTCCGAATCCGGCGTACGCACCCTCTACGTAGCCCTCTCCCGCGCCACCCAACGCCTAACCACCATCGACCCCACCCCAACCCCCTAACCCCCACCCCCACCCCGCCCCACCCCCCACCCCCCACCACTCGTCGATCTTGCAGTTGTGGTGCCCGGACTGTTCCGAAGAGTCCGGTTCATCCACCGCCACAACTGCAAGATCGACGGGACGGGGGGCGGGGACGGGGGGGGCGGGGGCGGGGGATGGGGGGCGGGGGATGGTGGGCGGGGCGGGGGGTCAGGGGCGCGGGATGGATGTGGTGGTGTATGGGGTGGTGGCGGTGGGTGGGGTGGTGAAGCGGGCGTTGGGGAGGTAGAGGCGGTTGGCGTAGGCGGCGATCGTGGTCGGTACGTCGAAGGTGGGGGAGGTCAGCTTCTCCACCAGGCGGGCGCTGGTGCCGGTGCGGTCGAGTTCGAACACGGCGACGGTGTTCAGGCGGTTCTGCACCACGTAGAGGGTGCGTCCCTCGCGGAGCAGGCCGTCGCCGTTGGTCAGCAACTCCCCGCCCAGGTCGACGGTCTTGGTCACCCCGGTGGCCGGGTCGACCCGGAAGAGCAGGCCGGTGCCGGACTGCACGATCAGCAGCCCGCGCCCGTCCGGCGTGGTCACGATGCCGTTGGCGTTGACCCCGGCGCCGTAGACGATATCGCCGGTCAGCGGCAGCGTGACCACCTCGTCGGCGTCGGGCAGGCCACCCCACCGGTCCAGCGGCAGCTTGTACAGGACGGGGTTGGTCGAGTCGGTGAACCAGGCCGCGTCCGACGTGAGCACCACGTCGTTGACGAAGCTCGGTACGGAGCTGAACTGGTAGCTGGCCAGCAGTTCCCCGGTGAACGCGTTGACCACCCGGGCGGTAGCGCCGGTGGCGGTGTTACCGCCGCTGACGAACAGGCGCCCGCGCAGGTCCACCTTGAGCCCCAGGGACGGGGTGCCCGAACCGGGGTTGATCACTTCACCCCGGCCGGTGAGCAGGCTGACCCGGTAGATGGCGCCGGTGGCGCGCGAGCCGAAGAAGGCGTACGGCAGCGCCCCGATCGCGATCCCCTCCGGCTGGAACCCGTCCGGCAGTGCGAACGTACCGGGGAAGAACGTGCCGGCTCGGTTCGTGGCGACCGGCGTCGCGCTTTCGGCGCTCGGGGCGGCTGCGGCCGGGGCGGCGGCCACCAGTACGCCGGTCAGTGTCATCGCGGCAAACAGGACGGTGGTGCGGGGTCGAACTCGCATCCTCGATCTCCTCCCCCGCCGTTGCGGCGGGCATCGGCTGATGTCGGTGTGTGTGCCGCGTTCGATGTTGCCCGCTCGATCCGCCGGTCGCCACCGCACGGCAGGGCGGCAACCGGCAGCGAAGCAGTACCGGGCAGCAGAGGGGTCAGTCCGGCTGCCCGGCTGTAAGGGACGGGACATCCGGACGTGGCGGGACGGACGGCCGGTGACGGAGCATTGGGCCGATGACGGAACATTGGCCGATGACGGGACGCTGGTCGGGGTGAGCTGGCCGCTACTGCGCCTGGCCGTGGCCGGGCTGCGGGCCCATGCCGTACGGCTGGTGCTGACCGCGTTCGCGGTGGTCGTCGGGGTCAGTTTCCTGGCCGGCACGCTGGTCTACGGCGACACCGCCCGGGCCGCCTTCTACGACGACCTGGCCCGGTCGGCCCGGAACGTGGACGTGGTGGTGGAGCCCGCCGAGACGCTGGTGTCGGCCGAGACGGTGGACCGGATCCGGGCGGTCGACGGGGTGGCCGAGGTGGACGGTCGGGTGATCGCCTGGCTGGGCCTGCTCGACCGGGACGGCCGGCTGCTGACCCAGCAGGGTCACGTCGGTTATGGACTGTCCCTGCCCGGTACGGCGGCGCTCGCCCCGTACGACGTGGCGGCGGGGCGGCTGCCGTCGGCGGCCGGTGAGGTCGCGGTGGACAAGACCACGGTGGCCGGTACGGGTTTCACGCTCGGTGCCCCGGTGACCCTGCTCGACCAGGCCGGTACGCCACACCGGTTGACCCTGGTCGGGGTGCTGGACCTCGGCGTGAACCGCCTCTTCGGCGGCTCCCCGGTGGCCGCGCTGGCCGAACCCGACCTGACCCGGTTGACCGGCACCCAGCGGTACGCCCAGGTGGTGATCCGGGCCGAGCCGGGCGTCGACCCGCAGACGCTGGCCAGCCGGGTGGCGCAGGTGACCGGTGACCCGCGCCTGGTGGTGCTGACCGGCGACCGGCTCCGGCAGCAGCTTGCCGAACAGGCCGGCAAGTACGTCGACGGTTTCCTGGCGGTGCTGATCGGGTTCGGCCTGGTCTCGCTGACCGTGTCGGCGTTCGTCATCTACAACACCTTCGCCATCCTGGCCGCCCAGCGGGTACGAGAGCTGAGCCTGCTGCGCTGCGTCGGCGCCTCCCGCCGCCAGGTCGGTACCTCGGTGCTGCTGGAGGCGCTGGCGCTGGGTCTGCTGGCGTCGCTGGGCGGGCTGGCGATGAGTCTGCTGGTCGGCTACGGGCTGATCTGGGGGCGGGAGTTGGTCGCGACCGACATCCCGCTGCACGCGCCGGTGGTGCGTTGGCCGACGGTGGCGGTGGCGATCGGCTTCGGCACGCTGGTGGCGGTGCTGGCTGCGCTCGTACCGGCACTGGGCGCGGGGCGGGTGCCGCCGCTGGCCGCGCTGCACGGCAGCGCCACCGCCGAGTTGCGCGGTTCGACCGGTCGACGCGCACGGGTCCGGCTGCTGGTCGCCGCCGGGCTGGCCGGGGCGGGCCTGCTGGCGATCATGATCGGGGTGCCGATGGCCTTCCCGGGGCTGCCGCTGGTGCTCGGCGGCGGGATGATCGTCTTCCTCGGGGCGGTGGTGGCGGCTCCGTTGCTGGTGCCGCGCGCGGTGGGCGTACTGGGGTGGCTGCCGGCGCGGCTGTTCGGACCGGTGGCCCGGCTGGCGGTGGTGAACGCGCGGCGCAACCCCCGCCGGGCCGCCGCGACGACCATGGCGCTGACCGTGGGGGTGGCGCTGATGTCGATGTTCGCGGTGCTGCTGGAGACCGCCCGGGACCAGACCGGGCGGGAGCTGACCGAGAACTTCCCGGTGGACTTCGTGCTCGACCGGGCCCGGGTCGACGGCACACCCGGGGTGACCCGCGGTGCGCTGCCGGCGGATCTGGCCGGCGTACTCCGGGCCGACCCGGCGTTCGCGACGGTGGCCGAGGTCCGGTTGGCGCCGGCACCGGCGGACCCGCAGGTCCGGGTCTGGTCGGTGCCGCCGGAGCAGTTGCGCGGGCCGATCCGGCCGGAGGTGACCGAGGGTGACCTGGCCGACCTGCGGCCGGGCACGGTCGCCCTGGACCGCCGGGTGGCGCAGGCCCGCAACCTCGGCCTGGGCGACCGCTTCCCGCTCGGCCTCCCCGCCACCGCGAGCGACACCGACACCGCGGGAACCAGCGCCACCGCGAGCGCCACGGCCACCGCGAACGCCACTGCGAGCGCCACTGCGAGCGCCACGGCTACCGCGAACGCCACCGCCGTCGGGAGCCCGACCGGCGGCGCGGACGGGTCGGGCTCGTTGCTCGTGGTCGCGCTCTACGACGATGCGCCGACGAGTGGGGCGGCGCTGGTCGAGTGGGGCCAGTTCACCGCCGCGTACGGGGCCGGCGCGCCGAACCAGTTGCTGATCGACCTGGCCCCCGGCGTCGGTACGGCAGCCGGCCGGCAGGCGCTGGACGGGCTGCTGCGGGCGTACCCGGTGGTGCGGCTGAGCAGTGCGGCCGACCAGGCGGACGCGTTGTCGGCCTCGCTGGACGAGTTGCTCGGCATCTTCGCCGCGCTGCTCGGCATGTCGGTGCTGATCGCGCTGTTCGGGATCAGCAACACGCTCTCGCTGTCGGTGTTCGAACGTACCCGTGAATCGGCCACGCTCCGGGCGCTGGGGCTGTCGCGGCGGCAGCTCGGTCGCCTGCTGCTGGCCGAGGCGGCGCTGATCGCGCTGGTCGGCGCGCTGGCCGGGATCGCCCTGGGGGTTGGCGTCGGCTGGACCGCGGCACTCGGACTGATCAGCAGCTACGGGCACGGGCTGCCGGTCGTACCGGTGGGGCAGCTCGCCCTCTGCACGGGCCTGGCCTGCGGCGCGGCGGTGCTGGCCGGGCTGCTGCCGGCCCGCCGGGCGAGCCGGGCACCGATAGTGGCGGCGATGGCGAACGAGGGCTGAGCCGCCCTGCTCCCCCGGTGCCGGTTCCGGTCCAACCCGCTGGCACACATTGCGATATCAGCATATGTTGGGCCATAGTGGGACCGGCGACGGAGGGTGTGTGCGTGGGCGCGGGTCATGACCACGGCGCGCAGGCGATGCGCGCCGCCGAGCGGCACCGGGGACGGCTCTGGTTCGCCTTCGGGCTGCTCGTCGTGTTCATGGTCGTCGAGGCGGTCGCCGCCCTGGCCACCGACTCACTGGCCCTGCTCTCCGACGCCGGGCACATGTTCACCGACGTACTCGGGATCGGGATGGCGCTGGCCGCGATGACCGCGACCCGGCGTGCCACCGACGACCCGCAGCGGACCTTCGGCCTCTACCGGCTGGAGGTGCTCGCGGCGCTGGCCAACGCGGTGCTGCTCTTCGGCGTCGCGATCTACGTGCTGGTCGAGGCGGCCCGCCGGTTCGGCCAGGACCACCCACCGACCGTGCTGGCCGGGCCGATGCTGGTGGTCGCCATCCTCGGCCTGCTGGCCAACCTGGTCGCCTTCGCGCTGCTGCGCCCCGGGGCACGGGAGAGCATCAACCTGCGCGGCGCCTACCTGGAAGCGCTCGGCGACATGCTCGGCTCGGCCGGGGTCATCGTCGCGGCGCTGGTGATCGCGAACACCGGCTGGTGGTGGGCCGACCCGGTGGTCGCGGTCGCGATCGGCGTGTTCATCCTGCCCCGGACGTGGCGACTGGCCCGAGCCGCGATCCGGATCCTGGTGCAGGCCGCGCCGGAGCACCTCGACGTGCCCACGGTGGCGGCCCGGCTCTGTGCCGTACCGGGTGTCGCCAACGTGCACGACCTGCACGTCTGGACACTCACCTCGGGCATGGAGGTCGCCTCGGCGCACCTCACCCTCTCCGCCGGTGCCGAGGTCGGCGCGGTGCTGGCCGCCGCCCGAGGGGCGCTGCACGACGACTTCGACATCGCGCACGCCACCCTCCAGGTCGAGCCCGGCAGCGCCACCGAGAACTGCGGCCCCGCCGACTGGTGAACCCCGATCCGGTACGCACCTCCAGCCGGCTTGCCCCTTACCGGCACCCGCAACCCGACCACTCTTCGCTTTCCTCGTCCTTAAATTTTGTCCCCCGACCGGGTGAAGTTTTCAGTTTATATCCGGCATATCATTTCGATTCATTAGCCGACGCCGACGAGCCAACACTGTCCGTACTGGACCCGGCCGGTAGGCTCGGCTCCGGTCTCCGCCGGGCGGCGCCCTCCGGCGCCTGCGGTGACCGTCGCCTAATCGCACATGCGAGCCGGGGAACCATCGCGTCATTGGGGTGCATCCGCGTCAGCGGTAGGGATCTTCCGTCCCGAACCCGTCAGCTAACCCGGTCGGCGGCTGACGGAAGGACGTGCACCGAATGCCATTGTTGGCGCCCGTACGACCCCGCTATCCGCGCGCGGTCCGCACCGCGATCGCGGTCACCCTCACTTTGTTGGCCAGCGCCTTCACCCCCGCCGCCGCGCTGGCCGCACCCGCTGCGACGCGCACCGCCGTACTCGCCGCCGCCCCCGGCGGCACCGACGACGAGGGCGGCAGCGACAGCCTCCGGGAGCAACTCGACGTCGCGGCCAAGGGCTATCTCGACGCCCAGGCGGCGCTGGACAACTCCACCAAGCGGCAGCAGCAACTCGCCGCGCACCTGGGCACCCTGGAGGCCGAGCTGGTCACCCGTACCCAGACGGTCGGCGAACTGGCCGGCATGGCGTACCGCACCGGCCGGCTGGGCCCGCTCACCGCCCTGCTCAACAGCAACTCGCCGGACGGTTTCCTGGACCGCGCCGCGTCGCTGGGCACGGTCGCCGCGAACGAGGACCGCCAGCTCCGCAACCTGATCGAGGTACGCGACAAGGAGGCCCGGGCCAAGGCGGCGATCGACAACGAGATCCGGGAACAACGCAAGCAGCTCGACATCATGGCCAAGCGCAAGCAGCAGGCCGAACGAGCGCTGGCCGCGGCCGGCAGCGGCGGCTCCAGCCCCGGGGTCACCGGCACCACCACCGCCGCCACGGCCAAGCCCGCGCCGCGCAACTCGGACGGGTCGTGGCCGAAGGAGTCGTGCAGCGTCAACGACCCGACCACCACCGGCTGCATCACCCCGCGCACCCTGAACGCGATGAACCAGGCCAAGGCGGCCGGCTTCACCCGCTTCGTCTCCTGCCACCGCACCGGCGGCTCGGGTGAACACCCGAAGGGCCGGGCCTGCGACTTCGCGGCGGAGAAGGGCGGCTTCGGCGGCGTCGCCACCGGCGGCGACAAGACGTACGGCGACAACCTCGCCGCGTACTTCGTCAAGAACGCCAGCCGCCTCGGCGTGCTTTACGTGATCTGGTTCAAGCAGATCTGGTTACCCGGCAGCGGCTGGAAGGCCTACAACGGCGGCGGCGACCCCTCCAGCAACCACACCAACCACGTCCACCTCTCCGTGAACTGACCACTGCGCTGCCCCCTCCTCGGCGGCGGGGAGGGGGCAGCGGGTCAGTGGTTGGCGTTCCAGAACCCGATGAGGGTGGCGGTCCACCAGCCGAGTTGGCTGACCGTCGCGGCCAGGGCACCGGGGAGCAGGTCGGGCCAGGGCAGAGGGTTGTCACCGGCGCGGGCGAGGCGGTCGCGTACGCGGCCGAGGAACAGCCCGTTGATCCCCACCGCGAGTACGGCGAGCAGCTTGAGCTGCACCAGCCCGGACGAGGTGTCGGGGCGCAGTGCGGCACCGCTGGCGACCAGCCCCAGCAGCCCCAGCCAGATCAGCACGTGCACCCCGTGCGCCATGCCCAGCACCGTGCCCAGCCGTTCCCGGCGCAGCAGCCAGCGCAAACTGAACCAGTCCACGGTGAGTACGGCTCCGAAGCCGACCACGAGGCACGCCAGATGGCAGAAGAGCGCGAACGACCGCCAGCCCGGACCGACGCTGAGGTGCGGGGCGACGAGCACCACGACCAGCCAGCCGAGGACGACGGCGGCGATCGAGCCGATCCGCGCCCCCCGACCGGCCGGCCGACGGTGGCCACCCCGCCAACCCGCCGCCGGACCAGACCCCGGTTCGGAACGACCGGCAGGGGACCCCGATCCGCGCCCGGCCGGAGAAGCTGTCTCGCGGGCGGCGGCGGGTGGTGCGTCGGCACCGACGGGACGCGGTGTCAGGTGATCGGTGGATGATGCTGGTCGGTGGCCGTCGGCGGTGGTCGGAGCCGGGCGGTCGCCGGTGGGCGTGGAGCGGGCATCCTGCCTCGACGCTCCGGGACGGGTACGGCGGCTCGCCGGGTCGGCGCGGTCGTACCGGCCGGGCAGGGTGGGGCGATGTCCGGCGCGCTGCCGCGCGAGGGCGTACTCGGGCGCGTACTCCTTCGCCGGGGCCGGCGCGTACTCCCGCTCGGGCGCAGGTCCGCGGTCGACTTCTGCGGCGTCGGTGCTGTGCCGCCCGGGGGTACGGAGGTCAGACATCCGGACCGGCGGTTCCCGCAACCGGCATGGTGGTTCCTCCGCTCGCTCGGACCGGGTCGGCTCGGAACCGGGTCGACCGGGAGGGGACCAACCGGCCCCTCCTGTTCAGGAGACTCGGCGGGGGCGGCGGCGCAACAGAAACTTGCCCGACAAGACGTAGCCGGCTGCCGGCCGATCAGGGGAGGGCGGCGCGCGGGGGTGCGATGGCGCCGAGCAGGAGGCGCAGTCCGGGGGTCGGGTCGAAGGCCGGGTCGGGGAAGGCGAGCTGGTGCATGATCACGCCGTCCATGTGGTCGAGCATGAGCCGGCAGTGTCGCTCCGGGTCCGGTGAGCCGACCGCGCGCAGCCAGGGTGCGCCCCAGCGGACCAGTTCAGCGTTGCCCTGGCCGAGGTCGGCCTGCAACTGCGGGCGGACCGCGGCGTCCAGGCAGAGGGCGAGGCGGGCGACCGTACGCGACCGCCCGGCACCGACCGCCGTACGCACGAAGTCGGCGAGCAACCGGGCCAGCTCGTCGAGGTCGGCGGGGTGGACCGCGCCGGTCGTACGCTGCCAGTCCGCCCGGTCCAGCGCGGCCAGCCGGGCGACCACGCCACCGAGCAGGGCGTCGCGGGTACGGAAGTGGTTGGACGCGGATCCGGCGGGCAGCCCGGCCTCGGCGTCGACGGCCCGGTGGGTGAGCTGGCGCAGCCCCTGTCCGCCGAGCACGCGGATGGCGGCGTCGGTGAGTTGGTCCTGCCGGGACGACATCCGCTCACCCTAACGGACTACGCCCGTAGTCAGTTTCACTACAGCCGTAGTGACATCCCACTACAGCCGTAGTACGGTCCGCCCATGACAAAACGAGCGGGCATCATCGGCGGCGGCATCGGCGGACTCGCGACAGCGATCATGTTGCAGCGGGCCGGCTGGACGGTACGGGTCTTCGAGAAGGCACCCTCCCTCGTCGGCACCGGCACCGCGCTCGGCATGTGGCCGGCATCGCTGCGCGCCCTCGACGCCCTCGGCCTCGGCGAGGACGTACGTCAGCGCGGCGCGCGGCAGCACCACGGCAACTTCCTGCGCCCGGACGGCAGCCGGATCGCCCGCCTCGACGTGGGTGCGATGGCCCGACGCAGCGGCGACTCGGTGTACCTGATCTCCCGACCGGCCCTGCTCGGGCTGCTCGCCGGGGCGCTCGCCCCCGCGACGGTCAGCTTCGACAGCCCGGTGACCGACCTGGCCGCGTACCGAACCGGGTTCGACGTGATGGTGGCCGCCGACGGCGTGTTCAGCCGTACCCGTACGGCGATCTTCGGGCCGGGCAGCGCGGCCCGCTACGTGGGCGCGACCGCCTGGCGGGGCACCGTGGACGGGGCGACCGACGCGGTCAACGAGACCTGGGGCCGCGGGCAGCGCTTCGGCATCACCCCGCGCGAGGACGGCCGGACCAACTGGTACGCCACCGCGCTGACCCCGCCGGGCGGACGCTCGCCGGAGGGCGAGTCGGGGGCGCTGCGGGCCAGGTTCGGTGACTGGCACGCGGGCGTACAACAGGTGTTGAGCCGGCTGCGGCCGGCGGAGATCCTGCGCCACGACCTCTACCAGCTCACCCCGCCGCTGCCGAGCTACCTCGACGGCAACGTGGTCCTGATCGGCGACGCGGCCCACGCGATGACCCCCGATCTGGGGCGGGGTGCCGGGGAGGCACTGGTCGACGCGGTGACGCTCGGACGGTGCCTGACCGGCGCCGCTTCGATCGCCGCCGGCCTGGCCGAGTACGACAACCTGCGTCGCCGGCCGACCCAGCGGCTGGCCCGGCTCTCGCACCGGGTCGGCCGGGTCGCCCAGGCCCGCCGGTTCACCCCGCTACGCGACGCCGCGGTCCGCCTCGCCCTCTCCTTCGGCCCGCCCGCCTGAGCCACACCGCCCTTCGGCCCGCCCGCCTGAGCCGCACCGCCCTTCGGCCCGCCCGCCTGAGCCGCACCGACAAGACCACGCGATAAGTCTGTTATTGGATGATCTGCCACGGATCGAGTTGGCTATGCTGGTCGACATGACCGCGATGGCACCGACCCGGACCGAACCGGATCTGTCGTTCCTGTTGGACCACACCAGCCACGTGCTGCGGACCCGGATGGCGGCGGCGCTCGCCGAGATCGGGCTCACCGCGCGCATGCACTGCGTGCTGGCGCACGCCCTGGCAGAGGAGCGGACCCAGATCCAGCTCGCCGAACTGGGCGACATGGACAAGACCACGATGGTGGTGACGGTCGACGCGCTGGAGAAGGCGGGGCTGGCCGAGCGCCGGGCCTCCGCCACCGACCGGCGGGCCCGGATCATCGCGGTCACGCCGGAGGGGGCGCGGGTCGCCGAGCAGAGTCAGCGGATCGTCGACCGGGTGCACGAGGAGGCACTGGGCGCCCTTCCAGCCGACGAGCGCAAGGCCTTCCTGCGCGCCCTGGATCGCCTGGTCACCGGGCATCTTGCCAGTCCGGCCGAGCACCCCCAGCCGGTACGCCGAGCCCGCCAGCGCGGCAACTAGCCCACCGCACCAGCACACGAATTAGCTCACTAACAGATCGTCTCTAACAAAACTATCTGCTACGGTCCTCCTGTTGCCCGGTACGAGTACGTCCGTACGACAGGAGGACCGACGTGTCCAATCCCCTACCCCGAACCCGTTGGCTGGCTCTCGGAGTCATCGCCACCGGGATGCTGATGGTCATCCTCGACGGCAGCATCGTCACCGTGGCGATGCCGGCGATCCAGGCCGACCTGGGCTTCTCCCCCACCGGCCTGAGCTGGGTGGTCAACGCCTACCTGGTCCCCTTCGGCAGCCTGCTGCTACTGGCCGGACGGCTGGGCGACCTGGTCGGCCGCAGGCGCCTGTTCCTCACCGGCATCGCGGTGTTCACCGCGGCCTCGCTGCTGGCCGGTGTGGCCACCTCACCCGGGGTGCTGATCGCGGCCCGGTTCGGCCAGGGCGTCGGCAGCGCGATGAGCGCCTCGGTCAGCCTCGGCATCCTGGTGACGCTCTTTGTCGAGCCCGCCGAACGGGGCAGGGCGATCGCCGTCTTCAGCTTCACCGGTGCCGCGGGCGCGTCGATCGGCTCGGTGCTCGGCGGCCTGCTCACCGACTCGCTGAGCTGGCACTGGATCTTCTTCATCAACCTGCCGATCGGGCTCGCCGCGCTCGTGGTCGCGCTGCGGGTGCTGCCGGCCGAGCGTGGGCTCGGGCTGGCGGCCGGCGCCGACGCCACCGGTGCCGTACTGGTCACCGCCGGGCTGATGCTCGGCATCTTCACCGTCGTCAAGGTCGACGAGTACGGCTGGACCTCCGCCCGTACGCTCGGCTCCGGTGCGCTGGCCGCCGCCCTGCTCGCCGGATTCGTGGTCCGTCAGGCGACCGCGCGGCACCCGCTCATGCCGTTGCGGATCTTCCGGTCGCGCAGCGTCTCCGGGGCGAACCTGGTCCAGGTGCTGATGGTGGCGGCGCTCTTCTCGTTCCAGATCCTGGTCGCCCTCTACCTCCAGCGCGTACGCGGCTACGGCGCCGCGGCAACCGGCCTCGCGATGCTGCCGGCGGCGACCGTCATCGGCGCGGTCTCGCTCGGTGTCTCCGCCCGGCTCAACCGCCGCTTCGGCGAGCGGAACGTGCTGCTGGCCGGCATCCTGCTGCTGATCGGGATGCTCGGCTGGCTCAGCCGGATCCCGGTGCACGCCGACTATGTCACCGACCTGCTGCCGGTGATGCTGCTCGCCGCGGGCTTCGGGCTCGCCCTGCCGGCGTTGACCGCGCTCGGCATGTCGGGGGCGGGGGACGACAACGCCGGGCTCGCCTCCGGACTGTTCAACACCACCCAGCAGATCGGCATGGCGCTGGGGGTCGCCGTGCTCTCCACCCTCGCGGCCACGCGTACGGACGGGTTGCTGGCCGGGGGCGCGAGCGAGGCGGTGGCGCTGACCGGCGGCTACCGGCTGGCCTTCACGGTCGGTGCCGGGCTGCTCGTCGCCGCCCTCGTTGTCACGCTCACCGCGCTGCGCCGACCCGAGCAGCTTCGCGCGGACCCGGTGGAGCGGCACGCACCGGCGGCAGCCGGACGCGGCTGACCGCGGACGACCGGCGACGAGTGATCCGATAACAGTTTTTCGAAAGGTTTTTCGGATCACTTCTTGCCCAAGGGGAATGAGCGGCCGAAATGCCGTCCGATTCATTCTCCGTACACGTCGAATAGTGCCCCCGGCGCATCCGGTGCAGCGGGGCGCATGGCAGAGAGCGCTCTTTTACTAGCTCTGAGTAACCCGCCGAGCGAGGCTCCCACCTCGCTCGGCGGGGTCGTGAGAGCGCTCTCTCAAAGTTAGCCCGCTACCCCGCACAGTGTCAACAGAGATCCCCTCCCGAACCGGTACTCCCGCAAAGAACGGGGCGAGACATTGACAGCAGCCACCATCTCTGATGCTCTGACGCAACGCCCCCTTAATGTGCGCGAAACCTTAGGCGCACGACCGTCCCCCGACCGGAGGCACCATGAACCTGTCCCTCCGCCACGTCGTACCCGACGACGGCGGCCAACCGGACACCCGGCCGCGACCGGCCCACCAGAACCTGCGCCGCCGACTCCTGGCCGCCAGCGCGACCGTCGCGCTCGTGGCCAGCGGGCTCACCTTTGCCATAGCCGGTGGTGCGGGCGCCGACCCGCTCGGCGCCGGCAGCTACGCCACCACCCGGCCGGCCGGGGCGGCACCGCCGTCGGGCTGCGCCGACCTTTCCACCAACCCCCGGCGGTACGTCACCGCCAACGCGCCGGCCGGCGCGATCCCCACCAACGACTGGTGGTCCTCGCTGCTGTTCAAGCGCCTCGACTGCGCGTACTCCGAGCCGCTGCACGCGCACCCGGCGTCGTACGACCCGGTGGCCGGCGGGCTCGGGGTTTCGTACACCACCACCGCGGGGATCTCCGGCTCACCGACCGGGCCCGGCGAGTACCACTACACCTACAACGCCGACTTCACCCTCGGCGTGACCGGGCTGAACTCCCCCGACGTCAAGGTGGACGGCTGGACCGACTGGACCGTCACGCCGTACTGGTCGGACGGGACCAGGACCCTGAAGGCGACCGTCGGGCACGGGCTGCCGTTCGTGTACGCACAGGCCACCGGCGGCAACGCCCAGCTCAGCCTGACCAGCACTCCCACCGTCTGGTCGAACACCGCCGGCCGGCTCGGCTTCACCGTACGCGGGCACGACTACGTCGCGTACGCGCCGACCGGGGCGACCTGGACGGTCAGCGGCAACACGGTCACCTCGACCCTCGCCGGCCGGGGCTACTTCTCGGTGGCGGTGCTGCCGACCACGCCGAGCAGTTCGGCCGCGGACCGCACCGCCCTGCTGGCCAGCTACGGCCAGTACGCCCACAACCACGTGACCGGCACCCGCGTCTCGTGGGGCTTCAACGCCTCCACCAGCACCGTGACCGCCACCTACGGCTTCACCACCACCGCCCGTGAGGGCACCGGCAGCGGTACGGTCGTCTCGCTCTACCCGCACCACTGGAAGAACCTGGCCGGTGGCACCCCGATCGCGCAGACGTACATCTCGCCGCGCGGTCCGATGAAGACGCTGGTCGGCGCGACGTCGTTCAGCACCAACATCCGCTACCAGGGTGTGCTGCCGGAGATACCGGCGGTCGCCACCTCCAGCGGTGCCGACCTCGCCACCCTCGGCGGCTACCTGGACCAGGTCGCCACCGGTGACCCGCTGGCCGGGTTCGGCAACGACACCTACTGGACCGGCAAGGGGCTCGGTCGCGCCGCCCGGCTCGCCGAGATCGCCGACCAGCTCGGCCGGACCGCCCAGCGGGACCTGCTGCTCAACGCGATCCGTACCCGGCTCAACGACTGGTTCACCGCCTCGCCGGGCAAGACCGCCCGGGTGTTCCACTACGACCAGGCCTGGGGCACGCTCGTCGGCTACCCCGCCTCGTACGGGTCCGACCTGGAACTCAACGACCACCACTTCCACTACGGCTACTACATCGCCGCCGCGGCGACGCTGGCCAAGTTCGACCCGACCTGGGCCACCGGTGCCCAGTACGGCGGCATGGTCAACCTGCTGATCCGGGACGCGAACAGCCCCGACCGCAACGACCCGATGTTCCCGTTCCTGCGCGACTTCGACATCTTCGCCGGGCACGACTGGGCGTCCGGACACGGCTCGTTCATGGCCGGCAACAACCAGGAGTCTTCCTCGGAGGGGATGAACTTCGCCTCCGCCCTGATCCAGTGGGGCCTGGCCACCGGCAACACCGCGGTACGCGACGCCGGGCTGTTCATCTACACCACCCAGGCGCAGGCGATCCAGGAGTACTGGTTCGACTCGGCCGACAGCAACTTCCCGGCCGCGTTCGCGCACAAGACGGTCGGCATGGTCTGGGGCGACGGCGGCGCGTACGCCACCTGGTTCTCCGGTGAGCCGGAGATGATCCAGGGCATCAACATGCTGCCGATCACCGGTGGCTCGAACTACCTCGGCTACAAGCCCGCGTACGTCACCACCAACTGGAACGAGCTGGTCACCAACAACGGTGGTCCGCCGACGGTGTGGCAGGACGTGCTCTGGTCGTTCCGGGCGATGGCCGAACCGGACGCCGCGCTGGCCAGCTTCCGGGCCAACCCGACGTACGCGATCGAGGAGGGTGAGAGCCGGGCGCACACCTTCCACTGGCTGCGTAACCTGGCCGCGCTCGGGCAGGTGGACACCACGGTCACCGCCAACACCCCGCTGTACGCCGTCTACACCAAGAACGGCGCGCGGACGTACGTGGCGTCGAACATCACCCGCAACCCGATCACGGTGACCTTCTCCGACGGCCGGACGTTGACCGTGGCCGCCGGCAAGACCGCGACCACGGGTGCGTTCACCTGGAGCGGCGGCAACGCCAACGGCGGCATCGGCAACCCCACCGGCACCCCGACGGTCCCGCCGACGACGCCGCCGACGACCCCTCCGACCACACCACCGACGACCCCGCCGCCGACGACCGTCACCCCGACGCCGCCTGTGACCCGCTCCAACCTGCTCTACGTCCGCTCCGGCGGGGCGCTCTCGGCAACCGCCGGCACCGGCGCGGCCACCACCACCATCGCGGCGGCCAACGGCAACTGGGACGGCACCCCGCACAACCCGGTGGTGCACACGGTCTGCGGGCTGACCGGTGCGTACAACTCGGCTGCGACCGCGTTCAGCCTGTACGTGGACGCGGGCGGCGCGGTCGGCGCGGCGGTACAGGCACGGGTGTCGTACGACTTCACCGGGTCGGGCAACTACAGCCGGGTGGAGACGTACAACTACTTCGCCACCGACCCGGTCGTCGGTACGGAGACGTACACCCAGGCTGCCGGGGTGAAGACCGCGACCGGTGGGTTCGCCGCGCTGGCGAACGGTTGCGTCAAGCTGGAGGTCTGGAACGCCATCGGCAACGCGGCCACGACGGTACGGGTCAACGCGACCGCCGCCGACGGCCGCCAGTCGACGGTCACCGTGCCGTTCACGGTCACCGGCTGACCATCGCTTCCCCGGTCCCTGGCTGATGTTCGCCGGGACAGGTGGGGCTCCCCAGGCGCGCAGGTCGCGTCGCGGGGAGCCCCACCGCCGTCTGCGGCCCCGTCGGGCCGACAATGGCAGCCGTGACCGTCGCCCGATCGCTGCTGTTGTTCCTGCTCGCCGCCGTCGCCGAGATCGGCGGCGCGTGGCTGGTCTGGCAGGGCGTACGCGAGCACCGCGGACTGCTCTTCGTCGCCGCCGGGATCCTGGCGCTGGCCGGGTACGGCTTCGTCGCCGCCTTCCAACCGGACCCGAACTTCGGCCGCGTGCTGGCCGCGTACGGCGGGGTGTTCGTCGCCGGGTCACTCGCCTGGGGCGTGATCGTGGACCGGTTCCGCCCGGACCGCTACGACCTCACCGGCGCCGCTATCTGCCTGGTCGGCGTCGCGATCATCATGTACGGCCCGCGCGGAAGCTGACCCGCCGCAGGTTTCACCAGGCGACGACGCCCTGCCGGCTGGGCTGGATCGTGCCGATCTGCACGCTGCTCAGCGGCAGTTCGGTGACCGTCTGGTTGCCGCCGTCGATGCCGGTGACGTGGGCGACCACGACGTCCGGGTCACCGGCCGGACCGACCCGGACGGTGGTGGCGACCGAGCAGTCCCCCGCCGACTTGGCGCAGGTCGTCCACTTGATCCCGGCGTACGCGGACTCGCCGGGGTCGAGTTCGGCGGCGACGGTCGCACCGGGCTGGCTGACCCGCTGCTGACTGACCTTCAGCAGACCGCCGTCGGCGGCCTCCAGTCGCAGGTTGACCCAGCCCTCGATCCGGCACGGCGAAGATCCGGCGTTGGTCAGGATCAGCATCGCCATGCCGGCCCGCTGGACCGTCAGCTCCGCCTTCAGCCCCTTGGCCGTGCAGTTGGCCGCAGCGCCGGGCACCGGGGCCGCGCCTCCTGGTGCCGGGGCCGCACCGCTGGGTGCCGGCATGGCGTTTCCGGCCGCCGGGGTCGCGCTGGAACCAGGGATGGCGCTGGCCGACGCACCGGGCTCGACACCGACGGTCGTCGACGCGCTCGCGCTGGGCAAGGCCGGAGCGGACGAGTCGTCGTCGGACGACCCTCCTCCGCAGGCGCCGAGCGCGATCGTGGCTGAGGCCAGGCAGGCCGCGACGAGGAACCGGGTCGAACGCATGGATTACCTACTTTCCCGCGAACGTCAGGACTTCAGCGGCGAAACCACCCCCGCCGCGCGTGCAGCACACTCTCACGCCGCTGCACCGACGGCAACACGAGGGACGCTCCGGTCCGCCGCGTTTCCTATTAGGACATTGTCGGGAGTAAATTGTTAATCAATCTGCAACACGACGCCATCCTGCCCGTGACTGTGGCAGGGTCGCCTTCCCGTCCCCGCGTCGCTCTCCCCGCAAAGGATCACCATGGGTGTCCGAAGAAGCCGCGCCGCCATCACCACCGCCCTGCTCACCACCGGCCTGCTGGTCGCCGCGCTGCTCGTCGGCACGGTCGGCCGACCGGCCGAGCAGGCCACCGCGAGTCCGGCCAGTCCGGGCAGCAAGGACGTGATCGTCCATCTGTTCCAGTGGCCGTGGGCCTCGGTCGCCAACGAGTGCACCACCGTGCTCGGTCCGAAGGGCTTCGGTGGGGTGCAGGTCTCCCCACCACAGGAGCACGTCGTACTGCCCGGTCGGGGCTACCCGTGGTGGCAGGACTACCAGCCGGTCAGTTACCAGTTGACCAGCCGCCGGGGAAACCGGGCCGCCTTTGCCAGCATGGTGCAGACCTGCCACAACGCCGGGGTGAAGATCTACGTCGACGCGGTGGTCAACCACATGGCCGGCGGGGCGTCGACCGGGACCGGCAGCGGCGGGTCGACGTACAGCCACTACGCCTACCCGGCGGTGCCGTACGGGACCGGCGACTTCCACCACTGCGGGCGCAACGGCAACGACGACATCGCCAACTGGGGCGACCGCTGGGAGATCCAGAACTGCGAACTGGTGGACCTGTCCGACCTGAGGACCGAGTCGTCGTACGTGCGCGGCAAGCTGGTCGCGTACCTCGACGACCTGGTCTCGCTCGGCGTTGACGGCTTCCGGGTCGACGCGGCCAAGCACCTGCCCGCCGCGGACCTGGCGGCGATCGTCGACCCGGTGACCGGCGACCCCTACGTCTTCTCCGAGGTCATCGAGGGCGGTGCCGGTGAACCCACCCCCGAGGAGTACGCCGGCCTCGGCGACGTCACCGAGTTCCGGTACGGCGACGTGGTCGGCACCGCCTTCCGTGACGGGAACCTGGCGAACCTGAACAACCTCGCCACCTCGATGCGGCTCGGCTCGGCCGACGCGGTCGCCTTCGTCGACAACCACGACACCCAGCGCAACGGCCGGGCGAAGCTGACCTACCACAACGGTTCGTCGTACGCGCTGGCCGAGGCGTTCATGATCGCCTGGCCGTACGGGGTGCCGCAGGTGATGTCGAGCTTCACCTTCACCGACCCGGAGGCAGGACCACCGGCCAGCGGCGGCACCACCAGCGCGGTCAACTGTGCCAGCGGCTGGGCCTGCGAGCACCGCTGGCGGACCACGGCGAACATGGTCGGGCTGCGTAACACCGCGGCCGGCGCGGGGGTCACCAACTGGTGGAGCAACGGGTCGAACCAGATCGGCTTCGGCCGGGGCAACGTGGCGTACGCGGCGTTCAACCGTGGCGGGACCGCCCTCACCCGTACGTTCCAGAGCAGCCTGCCGGCGGGCACCTACTGCGACGTGATGGCCGGCGACTTCTCCGCCGGCAACTGCACCGGGGCGCGGTACACGGTCGACGCCGCCGGTCAGTTCACCGCCACGGTGCCCGCGAACGGCGCGCTGGCGCTGCACGTCAACGCCCGTACCGCCGCCACGCCGACACCGACCCGGACCACCACCCCGCCGGCCGGGCAGTGCATCGGAGCCACCACGGTCACCTTCGAGGTGAACGCGACCACGATCTGGGGACAGAACGTCTTCGTCACCGGCAACACGGCAGCGCTCGGCAACTGGGACCCGGCGAACGCGGTGCCGCTCTCGTCGGCCGCGTACCCGGTCTGGCGGGCCTCGGTCACCCTGCCGCCGAGCGCCCCGGTGCAGTACAAGTACATCAAGAAGGACGGGTCCCAGGTGATCTGGGAAAGCGATCCCAACCGCACCCGCAACCCTCCGACGTACGCCCCGTGCACCGCCACCTGGACCGACACCTGGCGCTGAACCCTCCGTGCGGTGCCCGCCCCGACCGGGACGGGCACCGCACTCAGGCGGTGGGGGTGGCGTCCAGCTTGGCTTGCAGCCGTGACCCGAGGGCCAGGTGCGCGGTGCGTGCCTGCCGGAAGGCGTACGCGAAAAGCGGCCCCGGCGCGGACAGCGTGATCTGTACGTCGACCCTGGTGATCCCGTCCGGTTCGGAGCTGAGCCGGGCGTGGTTGCGGACGGTGGTGTTCGGCCACTGCCGCGCGACCGCCACCACCTCGTCCTCGTTCGCGGTCAGGATGTCCGCCTGGTACGAGGTGCGGAACGTGAACGGGCCCCAGGCGAGCCGGTCGGAGATGGTGTAGCTGCGCAGGGCGCCGGGGCGGGCCGGCCGGGGCTCGACCCGGATGATCAGCGGGTGCAGGTCGGCCTGGGCGCTCAGGTCGGCGAACAGCCGTACGGCGTCGGCCCGGCTGCACCGCGCCTGCACCGTGTAGTGGAAAGTGTCCTGCTTCGGCACCGGCTCTCCTCCGTGGGCGTCGATTCCCCGCGCGTCGATTCCGTGCGCGTCGATGGTTGCCGGACAGTGCACCACGTGAACGGCGCTCGGAAAAGCCCGTACGCCCGAACCGGAACAACGCGGACGTCACCTCCCGATGGAGCGGTGTTCGCGAATCGGCCGCCTGCCGTTCGCCGGGTAGGGAAACGTAGCGGGCATGAATGCCCACGTCATGGTCTTCGCGCCCGCTCCACAACTGACGGTGACGATCGACCAGCCCAACGACGAACCGGAGATCCACCTGCACCCCGGTGGTCAGGGGGTCTGGCAGGCCCGGATGATCACCTGCCTCGGTACCCGGGTGGTGCTCTGCGCCAGCCTCGGCGGCGAGATCGGCCAGGTGTTGGAGCCGCTGATGGCCAGCGAGGGGGTCGAGCTGAAGGTGGTCCGCCGGGATTCGAGCAGCGGCGGGTACGTGCACGACCGCCGCGACGGTCGGCGGGACGAGATCGTCGACGTACCGGGGCACGCGCTCAACCGGCACGAGCTGGACGACCTCTACAACCTGGCGCTCGGCGAGGGCCTGCTGGCACCGGTCAGTGTGCTCAGCGGGCCGGGTGACCCGTCCCTGGTGCCGCCGGACATCTACCGCCGGCTCGCCGCCGATCTGGGTCGCAACGGCAGCCGGGTGGTGGTCGACCTGTCCGGTGACCATCTGCGCGCGGTGCTGGAGAGCGGCGTCTCGTTCCTCAAGGTCAGCCACGAGGAGCTGCTGCGCGACGGCATGGCCGACGACGACAGCGAGGCCGAACTGACCCGGGTGCTGTACGAGTTGCACGCGACCGGCGCCGAGTCGGTGGTGGTCAGCCGGGCCGACGAGCCGGCGTTGACCCTGGTCAACGGCGAGGTGTACGAGGTGCACATGCCCCGGCTGGAGGCGATCGACCCGCGCGGGGCCGGTGACTCGATGACCGCCGGGGTGGCCGCCGTACTGGCTGCCGGTGGGGATCTCGAACTGGCGGTGCGTACCGGAGCGGCGGCCGGTGGGCTGAACGTGACCCGGCACGGGCTGGGCACCGGCCGGCAGGACTCGATCGCCGGACTGGTGGAGCGGGTCCAGCTAGCCCCGATCGGGTCCGGGCGCCAGGACCGGATGACACCGGACGACTTCGCCGGACGGGCGGCCGGCTCGTGACCGTACGGGTGTTGGTGACCAACGACGACGGGATCGCCGCGCCGGGCATCCGGTGGCTGGCCCGTGCCGTGGCCGACCGGGGATACGACGTGGTGGTGGCGGCGCCGAGCGAGGAGGCGAGCGGCACCAGCGCGGCGATGATCGCGACCGAGCGGGAGGGCCGGGTGGTCGTCGAGGAGCACGAGATCGAGGACCTGGCCGGGATTCCGGCGTACGGGGTGGCCGGCTCGCCGGGATTCATCACGCTGATCGCGATCCACGGCGCGTTCGGGCCGCCGCCGACGCTGGTCGTGTCGGGGGTCAACCGGGGCGCCAACGTGGGCCGGGCGGTGCTGCACTCGGGTACGGTCGGCGCGGCCTTCACCGCCGCCGCGAACGGCGCGCACGCGCTGGCGGTCTCGCTCGACGTGCTCTCCGTCGGCGAGGGCACCACCGGCAGCGGTGGTGCCGCGGTGGCCTCGTCCGGGCGGTTCCGCGACGAGGTACGCAACTGGGCGACGGCGGCGCGGGTGGCGGTGGACCTGCTGCCCCGGCTGACCTCGGGACCGTTGGAGAGCGTGCTCAACGTCAACTCACCGGACGTGCCGTACGGGGAACTGCGCGGCGTACGGGCCGGCACGCTGGCCGGGTTCGGGCAGGTGCAGATGACCGTGGCGGAGTCGGGGCGGGGTTTTGTCCGGACCGCCCTGGAGGAGTCCGGCGAGCGGGTGCGGCCGGGCACCGACGTGGCCTGGTTGGCGGCCGGTTATGCCTCGGTCACCGCGCTCCGGGCGGTCACGGAGGCGACCGACGTCGACCTGTCGGGCCTGGACGACCGGTCGGGGCAGCGCTGAGCTTGCCCGTCAGGGCCGCGCTGAGCTTGTGGGGTCGGGCACGCGGGCCGGATTGGTCGACCCGGTTCCGTCACCGGCCGCGGTGTTCGACGCCGGCCGATGACGGAAGGGATCGTCTCAGGCGCCGGGGAGCTGCGGTTCCGGTGTCGGAGCCGCCCCGGAGAAGTACGGTTCGGGGGCACCGAAGAGGCCGAGCAGCCCGGTGACCCAGAGTTGCCGGTGGACGAACCGGCTCGGCTCGGTGACGACCAGTTTCACACCGCTGACCTCGGCGGTCTGGAAACCGGCGACCATGGCGCTGATCCCGACCGAGTCGATGAAACTGACCAGTCGCATGTTGAGCTCGATCCGGGGCGGGCGCCCCTTCGCGAGCAGGCCGACAACAGCTTCGCGCACCTCGTACGCGGTGTCGACGTCGATCTCGCCACGCGGGGCGATTTCCACGACTCCACCAGGCAGGATCGACTTGGCGATCGACAGGCTCACGCGAGCACCTCCACTCGCCCAGATCCGGGCGCTTCATCAGTACGCGGGCCGCGACCGAGAGTATTCCTCAGATGGCCCCGGTCGCCACCCCTCCGGCACGGCAATCTATGCGGCCGGTCCGACAAAACAGTCCTTATCTGGTCATTCGTCAGCATATGTTCTCACGATTCAGGATGCCACCTGGAGCGCCGTGCGGCCATCAGGGTATCCCCCGATCCGTCAGCCAGGGCCCCGGTGCGGCCCCCACCGGCCGGCCGGGCCCGGGCGGTCGCGCGCTCATCCGGGCCGCCAGCAGGCGTAACGCGTACGGTGTACGGCGAGAAATGTGCGCAGCGACACGTCCACCCGGCACTCCGGCGCGCCGAGCTGTTCCATCGATGCGGGTGGACCCGGGCACCTACACTCGGGGCCTCGTCCGGCGCGCTCCGGCGCGCACCGAGAGAGGACTGATCATGCTGAAGCGGTTGCTCGGCCTGGCCGGCGTCGGTGTCCTGCTCGCCCTCGTACTGGCCTGCGGATTCGGGGGCGGCGGCGATGACGACGACGATGACGACGACGATTTCGCCCGCGGTACGTCGATTGTCCTGATCCGCTAGCCTTCTCCCGTCCAAACCCCGCCCGAGACCCGACCTCCGTCACCACTTCCATGCGTCCGCACGGGTTTGCCGCCGAACATGTCCGGGCACCTCCGAAGCAACAGAAACCGCGCCGAACAGATGGCTCTGTCCGAAGTGCCCGCTGCTTTCGGCATCCGAGGAGGTACCACGATGTTCGGAACGAACCTGGTGGCGCGTCGCAGCAAGCCCGAACAGATCGCCGACCAGGCGTGGCAGCACCTGCAGGCCACGTTCAGTTCGGCCGGCGACAGCGTGCGTCACGTCGCACGGGACACCGCCCACTCGGCCCGGCGGGGCACCTCACACCTCGCCGACGAGGCCGGCGACCGGGTCAGCTCGGTCGCGGACGAGGCCTGGCGGCGGGCCACGGCGGCCTCCGCCGCACTGGCCGGCCGGCGACCGGGGCTGCCCTGGCTCTGGATCATCGGCGCCGCTGGCCTCGGCGCCGCGATCGGCTGGGCCGCCGGCTCGGCCGCCCGCGCCGCGATCGCCCGCGAGGGCGAGGATCCGAGTACGACCGAGAGTGTGGAGTTCGTCGAGCTCAGCCCGCCGAACCCCAGCGTCCGCCTGCACAACTGACCGGTGTACCCCCGGCCGGCGTGACCGGCCGGGGATCCGCTGACCCGTGGGTGTCGCCCTGCCAGCATCATCGGCGGGCGACACCCACGGTTTTGTCAGTCCCGTGCTCGGCTGTCAGCCCCGGGTGCAGCCGACCGGGCTCGGCATCCCGTTGCTGCCGGTGTAACTGCCCAGGAAACCGAAGGTCGTGGTCGCGTTGGGGGCCAGCGCGCCGTTGTAACCGACGTTACGGACCACCACCCCTGACCCGCTCTGGGTGTGCGTACCGCCCCAGATCTGGCTGATGGTCTGGCCGTTGGGGAAGGTCCAGTTCACCGTCCAGCCGGTGGTCGGCGTGGTGCCGGTGTTGCGTACGGTCACCTCCGCTTGGAAGCCGCCCTGCCAGGAACCGGTCACCCGGTACGTCGCCGAGCAACCGCCGGCCGGTGCCGTGGTCGGCGGGTTGGTGGGCGGAGTCGTGGGCGGTCGGGTGGTGGGCGGTGTCGTGGGCGGAGTGGTCGGCGGACGGGTCGTCGGTGTGCTGGTCGGCGGAGTCGTCGGCGGGTTGGTCGGGCCGCCGAGCCGATCGGCGTAGAGGATGCCGCGACCGTTGGTGCCGAGGTACACCCGACCGTAGATCCGCGGGTCGCCGGTGATCGCCTCGGCCGCGTTGCCGTACTGGTGCTGGTCGTCGTTGATCCGTACCCAGACCCCACCGGCGTTGTCCGAGCGGTACACGCCCGCCTTGCCGTCGATCGTCGCGTACGCGAACAGCGCCGGGTACGTCTGCCCCGGTGCCGCCCGGCCGAAGCCGATGTTCACCGCGCCGGTCACGTTGCCGAGTTTGGTGAAGCTGGCGCCGGAGTTGGTCGAGTGCCAGATGCCGGTGCCGCCGGTGCTGTCACCGCCGGCCAGCCAGATGTCGCCCTCGACACCGGGCAGCGCCTTGAAGTGCACGTTCCCGCTGCTCGGCAGCCCGGTGGCGGCGCTGGCGGTGAAGCTCGCGCCCCCGTTGGTGCTGACGTAGAACCGGCCGCCGCCGAAGGCGTAGAACTTGTTCGGGTTGACCCGGTCGGACTCGACCTTCGCGTTCGCCGGTACGCCGGTCGACGCGGTCCACGAGTTGCCGTACCCGACCGAGTAGACGACCTGCTGGCCCGAGTCGCCGGGTGCCCAGACGAACCGGCTGCCGTTGGCCGCGGCGGCGACCGTACCGCCGCTGTTGATGCCGCCCGGTTCCTGGGCCTGGAACCAGTTCGCCCCACCGTCGGTGGAGAAGGCGACATGGCTGTCGTTCGGCCGTTCGGAGTCGGTGAAGTTGCCGGACCGCACCATGATCGACGGATTCGACTCGGCGAAGTCGAGGCTGGTCGTGCTGGTCATGGTCGGCTGGGTGAACATCATCGCCGGTACGGCGTCCAGGTTGGCGTGCCGGAAGCCGCCGATGTCGCCGAGCGCACTGACCAGCGGGGCACCGCTCGGCGGGCTGGCCAGGTCGAGCACCGCCGTCTCCTCCAGCCCCCGGACCATCGGCCGGATGGTGAGGGTGCCGCCGGTGTCCCAGTTCTTGAGGTTGGTGGTGCCGTAGATGGTGGCGCCGGTGCCGTACATCATCCGGTTGCCGTCGAACGGGTCGATCTCCAGCGACTCGTTCATCCAGCCCAGTTTCGGCGACTCCTCCGGCGGCGCCGGGTTGGCGCCGAAGCTCAGCCAGGGCACCGAACTGATGTCCATCGTGTAGCGCTTGGTCCGGTTGGGATAGCTGCCGAAGTCCCAGATCCGGGTCCAGGTCGCACCCGCGTCGGTGCTGCGCCAGAAGATCGCATCCGGCCACCAGGAGATCTGGGTGGCGACCATGAGGATGTTCGGGTTCTGCCGGTCGATGGTCAGCCCGCTGTACCCGAAGTACGCGTCCGCGCTGCTCGACGGCAGCGGGCTGATCTGGGTCCACGCGCCGGTCGCCCGGTTGAACTTCCACACGTCACCCTTGTTGCCGTCGTACGGGCCGCCGGTGTCGCTGGTCGCGATGTAGAGGTAGCCGCCGACGTGGTCCACCACGCCCTTGTGGGCCAGGTAGCCGGTGGGCTGGCCGGCGATCCGCTCCCACGTGCTGCCGCCGTTGGTGCTGCGGTAGACCGGGTTCTGCTTGTCCGCCACGCCGACGTAGATGGTCTGGGTGGCGTTGCCGGCCGTACCGGTGCTGCGGTCGAAGTTGACCCAGGTGACGCCCTGGTTGCCGTTGAGGTAACCGTTCGGGTCGTTGGGGTCCTGGGCGTAGTTGCCGGGGTTGGGGAAGTTGGCCACCTTGGCCCAGGTGACCCCGTAGTCGGTGCTGCGCCACAGGCCGTTGCCGCCCTCGGCGCCGTAGTAGACGGTGCTGTTGCGGTTCGGGTCGACGGCCAGCCGCTCCCCCTGCCCCCGGCCGGGCATGTTGCCGCCGACCTTGAACGGCAGCACGGTCGCCTGCCAGGTCGCGCCCTTGTCGGTGGAGCGCAGGATGGCGCCCGGGTTCGGGTCCCAGTCGTTGGTGTACATGCCGACGGCGGCGTACACCCGGTTGGTCTGGACCGGATCGGTGGCCAGGCTGAGCACCCCGTTCCAGCCCCACCTGTCGTAGCCCACCCAGTCGAGCAGCGGGGTCCAGGTCTGGCTGCCCTGTTCCCAGCGGTAGGCGCCGCCGATGTCCGTGCGGGCGTAGATCAGGTTGCGTTCGGTGGGGTTGAAGACGATGCCCGGCACGAAGCCGCCGCCGTCGATCCGGACGTTCTTCCAGGAGTACGGCTCGGACGCGGCCGCCGCGGCCGGTGACGCGGACGGGCTGAGGGCGACCTGGGCCACCACGGCCACCGCGCCGGCGACGACCACGGCCGCGAGCGCGCTGGCGAGACTTCTACGCATGTACGGCTCCCTCTGAGCGCTGACGCTGCTGTTACTGGGGACGGAGAACCGCCATGCACGGACGCGCGGGCGCGCCGATGCCGGTGAGCGGGCACGGGCCATCGACTGCCGCGCCGAGCGCGTGCATGAGCGAGGAATGACGGTGGTGCGGAGCTGCCCTTGGCTCCCGCACCGGGCACGATTGGCTCCCGCACCGGTCTCGTGCAGACACTCACACACGCCGGTCAGCGCTGTCAATAGTTGCGTATTTAAACTAAAGAATGGATGGCTCGGCGTGCCGGCCGAGTTCGGCGACGACCTCGGCCGGCCGGATCTGACCGGCACGACGCTACGCGACGGCTGCCGCTACTCGGTGGGTTCGCCCTCGGTCGGGTCCGGGCTCGGTGGCGGCTCCGGCGACTGCGGCGGTGTGGTCGGCTCGACCGGCGGCGGCGAGGTCGGCTGGCTGGGCGACCCGGACCCGGCAGATCGGGTACCGGTCGGTGCCGGGGAGGTCGGTTTGCCGGGGGCGGCCGGCGTACGGCCGGGAAGGGGGCGGTCCGGCCCCGGCGGGGCGAGTACGCCCACGGTCGCCGACGGGTCGGGGGTCGGCAGACCCGGTGAGACGGAATCGGTCGGCGAGGCCGTCGCGCTGGCAGAACCGCTCGGCAGCGGCGCCGCCGGCAGCGGTTCGGAGCGGAGCAGGGTCCCGCCCAACCACACCGCCGGTCCCAGCCCGACAGCCACGATCCCGCCGAACAGCGCGGCCACTCGGCGGTCCATCGCAAAACCTCCCCGGCCAGCTCAGCCGAGCCGGAACACCACCGCTCCGGCGATATCCTCACGGCTGATCCCGAGCCCCTGTGCGTCCCGGTTGAGCACATCCTGCCATGGTGTGCCGTTCACGTACTCCGGCAGCACGACAACTGTCCGGATGCCGATCTGCCGCAGGTACGCGACGCTCGTCTGGTCGGGGAAACTCGGCGTCACCGCACGGATCTGTTGCTGCGTCGGCGGTACGAACGACGCCAGACCGTTGGCGATCTTCGGGAACCCGTCGGTGGACCAGAGCATGATGGTGAACTCGAACGTCCCGTCGCTCGGCAGCACCAGCAGTGGCCCCTCCATCCCGCGCAGCGCCGCCGGTTGCGCCTGCACCGGCGCGTGCGGGGTGGTGTTGACCCCTTCGAGCACCACCAGGGCCAGCGGCACCAGCGTCAGGAGGCGGACCACCCACCCGGCCATCGGACGCGCCGGCCCGGACGCCCGGACCTGCTTCGGCGGTGGCGACACCGAGTGTGCGACCGGCACCGCGGGCCGGATGAACGCGCTGGTGACTCCGGCACCGACTGGCACGGGTGACCGTGCCGGCACGGCGGCCCCACCTGCGGGCGCGGGCTCGTCGTCGGCCGCGGGTCGACCGCCGTCACCGTCGGCCGCGTCACCGTCGGTCGCGGCCGCACCGCTACCGCCTGTCGCGGACGCGTCGCCGTCGATCCCGCCCGTCGCGGAAGTAGCACCGCCGTCGATCCCGCCCGTCGCGGGTGTAGCGCCGCTGCCGTCCGTCGCGGGTGTAGCGCCGCTGCCGTCCGTCGCGGATGTACGGCCGTCGGCGTCGCCCGGGGACGCGTCGCTCGGTTCGGTACGGCCGAGCATGCTGAGCACCCCGGCGGCGAGGATGCCGAGCAGCAGCGTGGTCCAGAGGATCAGCCGGCCCGGCGTACGGATCGCGTCCCAGCCGGGCAGGTGCAGGAACAGCGTGGCGTAACCCGGATTGCCGTCCCCGCCGAAGCTGGTGCCGGCGGCGAGCGCGACGCTCACCAGCACCCCGGCGGCGAGCAGCACCCGGTGACGTACGCGCCAGGCGGAGAAGAACAGGCCGGCGAACGCGAGGCCGATCAGCACCACACCGGGCAGCAGGGTCATCTCACCGGCGAACGGCAGCAGCTCACGGGCGGCCGCGTGCCGCTCCCCCCAGAGCCACGACTCCGGCGGCGCGGTGAAGAAACCCCGCAGCGGTGGGGAGAACTGCTCCAGGTGGGCCAGGGTCCGGCGGCCGTCCGGGTTCTGCTCGACCACCTTCAGGTACGGCAACGCCATGGCGAGCGTGATCGCGGCGAAGACCACACCACCGACCAGGTCGGCGGTGAGCAGCCGACGGCCGAAGACCGGTCGGGCCGAGCGCCGCCACCAGGACCAGAGGTAACCGACCACGACCACGAGGCAGAGCACCGCCAGGGCGTACCCGAACGGCAGGCCGATGCCGAAGCCGAGTGTCATCTGCCAGGCAGCGACCAGCCAACCGGCCAGCGCCCAGCCCGGACGACGTAGCTCCGGGCGGTAGCCGTAGGTCAGGGACCAGCCGTGCCCGCGGGCGAGCATGGCCAGGGCGAGCGCGATGCCGCCGATCGAGAGCACGTGCAGGTGCCCCGCCTGGGCCAGCTTCCACGGCGCGTACCCGTACGCGACCCCGGCCAGCGCGGCCCCGATCCGGTTCGCGCCGAGCTGGCGGACCAGGGCGTACGCCCCGACGAAGGCGAGCGCGTGGACCAGCACGTACAGGATGTTGTAACGGACGATCGCGGCGACCGGGCCCTCACCGACCATGCCCAGCGGGGCGTAGCCGAGCAGGGTGTCGGAGTACGCGTACGTGTAGCGCTCGGGGAAGAACGTGTTCGAGTGCCAGAGCTGGATCGGATCGGTGAGCAGGGCGTGCCCGCCCCAGGCGACCTGCCACGCCTGCAGGACCGGGTCGCCGGTGTCCTGCGGGATGGTCGTGGTGACGTCGCGCAACGTCGGCCAGGTGAGCAGTACGGCCAGCAGCAGCCCGCCGAGCGAGGCGAGCGTCCACTCGTGCCGCAGCAGGCGTACGAGGCGTTGTGACACGGCATGGCCGCGCGGCGGCCCGACCGGCTGCTCGGGCACCGTGGCCGAGCCGGCCGTCCGGTCCCCCGCAGTCACCTCGTCGGTCGTCATCCGCTCTCCTCCACCCACGTCAACACACCTGCCGGATCGACAGTCGATGATTCCTTACCGCCGGCCGACCTGTCACGCGCCCGGTCCGGCGGGCCTCACCTTTCCCGGGTGATGGGACGTCACCCGGGTACGCCGGAGCATCGGCCGTGACAGCGCGGCCACCACCGGCACCCCGGCGGGTCGCCGGTGCGCAATCTATCCCGTGGAAGGAACCACCATGACCTCGGCGAGGACGATCACCCGCAGCGACGAGGAAATCCAGCGCGATGTCCTCGACGAACTGGAGTGGGAGCCCCGGGTCCAGCCCAACGAGATCGGCGTGACGGTGCAGGAGGGGGTGGTGACCCTCACCGGCTGGGTGGACAACTACGCCAAGAAGTGGGCGGCCGAACGGTCCGCGCACCGGATCAACCGGGTCCGGGCGGTGGCCAACGACATCGAGGTGCGGTTGCCGTCCTCGGCCGAGCGGACCGACCCGGACATCGCGCTGGCGGCCACCCGCGCCCTGGAGTGGGACGCCTTCGTGCCGGTCGGGAACCTCGACGTGACCGTCTCCAACGGCTGGGTGGTGCTGCGCGGGGACGTCGAGTGGGAGTACCAGAAGCGGGCCGCGGAGCGGTCGGTCCGCCGGCTGGCCAGCGTCCGCGGCGTGACCAACGGGATCAACGTACGTCCGATCGGGCTGCCGTCGCCCGACGAGTTGGAGCAGCTCGTGGTCAACGCGCTGATCCGCAGCGCCGAGACCGACGTCGAGCGGATCGACATCGAGGTGCAGGGCGACCTGATCGTGCTCACCGGCGCCGTCGACTCCTGGCTGGAGCGGCAGGAGGCCGAGCGGGTGGCCTGGTCCGCGCCGGGCGTCGCCGCCGTCGACAACCACATCACCGTACGGGTGTGAGGCCCGCACCGGACGCGGGTTACCACCCGGATCGGGTGAGCCGGTGTCACCCGGCCCGGCGCGAGGATGAGAGACATGACTGATCCCAGCGGCGCACTCCAACCGGGACAACCGGCCCCGGAGTTCACCCTGCCGACCGGGCCCGATCGGCAGGTGAGCCTGGCTGAGTCCCGGGGTCGGCCGACCGTGCTGGCCTTCTACCCGGCGGACTGGAGTCCGGTCTGCGGTGACCAGATGGCGCTCTACCAGGCCGCGCGGCCCGCGTTCGACCAGTACGGCGCGTCGCTGCTGGGCATCTCGGTGGACAGCGTCTGGTGCCACGACGCGTTCGCCGCGAGTGCCGGGATCGAGTTCCCGCTGCTGTCCGACTTCGAACCGAAGGGCGCCGTCGCCCGGCAGTACGGCGTCTACGGCCCGGACGGCTACGCCGAGCGGGCACTGTTCGTGCTCGACCCGCAGGCCCGGGTGAGCTGGAGCTACGTCTCGCCGATCGACGTGAACCCGGGCGCCGACGGCATCCTCGACGCGCTCGACGCCCTCACCAGCCATCAGGCGCGGGCGTGACACGGCGAACAACGCATCTCTGCTGACCCGGCCGTCGGGACCGGGAAGGCGACACCGAGCACGACGGGGAGGCCCGATGACAACACCGATGCAGGTCACGTCGAGCAAACTGCGGGTGCCGCTCACCGACGACGATCACGTACGCGGGCCGGCCGAGGCACCGGTCACCCTGGTCGAGTACGCCGACCTGCAGTGCCCGTACTGCGGGCAGGCATATCACCGGCTGCACGAACTCCTGCGCCAGCGCCCCGAGACGGTACGGCTGGTCTTCCGGCACTTCCCGCTCAGCAACGTGCACCCGTACGCGGAACTGGCCGCCGAGACGGTCGAGGCGGCTGGCGTACGGGACCAGTTCTGGGCCATGCACGACTGGATATTCGAGCACCAGGACCAGCTCGACCCGGTGCACCTGTCGATGGGCTGCCAGCAGCTCGGGCTGCCGGAGGACGAGGTGGCCGACGAGGTCGCCCGGCACGTGCACCTCGACCGGGTCCGGCGCGACTTCGTCGGCGGCATCCGCAGCGGCGTCAACGGCACCCCGACGTTCTTCGTCAACGGCGTCCGCTACGACGGCTCGTACGAGCTGCCGGAGCTGATCGCGGCCGTGGACCAGGCCGCGTCGAGCTGACTTTCGACTCGCGCGCCGATGGTCAGATCAGACGCAGCTCGCGGGCCCGGCGGACGGCTTCCCGCCGCCGGGTCGCGTCCAGCTTCCGGTAGATGTTGCGCACGTGCGTCTTCACCGTGTTCACCGAGACCGACAGCTCGCTGGCGATCTCCACGTTGGACAGGATGCTCTGCAGGTAACGCAGCACGGTGAGTTCCCTGTCGGTCAACGGCTCCCCCAGACCGGGCACCGCCGCGGCCAGCCGCCCGCCCCGGTCCCGCCGGTCGACGCCGGTGGGCGTGATGCCGTCGCGACCGACGTGCTCGGCACCGGTGGCGATCAGTTCCCGGACCATCGGCCAGTACGCCGTACCGGAGTCGAGGTGCGCGGCGAGCAGGTCGCGGGCCGGTGGTTCGGACCGGGTGAACACCCGACGGAACCCGTCCGGCGCGGCCAGCACCAGCACCTCCTCCAACGTACGGGCGGCCCGACGGTGGTCGCCGGCCGCACGGGCGGTCAGCGCGTCGAGCAGCCCCGCCTCCAGCCGTACCGGCAGCAGCCAGGCGTCGCCGTCCGGCCCGGCCCAGTCCGGCAGCGTACGGGCCACCGCGCCCAGGTCCCCGGCGTGCAGGTACGCCCGGCACAGCGCCACGGCGAGCGCCTCCGCCGGCCCGGTGGCCTCGTCCAGTGGGGTGAGCAGCAGTTCCCGGCTGCGCCCCAGGTCGCCGTGCGCGGTGCACAGGTCGGCTTCGGCGGCGAGCAGCCAGTGCGACAACTGCTCGGCCCGCTGCTGCTCGCCCAGCCGGGCCCGGCCGGCGAGCAGGAGCTGGTAGGCGCCGGTCAGGTCGCCTCGGTCCCGGCCGAGTTGGGCTCGGATCCAGCCGGCCACCGCGGCGACGGCGGGTTCGCGGCCCTGCTCGATCCGGTGACCGGCGAGCGTCAGGTTCGCCTCGGCGTCGGCCGGGCTGTCCCGGTGCAGGGCGATCAGGGCGAGCGCGAGGTAGGCGTGCCCGTGGTCGGTGGGCGCGTCACCGTCGAGCGCGCCGCCGACCACCAGCCGGGCGTCCCGTTCTGCGGCGGCGAGCCGTCCGCGTACCGCCCGGACCAGGGCCAGCCGGCTGGTGCAGGCCAGTTCGGTGCGGGTGAGTCCGGCCCGGTGCGCGTCGGCCAACGCACCACTCAGCTCGGTCTCGGCGGCGACCAGGTCCCCGGTGCCGAGTTGCACCGCACCGGCGGCGGTACGGGCGATCGCCCGCGCGCGCAGGTCGACCGGGGGTCGGCCGGCACCGGCACCGGGCGGCGACGCCAGCGCACGCAACCGGGCGGCGGCGGCGAGCACGTCGGCGACCTCACCGTCGAGTTGCGCCCCGGCCAGCCGCAGCGCGGCCGCGATCAGCGTGAACCGGTCCCGGCGGACCCCGTCGAGCTGGGAGGCGTACCGATCGGCCAGCCGTAGGTGGCCACTGGCGGCGGCGCGGTCGCCCCGGTCCAGCGCGTCGACGGCGTACGCCAGGGCGAGTTCCGGCTCGGTGCGTACCGCCTCGGGCGCCGGTGGACCCGGTACCGGCGGGCCCGGCCGCGCCGGGGTGTACGGGACCAGCTCGGGCCAGTGCTCGGCGAGTACGTCGATGGCCAGACCCCACTCGCCCGCGCCGAGCGCGTGCCGCAGCGCCTCGGCCGGCAGTTCCCGTGTCACCGCCCAGCCTGCCGCCCGCCGGTGCAGGTCGAGCAGTTCGTCGGCGGGCCGCAGGCGTTGCTCGGCGCGGAGCAGTTCGGCGAGCATCCGGTGGTAGCGGTAGGCGGGCGGGCGGGTGCCGAGGCCGATCACGAATCCGGTGTCCCGTTCCAACTCGGCCAGCACCCGGTCGCCGTCGGTCCGCCCGGTCAGGGCGTTGACCAGGTCACCGGTGACCCGGTCGGCGACGGCACCGCGGCCCAGCACGTCCCGCGCCTCGTCGGTCAGCCCGGCCAGCACCTCCACCGACAGGTAGTCCGCCACCGCGGGATCGTCGCCGCCGAAGGCGTCGACGAACCGGGCCGGGTCGGGGTGGCCGGGCAGGGCGAGCGCGGCGAACCGGAGGCCGGCCGGCCAGCCCTCGGTCCGTACGCGTAGCTCCTCGGTCTGGTCGGCGGGGACGCTGATGCCGTGCGCGGTCAGCAGTTCGGCGGCCTCCGCGGCGGTGAACGCCAGCTCGGCCGCGCGGATCTCGGTCAGCTCGCCGCTGAGCCGCCACCGGTGCAGCGCCAGCGCCGGGTCGGTACGCCCACCGACGACCAGCCGGAGCCGGTCCCCGGTGTGCCGGAGCAGGAATTCGAGCCCGTCGGCCACGCCCGGGTCGTCGATCCGGTGGAAGTCGTCGAGCACCAGCGTGACCGGCTCCGGCCGGCGGCTCAGCTCCACGGCGAGACGGTCGAGGAAGTCCCGGTCCACCGGTTCGTCGGTGCCCGCGACGGCCGGCGCGGCGGACCCGTGGCCGTTCCTGGGGTCGCCGGTGGATCGGACGGCGGCCCGCAGGTACGACCAGAGCCGGCTCCCGCCGTCGCCGGGTTCGAGGGAGAGCCAGGCCCGGTGCCCGTTGTCGGCGTGGGCGCGGTACCAGGAGCCGAGCAGCGTCGTCTTGCCCCAGCCGGCCGGTGCCGAGACCAGCGTGACCGGGCCGGCGGCTCCTGCCTCCAGCAGTGTGAAGAGCCGGGGGCGGGCGACCACCGCGCCGGGCAGCGACGCGACCACCAGCTTGGAGGCCAGCAGCGGCGCGACCGCGGGCCCGGCGGCCCGGTCTTCCCCCACCACACCGGTACGACCGCGCGGCGCGGCGGCGCCGGCTCCGATCCGGTCCTCGGGCATCCTGTTCCACCCCCGCGGACACGACGACATCCATTGGTTCGATCACGGCCTGGACCCGGACTTCCGTCCGGGGCGCGACCCGGATACCCGGCCCGCCGGAGTTCACCCCTGACGGAGGAGACCGGTTCACCCCGATCCCCCACGACCGATCCCGGGTCGGCGGCGGCGATGCCCCCTGCTGTCCGGTGCGAGACTGCTCGGGTGTCCACGCCCCGTCCGTACGACCTCGTCCTGTTCGGCGCGACCGGGTTCACCGGCGGCCTGACCGCGCGGTACCTGGCCCGCCACGCGCCGAGCACGCTCCGCTGGGCGCTGGCCGGACGCAACCCGCAGCGGCTGGAAGAGGTGCGCGACGGCCTTGCCGGGATCAGCCCGGCCTGGCGTGACCTGCCGCTGCTCCCGGCCGACACGACCGACCCCGGATCGCTGCGCCGCCTCGCCGCAAGCACCCGCACGTTGATCAGCACGGTGGGGCCGTACGTGCACCACGGCGAGCCGGTGGTGGCCGCCTGCGCCGAGGCCGGGACGGACTACCTCGACATCACCGGTGAGCCGGAGTTCGTCGACCTGATGTACGTCCGCCACCACGAACAGGCCACCCGGACCGGGGCGCGGCTGGTGCACGCCTGCGGCTTCGACTGCGTACCCGCCGACCTCGGCGTGCACTTCACCGTCGGGCAACTGCCGGTGGGCGTACCGATCACAGTGGACGGTTACCTGCGGGCGTGGGGTGTGCCGTCGGCCGGCACGTACCGGACGGTGTTGCTGGTGTTGGCGCGGCGCCGCGGCGCGGCGACAGCGGCCCGCGCCCGGCGGCGGGCGCAGCCGATGGTGGAACCCCGCCGGGTACGGGCGGGCGCCGGGCGGGCGGGCCGCTCGGCCGAGTTGGGCCACTGGGTGCTGCCGCTGCCCTCGCTCGACCCGGCCGTGGTGCGCCACTCCGCCACCGCCCTGGACCGGTACGGTCCCGACTTCCGGTTCCGCCACCATCTCGCGCTGCGGCTGCCGCTGGTGGTCGGCGCGGTGGCCGGGGTCGCCGCACTGGCCGTGCTGGCCCGGGTCCGCCCGGTCCGGGAGTGGCTGCTGCGCCGGGCCGCCCCGGGTGCGGGCCCGACGGCCGAACAGCGGGCCAGGGGCTGGTTCGTGTTCCGTTTCGTCGGTGTCGGCGGCGGCCGCCGGGTGGTCACCGAGGTTGCCGGCGGTGACCCCGGGTACGACGAGACCGCCAAGATGCTCGCCGAGTCGGCCCTCTGCCTGGCCCTGGACGACCTGCCACCCACCTCCGGTCAGGTGACCCCGGCAGCGGCGATGGGTGAGGCGCTGACCGCGCGCCTGCACCGGGCCGGGATCACCTTCCGGGTGCTGTCCTGAGCGCCGGTCCAGCTCGTCGGCGACCACGGCACCGAACGCGCGAGTCGTGGAAGTTTTACGTCACCGATCGGCTGAACAAAGACGCCTTATCGTTCATTAAGTTCACGTCGATGAAGGATGGCGATATCGCTTAGCACTACCGTCGAATGACGGCCCCGGGCAGGCATAATCCCGCTGCGAGAAATCCGGACTGACGACCCGTTCCGGTTTGTGGCAATCGGCGAACGCACCGACGAATTGCCCGTGTGGCCGAAACCCGTTACCCATGTCATGCTCGGTTCGTTGTATCCATACGACTACATTGGCTCCGGCGGAGGGTGCGCGTGACCCAACTCGACCTCCCCGGTCCCGCGCCGGCCCACCCCGCCCCCCGGCGGACCGCCGAACAGGTGACCCGGCTGCGCCTCCTCATCACCGTCAAGACCGCACCGCGCCCCACCGACCGCTCCGACCGGACGGTCTACGCGGCCGGCATCAGCGCGGACCCGGACCGCCCCGGCTGGATCCGGCTCGCGCCGATCCCGATCAGCGAACTCGGCCCCGCCGCGGCCTTCGGCACGTACGACATCATCAGCGTCGACGCCCGCCCGGCCGACCCGGACTTCGGCCGGGAGAGCTGGCAGCCGGTACCGCACACCCTGGTCCGCGAGCACCACCTCAAGCGGTGGCAGTGGCGCCAGCCGTGGCTGGACCCGTACCTCGGGGAGACCGTGTGCCGGGAGCAGCCGGACGGGCCCACGCTCGCCCTGGTCCGGCCCCGGCAGGTCGACGGGCTCGTCCTGGCACCGCACCCGGACTGGACCATCGAACAACGCCGACGGCTCGACGCGTACGCCGACCGCCTCGACCCGACCGGGCACCAGGACCGCGGCCCGCTCTGCGCACCCCGGTTCACCGGGGCGTACCGCTACCGTTGCGCCGGGTACGACTGCCCCGGCCACCAGCACACCATCGCCGACTGGGAGTTCGCGGCGTTGCAACACCGGCTGGCCGGACTTTCCGACGACCGGCTTCGCAACGCCCTGACCACCGCCTTCCTGCACCGGATCTGCGGCCCGGACCGGGATCCGGCGTTCTACCTCGGGCGCTCCGGCACCCGCCCGGACGGCTACGACGTGCTCGGCGTCTACTGGCCACCGCGCCGCTGACCTCGGCAGTCTCTCCGCCGTCGAGCCACACCGCGCGTCGGGCGGCCGCTGCGTCCGGATAGGTTCGCCGGGTTGACCCTCGACCTGGTCGAGCCCCCAGGATCAGCGGACGTGGAGAGCGACATGCGCAGCATCGGGGAGATGGCCCGGGCCAGCGGCCTGACCGTCAGCGCCCTGCGGTTCTACGACGGCGCCGGCATCCTGGTGCCCGCCGTGGTGGACCCGGAGACCGGCTACCGCTGGTACGCCCAACAGCAGCTCGAACCCGCCCGGCTGGTGGCCCGCCTGCGACGGGTCAACCTGCCGCTGTCCGAGATCGGCCTGGTGCTCCGGCACTGGTCCGAGCCGGTGGTCGTACGCCGGCTGCTGGACGGGCACCTGCGTCGGCTGGAGGCCGGTCTCACCGACGCCCGCCGCGAACTCTCCCGGGTCCACGCCCTGCTCGACCACGAGGAGAACCTGATGACCGGTGCCACCCATCTCACCCTCACCCGCGGCGGCCTGGCCGCCGGGCTCGACGCGGTGCGTTTCGCCGTCGGTGACGACCCTGAACTGCCCGTACTCGGCTCGGTGTTGTTCGAGATCGAGGAATCGCTGCTGCACCTGGTGGCCACCGACCGTTACCGGCTGGCGGTCGCCGTGGCGCCGGTGAACGCGGTCGACGGGCCGAGCCGCCGGGTGATCGCCCCGGTCGCCTTCGTCGACCAGGCCCGCAGCCTGCTTGCCGGCACGGGATCCGACGCCGACGAGCCGGTGACGGTGGTACTCGGCGGCACCGAGGTCGGCATCCGGGCCGGCGGGCTGACCGTGCAGGGCGAACCACTCGACTACGACTTCCCGGACTACCGGCGACTGCTCGGCAACCGGCTCGACGGCAAGGGAACGGTGCGGGTGACCGTGGACGTCCCCGCGCTGCGTACGGCGCTCGCCACCGCGAACACCACCACCGTCGTACGCGAGCAGGACGGCACGCCGTGCGAGGTGGCGGTGCTGGCGGTGGGCGCCGACGGAGCCCTGGCGGTGCTGGACCCGGACCGGATGCCGGCCGACCCGTCGGGCGCGGGAGCGGTGGCGGGCGTGGACGGTTCGGCCGGGCCGATCGGGGTCAACCGGGAGTTCCTGCTGGAGGCGCTGGACGCGGGTGGCCGGGGGCAGCTCGTACTCGACCTGGACGGGCCGATCCGGCCGCTGCTGCTGCGGCAGCCGGACGACGAGCGGACGTTCTCGTTGCTGATGCCGATCCGCCGCTGACCGGGCGTACGGGCCGGCGGCGGGTCAGGCGACGAGGCCCCGGTACCGGCGCATCCGGCGCCGGTACAGCCAGAAGTAGCCGGCGGCCACGGCGAAGAACGGCACGGTGATCAGGGCACGGACGACATCGCTCGTGCTCCGGTCACCGAGCAGCAGCAACACCACCTGCAGCAGCGCCAGTAAGACGTACAGCCACGGCACCCAGGCCTGGGCGGGGCTTCGCGCGATCAGGTCGCGGGCCAGCAGGTCGATCCGGGTGTCGTCGCTGTGACCGGCCCGGATCGCCCGGTGCACCGCCCGTCGGGTCGCCAGGTCGGCCCCCAGTATCAGCGGCGGGTCGCTTCGGCGCCGCTGCACCAGCCAGACGACGCCGAGCAGGGCCGAGGTGACCAGGGCCACGCCGGCACCGATCATGATCAGGTTGAGCGGTGGCGTGTCCCCGAGGGCGACCAGGCCACCGATGATGATCGCCAGGCCGGCCAGCGGCCCGACGAGCAGGATGATCAGTCCCATCCGGCGCCGCACCCGATGCCGGGCACGTTCCCTCAGCTGCAACCGTCCGACACCGGCCTCTGTCCCCGTCATCACGACCACCTCCCGTGACAGCCGGAGATACCCGTCGATCCCGCTTTCCAATCCGGTAGCCGGTCGAATGGTTCGGGGCCGGACCGGCGTACCCGGTCCGGCCCCGAACCGCGGTTCAGCCGAGCTGGTCGGTGCGCTGGTGGGCCAGGTAGAGCACGTAGGAGATCACCGCGGGCGCGCGTACGGCCGAGCGTGGCGGGCTGATCAGGGCCACCTGTTCGTAGCTGAGCAGGGTGCCGGTGTCCGGGTCCAGCACGGCCAGGTCGCGGGTCGCCCCGGCCTCGCTGTCCACGCTGACCGCGACACCGGTCCGACCCGCCCGGTCGACCACTCTCCCCCGGTACACCAGTCCGTTCGTCTCGGTCAGCACGTGCAGTACGGCGGCGCGCAAGGCGGGACTCATCTCGTGGAATCGGTACAGGTCGGCCACCGCCCGGATCACGGCCTGTGGGCCGTTGCTGAAGGGTTCGTGCGCGGAAAGTTGTCGGGACAGCACCACCGGGTCGGTGGCCGGGTCGTCCACGACCAGGGCCATCTCCCCGGCGCGGTAGTCGGTGCGGGAGCGGTCGGAGCCGGGTGGCGGCCCGTCGAGCCACTGCGCCGCGTCCGCATTGCCCGCCTGTGGCGGCAGGGCGGTGATCTCCTCCCGGCCGGACCGGTCCGCCGCCCACCACAGCCGCTCGTCCCGGGCGACCACCGCGTTCGCCTCGTCCGGGCCCCCGGCGGTGTTCTCCAGCGACCAGGTCTGGCTGTGCTGGTACGTGTAGCGCCCGGTGCCGGCCGTCTCGTGCAGGCCAGCAGTCCGTTCCGCCAGCTCCCGCAGCCACGGCCCGGCCGGTTCGGCCTGCCCGGGAAACTGGAGCCCGAGCGCGGCCGGCGCGACGGCCATCGCCACCGTCGTCGGCTCGCCACCGTCCCCGACCCCGGCCGGCAGTACGTTGACCAGCACCAGCGCGGTGACGCCGAGGGCCACGGCGGCGGCCGGCGCGAGCAGCCGGAGCCGTACGCCGGGACGGCTCGTCGCCCGCCACCGCCCGTCGACCCGGCGCTGGTCGACCAGCCTCCGCAGCTCGGCGGCGCTGCGCCGGGGCGGCCCGATCTGCTTGCCGCGCATCGGGTCGTTCGCCTCGACCAGCCGTCGGACCAGACGCTCGGTCTGCTCGTCGTGATGCTCAGCCATCGTTGCTCTCCCCCACGCCTCTGCGACCCGCGCCACTGAGCACCGGGTCGGCCGTACCCACCATCCAGCCGCGCAGCCGGCCCAGCGCCCGGGAGCGTCGCTTGCGTACGGTCGCCTGCCACAGGCCGAGCACGTGTGCGATCTCGGCGGTGTCCAGTCCGTCCAGGTAGGCGAGTTGCAGCACCTCCCGCTCGGCCGGCTTGAGCTGTCCCCAGACCCGACCGAGGTCCAGCCGGTCGCAGACGATCGCGCTCTCCTCGCCCTCGGCCGCACCGGCCACCACCTCCATCACCTCCATCTCGACCAGCGCCATCGGGTGCCGCCGACTCCACCGCCGGTGGTTGCGCAGGTGGTTGTTGGCGGTGGCGAACAGCCAGGCCCTCGGTTCGTCCGGTACGTACGACCGCCGGTCCCAAGCGGTCATGAACGTCTGCTGTGCCAGGTCTTCCGCCTCGCCTTCGTTACCGCCCAACGCCCGCGCCAGCATCCTGACCACGTCCGGCCAGAATCGCCGGTGCAGTGCGTCGTGCCACGCCTCGTCCCGGCCGCCGTTGCCGCCCACCGACTCTCCTCGAGGGATCGATGCCTCTCGCCCGCCGGCACGGACAGCACCGGCGACGATCTATGTCGTTCCTCCCACCATGAATATGTCCGCCCCGGCGCCGGTGTGACCGTCCAGGTCAGGTGCCATCGGCGAGAAATCCGACGCGCTCTGCGTCGGCTATCCGACAAATGGCCGATCTCGACCCGCAGAACCGGCAATGACCTGCGAGAACATGAAGATGAATCGTGACAAGTCATTCACCGTCATCTTTGCCACAATATGATGAAGGTCGGATGCGGGCTCCGACCGATCTCCCTCACCGCACGGAATCCCGTACCCGAGGAGGCTGCCATGGCAACCACCCCCCGCCAATGGAGCAGATCGGCAACCGTCCTGGCCGCGATCATCGCGATCGTCGCCCTCGTCGCCGCCGCACCCCCGGCCACCGCCGGACCACCGGACGGCCCCGTCTCACCCGGCGCCGTACAGGTCGAGATCGACAAGCACCTGGCCGCGTATCCGGGCGGCCGGCAGATCGGCCCCACCGAGATCAGCTATGCCGGTGGCAGCTTCGTGCTGACCTTCGAACCACCGGTCGGCACCCTGGCCAGCCCGGACTGCACCTCGGGCTGGTTCTGTTTCTACGACCGGATCAACTACGGCTACCCGCGCGGGCGGCTGTCCAGTTGCGGCTGGCAGGACCTGGCGAGCTGGGGCTGGCACGACCGGACCGAGTCGGTGCACTTCAACATCTCGTCAGGGTCGGTCTCGTACCTCAACCACACCAGCGCCGGCCACGGCGGCGACCCGTACCTGTTCTCGGTCAGCGCGAGCGCCCGTACGGACAACGACGTGTCGCCGTACCGCAACATGGCCGATCACGTGAACCGCTACTGCTGACCCGGATCCACCGGCGTGCGGCACCGCCACGGGGGTGGTGCCGCACGAGCGGGCCTACTTCGGCTCGGTCAGGCGCAGCGCGAGCGCGGGACACATCCGTACCGCCTTGCGGGCACCGGCCTCCAGCCAGGTGGGCACCGGCGTGGGCGGGAACGACGGGAAGCCGTTGCCGTCCAGCCGGATGAACTCCGGCACCACGTGCGCGCAGAGCCCGTGCCCGTCACACCGGGACCAGTCCACAGAGAGCCGGCTGGAGACCGCCTCCGGACTCGCCGGCAGCCCCAGCACGCCCTTCACCCGCCGGCCGCAGCCGTCACGGGTGGCGTGGGCGGCGAGGTCCTCGGCGAAGACCTCCATCGCGGAGGTGGCGAACCGGGAGGTGCCGTCCGGGTGGCTGCACGCGCCGCGTCCGCGTACCGCCCCGGCGGCGGCCCGCACGACGTCGGCGGCGGCGGTGCCGGCGACGATCAGGTCGACCGAGCGGGCCAGGTCCGGCAGGCCGAGCCGGCACGGTCCACACTGGCCGGCGGACTCACCCGCGAGATACTGCACCACCTGGGCGACCTCACCGAGCGGGCAGGTGTCCTGGCCGAGCGGGATCATGATGCCGGCGCCGAGGGTGCCGTTGACGGCGGCGAGGCCCTTGCGGGAGATGACCGCCTTGGCGGCGGCCTCGGCGGTGATCCACCGGCCGTGGTAACCGCCGGTCAGCACACCCGGACCGTCGGGCACCTCGCACAGCCGCAGGATGTCGGCGAGCGGCGTACCTGCGGGGCATTCCACCACCGCGGGCCGGGCGGCCGCGCCGGTCACGGTGAGCAGCACGGTGCCGGGCTCGTCGTCGGTGCCGACCGCGGCATATTCGTACGGACCGAGCCGGGCGGCGATGGCGAGCTGGGCGTACGTCTCCGCGTTGGACAGCAGCGTCGGCATGCCGGCGACACCGGAGTCACTGGCCCGCTTCTTCACCCCCGGTGGGATGTGCGCCTCGCCGTTGATCCCCTTGACCAGGGCGCCGCCCTCGCCGGAGATGAACCGGTGCGGGACGGTGACGATCCCGGTCGGCACCGGCATCTGCCGTTCGGCCAGCGCGGCGGCCAGCGAGGCCTCACCGATCCCGTCGTCGGCGACCCCGATCACGATCTCGTCCGCGTCCAGGGCGTACGCGACCATCGCCGCGCCGTCCAGGATCAGGTGCGGGGCCCGGGTGAGCAGGACCTTGTCCTTCCAGCTCGCCGGCTCACCCTCGGTGGCGTTGACCACCACCACCGGGGCCAGGGCCTGCTTGCGGGCCGAGTCGAGGACCGCCCGGACCTTACGGGCGAACGGGAAACCCGCGCCGCCCTTCCCCTTGAGCTGCATCTCCTCGGCGAGCTTGACCAGCCCGTCGACCGACAACCAGTCGAGTTCACCGTGCACGTCCTCGTGGGCGAGCAGGTCCAGCCGGCCGTACTCGCTGAAGCCGGCGGTCAGTCGGGGCGGGCCGAAGGTGGCGACCGGGGGCACGGTGGCCCGACTCACTTGGCCTCACCCCGCAGTTCCCGCCAGTACGCCTCGTCCACGCTGTCCCCGGCGCCGCGCTTGCGTTTGCCGGAGCGGCCCGAGCCGTCCCCGCCGGCCTTGCGCAGCGCCCGCCGCAGGTCCAGGTTGACCAGCGTCGGGGTGTCGTCCACGACCGGTGCCCGATCACCGGACCCCCGGCGCGGCCGGTAGTCCAGGTCGGCTTCCTCGTCGTCCGCGCGCCGCCGGGGCCGGTAGTCCAGGTCGGCTTCGTCCTCCGCCTGCCGGCGCGGCCGGTAGTCCGCCTCGACCTCGTCGTCGGCGCCCCGGCGCGGCCGGTAGTCCAGGTCCGACTCGTCGTCGGCGGCTCCCCGGCGGGGCCGGTAGTCCAGCTCGGCCTCCGGTTCGGCTCCCCGGCGCGGCCGGTACTCCCGCTCGGCGGTGTAGTCCCGTTCGTCGTCCCGATCGGTGGTGTACTCGCGCTCGGCGGTGTAGTCCGGATCGGTGGTGTACTCGCGATCGGCGGCGCGGGACCGGCGGCCGGACTCCCGTTCGGGTCGGCCGCTGTCGACGTAGTCACGTTCGTAGTCGCGCTGGATGTCCTGCTCGGAGCGGCGGCGGCTGGTCGGGGCGGAGTCGGTTTCCGTACGCGCGGACCAGCGCCGCCCGTACCGAGGGCCTTCCGCGGCCGGTTCGTCACCGATGGTGCCGGGCTGCGGCACCTCCGGTACGACAAACCGGCTCGACCGGCGGCCGGTGGTGCTCTCGGCGGCGGTACGGTCGGGACGCGCCCGGCGCCCCACCCGCTCCTCGGCCCGGCCCACCCGCAGGTTGCCCGCGTTCTCCGGTTCGGCCCAGCTCACCCGTACGTCGCTGCGCATTGTCGAACCCGCGAGGTTGGTACGCGACTCGGCGCCATCGCGTACGGCCTTGCCGATCGGTTTGATCGAGCCGGTGGTCATGCCCTGGTCCTTGCGCTTGCGCCCGAGGCTGACCGAGAGCCGGACCAGCAGCGCGACGATCACCAGGAAGACGCAGAGCAGGTAGCTGAGGGTCACCCAGGCGGCGGGCTGGCGGCCGGCGTTCAGCCCGTGGGTCAGCGCGATCGGCCAGGAGGCGTACGCGGTGCTGTGCAGCGCCCGCCACATCCAGGGCTTGCCCCGGTTGACGAAACGGGCCCGGATCAGGCCGGTCCAGAGCGTGGAAACCATCAGGTACGCGGCGATCGTGCCGAGCCCGACGTAGAGCCCGCGCTGCGAGACGAACGGGATGACGGCGTCGACCGGTGCCGCCCGCCCGCCCGAGACCTTGGTGAGGATGTGCAGGCCGAGGGTGGTGACCGCGATGACGCCGGTGGTCCGGTGCGCGGACTGCAGCAGCACCCGGTGCCGTACCAGCAGCACGATCCGGTCGGTGGCCAGCAGGCCGGCCATCACGGTCAGGCTCAGCGAGACCAGGGCGACCACACCGGCGTAGAACTCGAGGTAGACGTAGCTGTAGACGTACAGGACCTGACCTGCTGCGGTAAGCATGGCCAGGGCCCAGGCGCCGGCCAGTACGGAGGCGCCGAGCACCGCGATCGCACCCTTCGACCGCGGCGGTCCGCCCCGGCTGGTGACGGTCCTGGGGCCGGCGGGTCGCTGGATCTGCTGTATCCGAGCCATACGCTCCTCGATCTCCCACCCAAGCTCTTCCGTCACGTCATACGTAGGAACGGGACGAGCGGATGAGTGGCTGACGCGATTTCTTCTCACGATCGGCGCGCGGGTGCCGGGGGCGGGCGAACCGCTGGTCACCGAACGACGAGACTTACCAAATGGGGCGAGTTCACCACGTACAGTTGCTGTGTGCCTTTTGTCCCTTCGGAACCGGCGGCTCCGAGTCGGACGCGTGCGCGTCTACTGCTCTCCGCTGGCCTCCTCGCGCTGCTCGGCGGCCTGGTCGCACTGATCCTGGTGATCACTTCGAGTGCCGGTCCGGACCGGGCCGGCCGGCCTCCGGTCGCACCGGATTCGACGCTGACGCCGGTGCCGTCCGGTCCGGCGAACACGACGCCGGCAAGCGTCGAGCCATCGATAACCGCGATACCGCCGCCGGCCAACCTACCAGTGGTCGACTACGATGCGGCACCCGGCGGTTTTCCCGCCGACCCGGATCCGCTGTCGACGGTACGGCTGCGCGAAGGGCTGCACCCGACCGCCAAGGTCGGCGCGTACGACGCACCCGGCGGCCGGCCCCGGGCCTTCCTGGCGCCGACCCTCGCCGGAGTGCCGCTGACCGTGCCCATCGTGGAACGCCGGTCCGGCTGGGCCGCCGTCCTGCTCCCCTCGGCGAACCGGACCGTGGCCTGGGTGCCGCCCGGCAACTGGACCACCGTCGCACTGCGGGACCAGCTCGTCGTCGAGCGGAAGACGTACAAGCTGACCTGGCTGCGCGACGACAAGCCGGTACAGACCTGGCGGACCACCCTCGGCACCCGCGAGACGCCGACACCGCTGGGGCGTACCTTCCTGCTCGGCCGCTCCACCCTGATCGGCCAGGTGTACGCGGACACCGACGTCTTCGCCCTCGGTGCGATCCCGGACGACCCGGACGCGGTGCCGGCCGGCCTGCGCGGTGCCCACATCGGACTGCACACCTGGTACAACGACGACGACCTGGGCACCAACGTCACCGACGGCTGCATCCGGATCACCCGCAGTGGCCAGCGCAAACTGCTCGCGGAACTCGATCCCGGCACCTCGCTGGTGGTCGTGGACAAGCTCCCCGCGGCCACCCCCGGCCCGCTCACCACGGGATAAGGCCCGCTCACCAGGTCACCCGCCACGCAATAGCCGGCACCACCCGCGACGACGATCGTGCTCCGGCTGCTCGGATCGCGCGCCGTGCATTTGGATCGGGTCATGGTTGGCGCCGGGGCCGTCTGGTCGAGTGACCGTTCGCTATGTGCTGATAGCCTCGCGGCCGACCGAGCACCCTCGACCCGCCACCGTGGCTCATGGCCGGACCGCGTCGGGCCTGCCGGGCCACCTCGTCCGGAGGCTCAGCATGGCCGCATCGTCGTCGCGTCCCGGCGACAGCACGGCGCAGGCGCGCACGGCCTGGCCGACCGTCCTCGTCTCGATGCCGTTCATGGACGTCGACCGACCCTCGATCCAGCTCGGCCTGCTCAAGGCGATCACCGAAACCCACGGCTTCCCGGTACGCACACTGCACGCGAACCTCGACTTCGCCACCCGGATCGGGGTGGAGCACTACCGGGGGATCGCCGCACAGCGCGGTCGACTGGTCGGCGACTGGCTGTTCTCGATCGAGGCCTTCGGCAACGCCGCTCCGGACCCCGACGCGCGCCTGCTGACGGACTTCGCCGAGGACCTCGCGTACCTGGCCGGATCCTCCGAGCGGGCGCGGGAGCTGCTGCTGCGGGTACGGGACCGGGACGTGCCGGCGTACCTCGACGCACTGCTGGGCGCGTACCCGTGGGAGCGGACGCGGGTGGTCGGCTTCAGCAGCACGTTCCAGCAGAACACCGCCTCGTTCGCGCTGGCCCGCCGACTGAAACGGCACCACCCGCACCTGGTGACGGTCTTCGGCGGCGCCAACTTCGACGGCGAGATGGGGCTCGAACTGGTCCGCTCGGTCGACTGCGTCGACTTCGCCGTGGTCGGCGAGGGTGACATCGCGTTTCCCGACCTGCTCGAAGCGCTGGCCGCCGGTACCGATCCGGCCGCCGTACCCGGGGTGGCCTTCCGGAAGGGTGACCGGGTGGTCGGTACGACACCGGCGGCGCCGCACCACCGCCTCGACGACCTGCCGATGCCCGACTACGACGAGTACTTCGAGCGCGGCGAAAACCTCGGGCTGGTCCCCCGCGTCGGGCGCCGCGACACCTGGATCCCGTTCGAGTCCGCGCGGGGCTGCTGGTGGGGGGCGAAGCACCACTGCACCTTCTGCGGGCTCAACGGCACCACGATGGCCTTCCGTGCCAAGTCCCCGCAGCGGGTGCTGGGTGAACTCGCGCACCAGGCCGCCCGCTACCGCAGCTTCCGCTTCGAGGCCGTCGACAACATCCTCGACCCCCGCTACCTGCGCGACGTGTTCCCCGCGATCAGCGCCGCCCAGTCCGACTACGAGATCTTCTACGAGGTGAAGGCCAACCTGACCCGCGCGCAACTGCGACTGCTCGCGCAGGGTGGCGTGTCCCAACTCCAACCGGGCCTGGAGTCGCTGAGTTCGAACGTCCTGCGCCTGATGGACAAGGGCGTACGGGCGGCGCAGAACGTCAACCTGTTGCGCTGGGCGCACTACTACGGCATCGGGGTGGAGTGGAACATCCTGTGGGGATTTCCCGGCGAGACCCCGCACGACTACGCCACCCAGGCCGCCGTCATCCCGGACCTGGTGCACCTGCAACCCCCGGTCAGCGCCGACCAGGTCTGGCTCGAACGGTTCAGCCCGCTGTACGCCCAACCCGAGCGGTTCAAGCTGCGCCACCGCAACCCCGAGCGCAGCTACCGGTACGTCTACCCGGACACCGTCGACCTCGATCGGGTCGCCTACTTCTTCGAGTACGAGCCGGAGGACGCCCTGCCCGACACCGCGTACGACGAACTGCGGCAGGCGGTCGGCGCCTGGTCGACGGCGTGGCGGCGGGAGCCGAGGCCGGCGCTGACGTACCGGTCCGCTCCGGATTTCCTCCAGATCGACGATCGCCGGCACCCCGGCCGCGAGGGGACGTACACCTTCCACGGGACGCTGGCGGAGATCTACCTCGCCTGCGGTGACCGCCCCACGACCGCGTCGGCCGTACGCAACCGGCTCCGCCTCGATCTGCCGGTGGAGGCGATCGAGGAGGTGTTCGAGGAGTTCCGCAGCCGGGGGCTGATGTTCCGCGACGAGTCGCTGGCGCTGGCTCTCGCCCTGCCGGCGGTGCCCGGACGCTGAACGGCGTACCCGTCAGTTGGTGAGTGCCGTGGTGATGGCGGACGCGCTGGCGACCACGGCGGCACGGTGGCGGCGCAGGCGTTCCGCCTCGTCTGTCCCGCCGATTGCCCGGATGGTCGGCGCGATGCTGGTCCAGACGAAGGTGAGGTTCATGACCAGCAGCAGCAGGTCGACCGCGGTCGTCTCGTCGGCGCCCCGCGCCTGCCCGGCGGTGAGCAGCGCCTGGGCCTTGGCCCGGTAGGAGTCCGCCTCGGCCGTCGACACGTCGGCCCGCTCCAGGGACTTCCACTGGTTCAGGCGGACGAGTTCGGGGTTGACGACGAGGTGGTCGAACAGCGCTCCGGCGTACCGGGGCAGGTCGTCGGGGAGGAACGGTACGGCGTCGGCCAGCGAGCCGAGCCGGTCTTCGAGCATCGCGTCGAAGAGACCGTCCTTGGAGCCGAAGTAGGCGTAGATCGCCTGCTTGTTGGCGGAGGCGACGGCGGCGATCCGGTCGACCCGTGCCCCGGCCAGCCCACGCTCGGAGAACTCCTCGAAAGCCGCGTCGAGTAGTCGCTTGCGGGTCGCCGCCGAGTTGTACGCCACCCGCCCATGCTAGCAATCCAACTGGATGGTTGACTCTTGGACCTCGTCGTGGCATGGTTTAAACCATCCGGATGGATTGAACGGCCGATCAGCGCCGCTATTTCCCCATCCCAGGCAGGGAGTCCGCAATGTCCCGTATCACCACCCCCTTCGACGCCCGGTCGACCGCCTCCGACGTGATCGAGGGCGTCGACCTGACCGGCAAGCGTGCCGTCGTCACCGGCGGCGCGTCCGGCATCGGCCTGGAAACCGCCCGCGCACTCGCCACCGCCGGTGCCCAGGTGACCCTGGCCGTACGCGACACCGCCGCGGGCGAACGCGCCGCCGCCGACCTGCGTGCCGCCACCGGACGCGACGACGTACGGGTGGCCCGCCTCGACCTGACCGACCGCGCCACCATCGACGCGTTCACCGCCGGCTGGACCGGCCCGCTGGACGTCCTGGTCGACAACGCCGGGGTGATGGCCCTACCCGAGCTGACCAGGAGCCCCGAGGGCTGGGAGGCGCAGTTCGCCGCCAACCACCTGGGCCACGCCGCCCTGACCCTGGGCCTGCACGACGCCCTGGCCGCCGCACCGGCCGCCCGGGTCGTCGTGGTCAGCTCGTCGGCGCACCTGATATCGCCGGTCGTCTTCGACGACATCCACTACACCGACCGCCCCTACGACGGCTGGTCCGCGTACGGCCAGTCGAAGACGGCGATGATCCTGTTCACGGTCGCCCTGGCCGAGCAGTGGGCCGCCGACGGGATCACCGTCAACGCGCTGCACCCCGGCGGCATCGTCACCAACCTCCAGCGCCACCTCGACGACGCCCAGCTGCGCTTCGTCGGCGCGCTCGACGAACAGGGCAACCGCCTGGAGGTCCCGCCAGGCTGGAAGACCCCCCAACAGGGCGCGGCCACCTCGGTCCTGCTGGCCGCCTCCCCGCACGTCGAAGGCGTCACCGGCCGCTACTTCGAAGACAACAACGAAGCCCTCCCCGCCCCCGACCCCGCCGGCATGGTCGGCGTAGCCCCCTACGCCCTAGACCCCACCCTCGCCAACCACCTCTGGAAAGAAACCCTCCACCTCCTAAACCACTGACCCCACCCCACCCCACCCCACCCCGACCGCCCCACCCCACCCACCCCGCCCCACCCCCACCCCGACCGCCCGGCGATCTTGCACTTGTGGTGGTGCACAAAACCGGACGAGTGCCGCAATTCGAGGCACCACAAGTGCAAGATCGCCGAGGCGGACGGGCGGGGGCGGGGGCGGGGGGACGGGACGGGACGGGGGTGGGGGCGGGGGGATGGGGGTCAGGTGTCGGTGGCTAGGGCGGTTACCGGGCTGACGCGGGAGGCGCGGCGGGCGGGTAGTAGGCCGGCTACTGCGGTCAGGGCTACCAGGGCCAGGAACAGGGCGGCCAGGGGCAGGGCGGGGAAACGCAACGGGGCGTTGGCACCCAGGGCCTCGATCGAGAGCCAGGCGTACGGGACGCCGAGCAGGAGACCGAGCGTGGCGCCGATCAGCCCGTAGAGGCTCGCCTCGGTGGTGAGCATGAAACGCAGCCCGCCCCGGGACAGTCCCACCGCGCGGAGCAGGCCGGACTCGCGTACGCGCTCGACCACCGAGAGGGCGGTCGTGGCGCCGACACCGACGACGGCGATCAGCACGGTCAGTCCGACCAGCCCGATCGCGATGCCGAGCAACGTGTCGACCAGCCCGTTGATCTCGTCGCGCTTGTCGGCCAGCACGGTCAGGCCGAGCCCGGTGCTGCCCTCGGTCACCTGCCGCAGCGCCTTCTGGGCGGCGCTGCGGCCGTCCTCACCCGAGCGTGCCGCGTCGGCGAGCAGCCCGGCGTAGCCGGCCGGGGCACCGAGCCGGTCGAGGTCGGCCGGGTCGAGCACCACACCGGACATCAGCGGGGTGGCACCGGGCAGGACCGCGGCTACGCGTACGTCGATTTTCCGCTGTTCGCGGGTCAGGGTGATCGCGTCACCGGCGCGCAGGCCGGTGTCCCAGGTCACGTAGCCGGCGAGCACCACCCGGCCGGGTCCGAGGTCGGCGACCCGACCCGACCGTACGTCGAGTTTGCGCACCTCCGGCAGGCCGCTCAGGACGAGGTCGGTGGCGTCGAGCGTCTCCCCGCCTTCCCCGATCGGCGCCGGATCGCCGGTACGGCTCAGCGCCAGCCCGTCCAGCCGCCGGTACGGCGTCAGGTTCCTGATCTCGCCGCGCCCGCGTGCCGCCTCGACCACTGCGGCCGGCAGGGTCGTACCGGCGGCGGCCGTCACCTCGAAGTCGGCGGGTGCGCTGACCGCCAGTTCCCGTTCACCGAGCACCCGCATGGACGAGCCGCCGACCAGGACCCCGGCGATCAGGGTCACGCCGAGCGCGACGACCACCGACACCGCGGCCGCCCGGCGGGGCGCTCCCCCGATGCCGCCGACGGCCAGCCGCCCGACCGGGCCGAGCCGGCGCAGCGGCCAGCCGACCAGCCACAGCACCGGCCGGACGAGCACCGGGCCCAGGGTCACCAGGGCGAAGAAAGCCAGCGTGCCGGAGATGACGATCATGAGCAGGGGCGTTTGCGGGTTGTAGTCCACCGGCTCCGGCCCGGGTAGCCGGGTCACCACCAGCCCCGCCAGCAGCGCCGCCCCGGCCGCCAGCAGCAGGCCGCCCACCAGCCGGATCGCGCCGATGTCCCGGCGACCTGAGGTGGTGCTCGCCGCCCGCAGCGCCTCCAGCGGGGCGACCCGCGCGGCGCCGAACGCCGGTGCCAGCACCGCGACCAGGGTGACGAGGGTCGCGCCGGCGATCACCGCGAGCGCGGCGGCCAGCGGGAGGCCCGGCGACGACACGGTCAGGTCGAAGGCCCGCAGCAGCACCGGCAGGGCGTGACCGAGGACGAGGGCGATCGTGACGCCGACCGTACCGGCGACGAGTCCGGTGAGCGCACCTTCGACGGCGAGTGCCCCGGCGAGCCGGCCCCGGTTCGCGCCGATCGCGCGCAACAGGGCCAGTTGCCGCATCCGCTGGGCGAAGACGATCCGGAAGGTCGAGGTCGCGACCAGTGCGGCGGCGGCCACCGCGATCGAGATGAACATGCCGACCAGGGCGAAGACCGGGCCGAGCCGGGCCACCGCCAGTTCGGCCTCGGCCGCCCGAGCCTGGGCACCCGTACGCACCACCGGGCGCTCGGGCTGCGCCACCGCGGCGAGGATGCCGTCCACCTGTGTGCGTACCGCCGTGGGCGAGGCGCCGGGGGTGAGCCGCAGGTCGATCTGGCTGAGCAGGTCCGTACCACCGAGTGCGGTCGCGATCAGGTCCGGGGCGTACGCGTCCTGGCCGCCGTCGTCGTCGGACTCGACCACGCCGGTAACCGTCAGTTTGACCGGGCCGGTCGGCGTGCCGCTCCCGGTGGTGGTGACCGTGCCGACGGTCAGCCCCATCCGCTCGGCGGTACGCGGGGTGACCGCGATCTCGTTGGCCGCGTCCGGGTAGCTGCCCTGGACGACCCGGGCCAGCGCGAGCGGGCCGGTGCCCGGGTCGGCGTGCAGCCCGAGGTAGCCGCCGCCCGACTCGCCGAGGGCGAGTCCGCTGTCCAGCCGCCCGGCGGCCTCGGCCACGCCGGGCAGGTCCCGCAGTTCGCGGAGCACGTCGACACCGACCGGGGTTCCCTCCGGGTCGCCGACCACGAGGTCGGTCGCGGCCGGGGTGCTGGCGGCGGTGGCCTCCACGGTCCGCGCGGTGATCTGCTGGGCCAGTACGGCGGCGAACACGACAAACGACGCGACCAGTACGGCCAGCCCGGTCAGCAGCAGCCGGCTCGGGCGGCGGGCGACCCCGCTGAGCTGGGTACGCAGCACGGTGGCCCTCATCGGGTCGCCACCAGCCGGTGCAGGGCCTCGGTCACCGAGGCGTGGTCGGGGCGGGCGAGGTCGCCGGCGATTCGCCCGTCGGCGAGCAGCACCGCCCGGTCGGCGTACGCGGCGGCGGTCGGGTCGTGGGTGACCATGACGATGGTCTGGCCGAGGTCGCGTACGGAGTCGCGCAGGAAGGAGAGCACCTCGGCGCCGGAGCGGGAGTCGAGGTTGCCGGTCGGCTCGTCGGCGAAGACCACCTCGGGGCGGGACACCAGGGCCCGGGCCAGCGCGACCCGCTGCTGCTGGCCGCCGGAGAGTTCACTGGGCCGGTGACCGAGCCGGTCGCCGATGCCGAGCACGTCGACCAGGTGGGCGTACAGGTCCCGGTCGGGGCGCTGGCCGGCGAGGTCGAGCGGCAGGGTGATGTTCTGCGCGGCGGTGAGCTGCGGCAGCAGGTTGAACGACTGGAAGACGAAGCCGATCCGCTCCCGCCGTACGGTGGTCAGCGCCCGGTCGGACTGCCGGGTCAGGTCGGTGCCGCCGAGCAGGGCCTGACCGGAGGTGGCCGAGTCGAGGCCGGCGAGGCAGTGCATCAGGGTCGACTTGCCCGAACCGGAGGGGCCCATGATGGCGGTGAACTCCGCCCGACCGAAGCCGACCGTGACCCCGTCCAGTGCCCGTACGGCGGTGTCGCCGCTGCCGTACACCTTGACCAGGTCGACCGCGGCCACGGCGGCCCGGGACTGGTCCGGTGGGGCGACCGGGGCGGCGTGGTGCTGGGAACTCATCGATCCTCCAGTGGATGCTCGGACAACTCCGCCGGAAGCTTCGCCGTCCGGCGGCCGGTGGCACATCGGTCCGGAGCCGGGTTCGGGCGGCGGCGACTCTGACTTTCGGCCGATCTGCCGCCGCCGCGTGCTGGCTACGCTGGGTCACGATGACGACCCCTCGACTCGGACACGTGTGGTTCCGGCTGGGCCAGCTCGCGGCGCTCGCGCTGATGGCCCTGCTCGGGCTCTTCGACCTGTATGTCGGCCTGATCCGGGGGCGTGAGTCGAGCAACAGCATGCTGACCCTGCTCGGGGTGGCGATGGCGGTGGCCACGGCGATCGTCTGGCTGCCCGCGCACCCGCAGGGTTCGCGGCGGCTGCCCCGGGCCGCGCTGGTGCTCGCCGCCGCGTCCGTCGTGCTCACCCTGGTGGTCAGGATGGCCGATCGCCCTGCGGGCAGCGCCGCGAGCTGGGGCTTCGCCGAGACCTGCGGGCTGCTCGGGGTCCTGTTCGTGGTGGCCCGTCGAGGGGCCGCCCGCTGGGCGCTGGCCGGGGTGCTGGGTTGCGCCGCGGCGCTCGTCGTGCTGCCGATGCGCAGCACGACCGGCAGCGGTTACGTCATCGCGGGACTGTTCCTGGCGCTCTGCGCCGCCGCCACCAGCGCGGGCGGGACGTACCTGCGGTTGCTGGACAGCGGGCGGCAGCGGGCGATGGCAGGCGTACGGGCCGAGCAGCGCGCCGAGTTCGCCCGCGACCTGCACGACTTCATCGCCCACCACGTGACCGGGATCGTGGTCCAGGCACAGGGTGCACGGTTCGTCGCCGAGCAGGACCCGCAGCGGGTGATCCTGGCCCTGGAGCAGATCGAGCGGGCCGGTGCGGAGACGATGACCTCGATGCGGCGGATGGTGGGGATCCTGCGCGATCCGCAGGCCGCGCCGGACGCGCCGCTGGCGCCGCTGGCCGGGGTGGCGGACCTGACACCACTGCTGGCCCGGTTCAACAGCGCGCCGACCCCGGTGGCCCGGCTGCACGTGGACGGGACGCTGGAGGACATCCCGGTGGAGGTCTCCACCTCCGGTTACCGGGTGATCATGGAGGCGCTGACGAACGTACGACAGCACGCGTCCGGGGCCCGGTGGGTGGACGTGTCGCTGCGCCGTACGCCCGATTGGTTGTTGGTCCGGGTGACCGACGACGGTGCGGCGCAGCGCGTGCCCGGCCAGCGTGGACATCACGGGTACGGTCTGGTCGGTCTGACCGAACGGGTACGCGCGGTCGGCGGGCGCTTCTCCGCTGGTCCCGGCATCGACGGCGGCTGGGTGGTCGACGCGGCGTTGCCGCTGCGACAGGGGGTGGCCGGGTGATCCGGGTGATGATCGCCGACGACCAGGCGATGGTGCGGACCGGCTTCGGGATGATCATCGGGGCTCAGCCGGACATGTCGCTGGTCGGCGAGGCCGCCGACGGTGTGGAGGCGGTGTCCCTGGCCCGGCGGCTGCGGCCGGACGTGGCCCTGCTGGACATCCGGATGCCCCGGATGGACGGGCTGGAGGCGCTCCGGCTGCTCGCCGGCCCCGGCGTCGCCGACCCGGTCAAGGTGGTCGTGGTGACCACGTTCGACCTGGACGAGTACGTGCACACCGCCCTGCGCAACGGCGCCTGCGGTTTCCTGCTGAAGGACTCCGGCCCGGCGTTGCTGGTCGAGGCGGTCCGGGCGGCGGTTTCCGGTGACGCGCTGATCAGCCCGTCGATCACCGTACGGCTGCTGGAGCACCTCAGTCCCCCGGCGCCGGCCCGTGACGACGCCGGCCTGTCGCCCAGGGAACTCGACGTGGTGAAGCTCGCCGCGCGGGGGCTGACCAACGCCGAGATCGCCGCCCGGTTGTTCATCGCCGTCGGGACGGTCAAGACCCATCTCGGCAGCGTGCAGATGAAACTCGGCGCCCGTAACCGGGTGGAGATCGCGGCCTGGGCGTGGGAGCGCCGGCTGCTCGGCTGACCCGTCGGCATCTTGCGATCCCGCACCGCAGCCGGCCCCCGGCTGGGATCATCCGAGGAGGCCGCTGGGGACGTTTGCCCAGCTCGTCCGGGGTGGAGGAGGGGCGCGATGCCCGACGACCAGATCTTGAGCGAGTCCGCGTTCCACGCGGTGATCAACGCGCCGATGGAGCGGGTGAACATCGCCGACTGGCTGTTCAACCTGCCCGAAGCGGAGTACCAGCGGTGCGCGCCGCCGGACCACATCGCGGCCGGCTACACCACCACCGACGACGGCCGCCCGATGTCGATCAACGTGGAGCAGATCGGTGACGGGCTGGTCGTCCAGCACTACGTGGCTGACCCGGCCGGTCCGCACCACTGTCGGATGGTGTCGATCTCCGACGTGTACAGCCCGGGTGGGCGTACCAAGATCAAGGTCATCTGGGACCTGAGCGTGAAGCCGATCGACGAGGGACGCTGCGAATACACCAACAGCGTGGTTGCCCTGACCACTCCCGAGTTCCTGGACTTCATCGACCGGCAGGGCCTCACCCTGCAACAGGCCGCCGCGGCCCGCCAGGTCGCCTCCGCCGACCACAACAGCCGGGAAACCCCGCTGTACGCGAAGAGCATCGAACGCCGCGCCGTCGCCGCGAGCTGACCCGCCAGGAAAGGGAACACCCATGAGTACGCCGGACCCGTCGACCTTCGACCTGGCCCACTCCTTCACTCCCGGGATGGCCGCCCTGGTCGCCGATCCGCTCTACAGCGACGTGTGGACCGATCCGGCGTTGAGCCCGCGCGACCGCAGTCTCGCCACGGTTGCCGTACTGGCGGCGCTCTACCGTCCGGACGAGTTGCCCGAGCACCTGCGCCGGGCGATCAGCAACGGCGTGACCCGTGACGAGATCGCCGCCCTGCTCACCCACGTCGCCTTCTACGCCGGTTTTCCGGCCGCCATCTCCGCCTCCGCCATCGCCGCACGCACCCTGCCCGGCTGAGCAACTAGTGGTTGCGCGGGTGGTTCCGGGCGGTCCGCTCGTTGCCCCGGCGGTAGTTCCCGGTCCAGCGGGCCCTCACCTGCGGTTGAGTCGGCCAGCGGACACTTCTTCCTGACGATCTGTCGCAAACCATAAACTCACGGTGATCGCTCAACTACCCATCGAATGTTTCGGTTGGGAAGGTGCCATGCATGAGTTAGCGGAGAAGAACAAGTACGTCGCGTTCCTGTTCATGAAGATCAGTCCCGAGTACTTCGCCCTCGGTCGGGACGGCATCCACGAGGTTTCCGCCGGTCATGCGCGGGACATGGGCAGGTACGCCAAACTACTGACCCACGTCGTGTGCAGCGGTGTCGACGCCCGCTACGACCAGGTCACCATGGTCGAGGCCGACACCCTGGAGGAGATCCACGCGGCGGCGACCGACTTCCGGATGGGCGCCAAGGCCCGCTACATCGAGATCGTGGACATCGTGGTCGGCATGAAGGCTCCGCCGCGCGGCCTGGCGAAACGCGCCGCCGCCGAATAGGAGCGACAACTACCGCGGGCGGCAGACCGGTTCGCCGCGCCGGGGCGGCGAGTCGGTTCCCGTACCGGCGACCGTGCATCCCGTCGGTTGCCGGTACGGGAAACCAAACACTTCGCCTACTGCTCTTCGACCGGCTCGCCGGCAGGATCCCGTTGCCGCCTCGTCGGATCGGAAGCGACGAGGCTGCCCAGCAGGCCCAGCAGTTCCGCGTTGCGGCTGCCGGGCTCGGCGTGAAACACCACCAGGATGAGGCCGTCGGTGCCACCGACAGCCAGTTTGTTCCCGTGCAGGTCGATGTCGCCGACCTGCGGATGGGTCAGCCGGCTCACCCGGCCCCGCTTGGGCTGCACGTCATGGCGCCCCCACAGGCGCCGGAACCGGTCACTGCGTACGGAGAGTTCGCCGACGAGTTCCACCAGCCGGGGATCCTCGACGTCGGGCCCGGCGAGCGCTCGGAGGTTGGCCACGCCTTCCTCCGTCACCTCCTCCCAGTCCCGGCGCAGATCCCGCTCCCCGGGGTCGAGGAACACCGCCCAGAGCAGGTTCACCCCCGGGGCGTAGTTGGGGGACAGCGCCGCCGCCAGCGGATTGACCGCGAGCACGTCGGAGAACTTGTTCTGGACGTACGCGGGATTGGTCGGCCAGCCGTCGATGAGCTGGAGAATGCTCGCCGGCACCCGCTCCAGTTGCGGCGACGCCCGTCGGCGGGGCGCCGACTGTGCCAGCCGGCGCAGGTGCGACGCCCGCTCCCCGGTCAGCCCGATCATGTACGCGGACGCCTCCGGGTCGAGTTGCAGGACCGTGGCGAGCGCGTCGAGGACCTGGACCGAGGGGTTGCGGTCGCGCCCCTGCTCCAGCCGCAGGTAGTAGTCCGAGCTGATGCCGGCGAGCATCGCCACCTCCTCCCGGCGCAGACCCGGAACCCGCCGCATCCCAACACCTCGGCTGATACCGACATCCTCGGGCCGGACCAGTTCCCGCCGGGCGCGCAGGAACTCGCCGAGCGCGTTGGTGCTGTCCATGCCACCCACGGTAGTGCCGTTTCCACGCAGGTGAGTGGCCCTGTCACTCCCAGGAACCCGCCGTACCTGCCTGGCGGCTACATCCGCAGGTGGTCCCAGTCGAGCAGGTCGGCGCCGAGGGCGCTCACGGTCGCCAGCAGGCCGAGTCGGGCGGCGCGCAGGTCGAGGTCGTCGGTCATCACGAACACGTCGTCGAAGAACGTGTTCACCGGTGCGGTGATGCGGCCCGCGACCTCGTTGAAGCGCTCCAGGTCGGTATGCGGGTCGAGTGCGGCGCGTACCTCGCTCAGCACCTCGTGCAGGCGCAGCTCGGCCGGCTCGACCAGCGCGTCCGGGACGTATTCGGCCGGCGTACCGGCGGGGACGATGCGGCGGGCCCGCTGGATCGCCTCGGCCAGGGTGCGGAACTGCTCGTCCTTGACCAGGGTGTCGATCTGGCCGAGCAGCAGGTCGACCAGTCCGGGGCGGTCGGCGTGCGGCAGCACTGCCCGTACCCGGTCGACGGGCTGGCCCTCCTCGGTGAGCAACTGCTCCAGCCGACGGGTCAGGAACTCGGCCGCGGCGGCGAGCACCGATTCCGCCACCGGCACCGGTTGCCGCCGGGCCGCCGCGGCGAGCGCTTCGGTCAGGCTCAGACCGGCGAGTTCCGGGTGGGCGCGGTGCACGGCCAGCAGACCGAGAAACGCCCGGCGTACGGCAAAAGGATCACTGCTGCCGGTCGGCAGCCCGACCGTGGCGGCCAGCCCCGCGACCAGGTCCAGCCGATCTGCCAGGGACAGCAGTGCCCCGGGCAGCGACTGCGGCAGGGCGTCGCCGGCACCGCGCGGCAACTCCGCCTCGTAGACGGCCTGGGCGACCGCCTCCGACTCGCCCGCGTGCAACGCGTAGTCGCGGGCCATCACCCCGGCCAGGCTGGTCATCTCGGTCACCAACTGGGAGCCGAGGTCGAACTTCACCAGCGCGGCGGCCCGGTGCAGGGTGGCCGTGTCGGCTGGGCCGAGGTCCAGCGCGGCGGCCAGTACGCGGGCCAGTTCGGCGATCCGGTCGGCGCGGTCGGCCATCGAACCGAGCTTGTCGGTGAACGTCAGCCGGCTGATCCGCTCCCGCATCCCGACCAGCGGAACCTTCAGGTCGGCCCGGTAGAAGAACGCGGCGTCCTCGTACCGGGCGCGCAGCACCGCCTCGTTGCCGGCCCGGACCAGGTCGGCGTCGACGGCACCGTTCGCGACCGCCACGAAGTACGGCAGCAGTTTGCCGTCGGCGTCACGCACCGGCAGGTAGCGCTGGTGCTTGCGCATCACGTTGACCAGGATCGCCTCCGGCAGCCGGAGGTAGTCGGGGTCGAACCGGCCGAGCAGCGGGGTCGGCTGCTCCACCAGGTAGAGGATCTGGTCGATCAGCGAACGCTCGGCGTCGGTGTCGAGCCGGCCGCCGGCCTCGGTGGCGAGCCGTTCGGCCCCGGCGACGATGAGCCGGCGACGCTCGTCCGGGTCGACCACGATGCCGGCGTCGGCCAGGATGCCCAGGTGCGCCTCGGCCGAGGCGACCGGGATGGTCGGCGCGGGCGAGTTGCGGTGCACGTGGGTCTGCCGGTCGGAGACGAGCGACGACACCGCTACCGGCACCACCTGGTCGCCCCAGAGGGCGAGCAGCCAGCGGACCGGGCGGGTGAAGGCCAGGTTCGGGTCGTTCCAGCGCATGTTCTTCGCCGACCGCAGCGCGGTCACCACCTTGGCCAGCACCTCGCCGAGCACGTCGGCGGCGTCCCGGCCGGCTTCGGGGCGGAGCACGGCGAGGTGTTCGACGCCGTTGAACTCGACCCGCTCCAGCGCGTCGACCTCGATCTTCTGCGACCGGGCGAAGCCGAGCAGGGCGGGCGTGGGCTGCCCGTCGGCGGTGAACGCGGCGGCGGCCTTGGGGCCCTTCACCGTACGGACGTGGTCCTCTTCACGGGCGGCGACGTCGTCGACGACGGCGACCAGCCGGCGGGGGTTCGCCAGTACGCGGATGCTGCCGTGCACCAGCCGGGTGGCGGCCAGCCGCTCGGTCAGCTCCCGGCGCACCTGCTCCCGGGCGGTACGCGCCTCGGCCGGCGGCATCTCCTCGGTGCCGATCTCGAAGACGAGCTGGCGGGTGCCGGTCTCGCCGGTCGGGGTGGCGGTGGGCGCGACGGCCAGCGGGGTCTGCTCGACCACGCCCAGCGGGTGGCCGAGTTCCTCGCGGCGGCTGGCCCAGAGGCGGGCGACCTCGCCGGCCATCCGGCGCATCCGGGCGAACTCGGCGGCCCGTTCGGAGGTGGAGACCGCGCCCCGGGAGTCGAGCACGTTGAACGCGTGCGAGCACTTCAGCACGTACGTGTGTGCCGGCACCGGCAGGCCGGCGTCGATCATCCGCTGGGCCTCGGCGGCGTACAGCTCGAGCAGTTCGCGGTTGGCCGCCACGTCTGCGTCGTCCAGGTAGTAGCGGGACATCTCGTACTCGGACTGGCCGAAGACCTCGCCGTAGCTGACCCCGGGCGCGTACGCGATGTCCTTGAAGTGGCGTACGTTCTGCAACGCCATGATGATCCGCTCGATGCCGTACGTGATCTCGACCGACGGCGGGTCGAGGTTCACCCCACCGGCCTGCTGGAAGTACGTGAACTGGGTGATCTCCAGCCCGTCGAGCCAGACCTCCCAGCCCAGCCCCCAGGCGCCCATCGCCGGGGCGGTCCAGTTGTCCTCGACGAACCGGACGTCGTGCGCGGCCACGTCGATCCCGAGCGCGGTCAGGCTGCCCAGGTAGAGCTCCTGTGCGTTGCCCGGTTCCGGCTTCAGGATCACCTGGAGCTGGGTGTGCGTCTGGAGCCGGTTCGGGTTCTCACCGTACCGGGAGTCGTCCGGGCGGACCGACGGCTCGACGTACACGGTGCGCCACGGCTCGGGGCCGAGGACCCGCAGGAAGGTCGCCGGGTTGAGCGTGCCGGCACCGACCTCCGTGTTCATCGGCTGGAGCACGAGGCAGCCCTGCTCCGACCAGTACGCCGTCAAGCGGGCCAGGGCATCTTGCATGGTCAGCATGGAAAACTCCGTCCGAGGCGACCCCTGGCAGGCAGGCGGCAGCGGCGGGCCAGGGTTTGCTCAGTGTAGTGACCAACCGGCGCGCAGTTCGGCGAGCATCCCCTCGACGCTGCGCAACACCACCCGGGCGATGCGCCGCTGGTCGGGCCGGAGCAGCGGGTCCTCGGCCTGGGCCTGCCAGCGGTAGAGCGCGTCGACGCCCCGCTCCCACAGTTGCCCGCCGTCGGTGTCCTGGTCCAGCTCCAGCCGTACGGCGAGGCTGGTGCCGTTGCCGCCGACCAGCCGGTGTGCCTCGGCGGCCAGCTCCTGGTCGATCCTGGTTTTGGGGTCGCGGAGGGTGGCCAGCAGGCGCAGCTCGCGGAAGTCGTGCGCGGAGGCGAGCACCTGCTCCACCCGGGCCAGCAGGTCCGCCGAGCCGGGCCGGGGGTCGGTACGCACCACCCGCTCCAGGGCGGCGAGCGCGGACCGGGCCTTGAGCACCTCCCGGCGGTCGGTGAAGTAGCGGGCCATCGACTCGCGCAGCTCGGTCAGCCCGCTGCGGCGGACGAGTTCGGCGGCGAGCCCGGCCCGGTTCGTGGCACCGGTACGGATCAGCGTGGTGGCCAGGCGCAGTCCGAAGACCCCGAACCGCTCCAGCAGCGCCCGCCGCTGCGTCGCGTCCGGCAGGCCCGAACCGGAGTAGTCGGCGGCGGCGTGCGAGCCACCGGTGGAACGCGGGGCGGTGAACTGGGTGTCGACGAACCGGTCGGCCGACAGCAGCGCGGCGGTCAGCTCCTCGCGGGGCAGCTCGGCGAGCGCGGCCAGGGCGGCGAACTCGGCCTCGCTCAGCACCCGGCCGGCGAGCGCGACCAGTCCGGCCACCGGCACCACGCCCATGCACAGCGGGCGCACCCCCGGCTCCTGGTACTGCCGGCGGGCCAGCTGTTTCGCGGTGACCAGCGCGTCGACCCGGCCGCCGCCCAACTCGTCCGCGCGGGCGAGCACCAGCAGCACGTTGACTGGCGTCGACCGGCCGACGGTGCCCTCGCGTAACGCCCGGAGGAACCGCAGGTCGGTTTCGCGCCCGTCGCGGGTCAGGTAGAGCACCGCGTCCGCATCCCGGATGATCTTCATGGCGGTCGGCTGGTCCTCGTCCTGCGCGACCGGCGGCACGGCCGGCATCTCGACCAGGGTGGTGTGCCGCAGCACCCGCGTCGGCCAGCGCACCACCACCTCGCTGACCTGCGTGGACCGCCAGCCGCCCAACTCCACCCGCAGCGCCCCAGTGGACCGGATCACCGGCAGCTCCCACGCCGACCCCTCCGCCGAGTACGCCGTCGCACCCGGCTCCGGGCCGTCCTCGTACCAGGTGTGCAGCGGGCCGCCGTCGGCCGGCTCGACCGGTGCGACCTCCTCCCCGAGGATCGCGTTGAGCAGCGTCGACTTGCCGGCCCGCCACGGCCCGGCGACCGCGATCCGCAGCGGTTCGTCGAACCGGTCGAGATAGTGCCGCAGCCGCTCGGTCGCGGCCGGGTTGTCCCAGTAGAGCGTCAGCGCGTCGGTCAGCAGCGCCGGCACGGACTCGTCCAGCCGGCCGGCGCCGGTCACCGGGGGCTGCCCAGCGGGGCCGAACCCATGCCGCCGCGCCCGGCCGCGAGCTGCTGCACCTGCTCGTAGAGGGCCGCCAACCGGCGCATCTCCTGCTCGATCTGGCGGTGCCGCTGGTCGCGGGTGGCCGCGTCGGCGTCAGCGGACTGCTTCGCCGTACGCAGGGACGCGACGATCGCCTCCTGGAGGTCCTCGGTCAGCGCCGCGAAGTGGTCCCGCAGCATCCGCTGCACCCGCCGGGCGGTGTCCCGGCAGTCCTTGTTCAGGCGCAGGAAGAAGTCGTCCACGTGCCGCTGGGCGGCCATCCGTACCGCCGCCTGCCGCCGCTTGAGCAGCGACTTGCTCTCGTCCCGGATGCTCTTGCCGCCGAACAGCGCGCCGGCACCGAGCGACACGAAGTTGATCAGCGGCATGCCGGCCAGGCTGGTCGCCAGCCCGAACATCAACACCCCGCCGTACGAGCCGCGCAACGCGGTGACCACCTTCTGGGTGGGCGTGAACCGCTCGATCGGCGGCTGTTCCAGCACCGGCAGCCGTTCGGCGATGTCGGCCGGGACCTGCACCGACCAGTCCGGCAGGGCGTCGTGGCCGTACCGGGTGAACTGGGTGGCGACCCGGCCGGCGATCCAGTCGCAGCGCTGGGCCAGCCAGACGAAGTTGGCCTCGGCCGCCTCGACCAGGTTCTCCTCCAGCCACTCCTGGAACGGTTCCCAGCCGGTCTGCGGGTCGGCCGTCTCGAACGCCTCGTCCACCTGACGCAGGATCTTGCGGGTCCGGTCGCGCAGGTCGTACTCGATGTCGGAGAGCAGGTCGGCCATCTCGTCGTTGAGCGTGTTCTGCCACCGGGTGGTGCACCGGCGCAGCTCGTCGACCTCGCGCTGGGCGGCCCGAAGCCGGTTCATCGCGGCCGAGTTGTCACCGGAGGAGGCCGACGTCAGCTCCGCCCGCAGCGGCGCGGCAAGCTGCTCGATCGTGGTCCGGCTGAGCAGCGCCACCGCCGACCGGGCCAGCACCTCGGCCTTGCTGCCCTGGTCGCGCAGCAACCGGCCGATCAGGTCGGGGAACCGAGACTCGGCGTTGACCACCTTGTCGTCGGTCTTCGCCGCCGCCAGGCGCAACGCGGCCGAGACCGGGATCAGCGCCGCCGGCACCCCGGCGCTGGCCAGGTGCTGCCGGTTGCGGTCGACCACGGCACGCCAGTCCGGCACCATGTCGATCTTCGTCTGGACGACGATCACGTTCGGGTGCGACTGGGCCAGGTGCAGCAGCAGGTTCAGCTCGGGGACGGACAGTTCCCTGGTCGCGTCGGTGACCAGCAGCACCGCGTCCGGGCGGGCCAGCGCCGCGTACGCCGTGGTCGTCCGGGCCTGGTCCGGGCCCTCCGCGCCGGGGGTGTCGACCAGGGTGAGCCCACCGGCGAGCAGCCCGCGCGGCACCCCGATCTCGACATGGGTGCTGCCGACGGCACCGGGACCGGTGGCAACCGCGGTGCTGATCCGGGCGGCGGCCTGCTCGATCGGCAGCGGCACCCGCTCCGCCGGTACGGGCGCCTCGACGGCCAGCCGCCCCGGAGCCGGTGCGGCGGTACGGACCAGGGCGGCGGTCGGCGCCGGGGCGTGCCGGACCACTGTCGGGACCACAGTGGTCCGGCCGTCACCCACCGGGCAGACCGGCGCGTTGATCAGGGCGTTGATGAGCTGGCTCTTGCCCTGTTTGGGTTCGCCGACGACCAGGACCCGAAGCCCCGGATCCAGGAGCTGCACCCGTTTGCGGCGTACCGAGTCGACCAGGTCACTGCGACCGTGCGCCGCGCAGAGCCGGCTGGTCTCGTCGAGCACGTCAAGCCAAATTGGCGTCATCACGCACCAAGTGTGCCGATTTCGACGCGATTATCAAGTGGCTGTGTACGCGATTATCGAGGGGCCGTACCGGAAAGGGGCCGGAGGCCGGGCCCACCGCAGCGGGGCCCGGTCTCCGGCCGGTCGCCGCGCCGCGCCCACCCCCGGGCCGCGGCGCAGCCGATCAGAGCAGACCGTCGGTGATGCCGAGCAGTCCGCCGTGGGTGTCGGCGGTGGCGTGCGCGTTCGCGCCGAGGCCCAGGTCGCCGGTGAGGCCGACGCCGTCGAGGGTGCCGCCGACGGTGGAGGTGACGCCGCCGAGCACACCGTGGGTGTCGACCACGTCGCCGACCACCGGAACGCCGTTCAGTCCGCCGGTGAGACCGTCGGTGAGGCCACCGGTCAGGCCGCCGACGTCGAGCGAGTCGGTCAGGCCGGTCACGTGGGTCAGGCCGGTGACCGTGTTCACCGCGAAGTCCGCGGTGCCGAGCAGGCCGTCGGTGGCGGTGCCGTCGAGCACCGCACCGGTCGGGTCGTTGGCCACGCTCTGCGTGGTGTCGACCAGGCCGGTCACCCCGGAGGTGTTGACCACGCCCAGGTCGAGGGTGTTCGCCACGTCGTTGACACCGGACAGGTCGGTGGACAGGCCAGCCGGGCTGACCGCGGCACCGATGCCGGGGATGACCGCGGCGGCGGCACCGAGGCCGGTCGGGTCGACCGTGATCGCGCCGAGCACACCCGCGTTGACGTCGACGCTGTTGCCGAAGCCGGCCGAGGTGATCTGGTCCGCGACGGCGTGCAACTGCCCGACCACACCGAGCGCGCCGCTGTCGAGCCCGGCCAGGCCGCCGAGGTCGCCGACCGGGGCGAGGGCGGTGATGCCCTGCAGCGGCACGGTGTCCACCACGAACGGGATCACGTCCTGCACGTCGGCCGGGGTGAGGTCGCCCAGCCCGGCGTCGGCCAGGGTGGCCTCGGGGTCGAGTTCGAAGGCCGACCGGGCGTCGACGTCGGTGAGCAGGTTCAGTACGAAGTCGTGCAGGTTCTGGGTGGAGTCCATGGTGGACAAATCTCCTCGGGTGAACGGGGGCCGGTCGGGTGGACGGAGGCCGGGGCGATCCGACGACGGGGGGCGCCAGAACTGCCACTGACGCTAGGCCGTGGGTGACGTACCGGACATCGGGGACGGATCCGGGTCCTGCCGGGGGCCGGACTAGGGCAGAACCCACCGTCGCCGTTAGGGGCTTAGGGGGTCCGTCCCGTCAGATTTAGGGTCCCGTTGGTGGAGGGATCTCTGGTACGAAAGGATGAGTCAGAATCGCTGAAGGAATCGGGTGCAATGGCGTACGTCCTCGGGATCGACATCGGCGGGTCCCACACCACCGCCGCCATCTCCCGACTCTGGGACAACTCCTGGACCCCACCCGAGGTGACCTGGCTCGACGCCCACTCCCCCACCATCGCACCGGTGCTGCACCTGGCCCCCAACGGCGCCCTCACCCCCGGTGACCCGGCCCTTGGCGGCACCCCCTACGACGCCGGACGGATCGCCCGGGACTTCGTCGCCCGCGTCGGCGACCCGGTACCGCTGCTGGTCGGCGGGGAGGGCTGGTCCGCGCAGGCGCTGACCGCCGTACTGACCCTCCGGGTGGTGGAGCAGGTCGCGGCCCGCGAGGGCGGGCACCCCGAGCAGATCGTGCTCAGCCACCCCGCCGGCTGGGGCGCGTACCGGCGCAACCTGGTGCACGCCGCGCTCTGGGAGATCGGGCTGAGCAACGTCACCCTGCTCTCCGAGGCGATCACCGCCGCCGAGAGCCACGTCGTCGCCGCCGGCTTCACCGGACGTACGCTCGCGGTACTCGCGCTGCACTCGGACGGCTGCACCGCCAGCGTCGTCGGACGGGGGCGCACCGGCGGCTTCGGCGTACTCGACTCGGCCGGCGAGGGCGAACCGTACGGCAGCGGCGAACTCGACTTCGACGAGGCGCTGCGTGAACACGTACGCGCCGAACTCGGCCGTCAGCTCGGTCCCCGCCAGCTCGACGAGGCGCAGGTACGGGTCGCGCTGCTCGAACTGCCCGCCGAGTGCGCCCGCGCCCGGGACCGGCTCGCCGTCACCACCGAAACCGACGTACGCCTGCACCTGCCGCACGGGCCGATCCGGGTGCCGGTCAGCCGCGCCGAGTTCACCGAGCTGGCGCGCCCCGCCGTGCAGGTCGCGATCGACACGCTGGCCACCACGGTCCGCTCCAGCGGGCTGCCGGGCGACCAGCTCGACGGCGTACTGCTGGTCGGCGGTTGGGCGCGTACGCCGCTCGTCACCGAACTCGCCGAGGTCCGGTTCCCCGGCCTGATCGCGGTCGGGCCCGACCCGGAAACCAGCACCGCGGCCGGGGCGGCGGTGGCCGCCGGCCAGATCGTGCTGCCGACCCCCCGACCCGAGCCCCGCGCACCCGAGCCGCACCCCGCCGACCCGGCACCGGCCCGGACCGCACCGGCACCGAGCCACCCCGAACCACAGTGGACCCAGCCCGAACCGCTCCGGGGCCGACAACCGTCGCGCGACCTGGTACGGCCGGAACCCGAACCCGAACCACCACCCCGCCCGCCGATCCGGATCACCCCGCTGAAACTGCCGAAACCCCGTGGTACGGGGCTGCGCGGCACCGGTCGCGAAGCGTCCCGCGACGCGATCGACGAGCGCCCCGGTCGCAGTGCCACGAGAGGACAACGTTGAGTCCGCACACCGCCATCCGCCCCGAGCTCGTGCTGGACGGACCCACCCGGGCGCTGCTCGACGCGGTCGACGCGGATCCGCACGCCCCGCTGGCCGTCGCCATCACCGCCCCCGGCGGGTACGGCAAGAGCGCGCTGCTGCACGAGCTGGCCGGGCTCTACCGGCGGGCCGGGCACCCGGTGCTGGACACCTGGCCGACGGCGGCGAGCACGGCCGAACCCGGTGCCGTGCTGCTGGTCGACGACGCGCACCTGCTCGACGAGGCCCGGCTGCGCGAACTGCGCCAGCGGCTCGACGCCGGCCCGGCCCGGCTGGCGGTCGCGTACCGGCCCTGGCCCCGGCCGGCGGCCCTGGTCGAGCTGGTCGAGCAGTTGACCCGGGACCGGCCGCCGCTACTGCTCGCCCCGTTCACCGCGGCGCGGACCGCCGCCCGGCTCGGCACCGCGTACGGCCACCGGCCCGAAGCGGGCCTGGTGAGCTTCGTACAGGGGCAGACGGGGGGCGTACCCCGGTTCGTGGAGCGACTGGCGGCGGCGCTGCGCCCGGAGGCCGGCACCCCGCCCCGGCAGCCGCAGGCGCCGGATGCGGGCGGGGCCGGCTACCGGGTGCCACCGGCGGCGCTGCTGCCGTTCGGGACCGAGGTCGCCGACCTCACCTGGCCGGTCCGGCGGCTGCTGCTGGCCGTCGCCGCCGGGGTTCCGCTCCCGGTCGACCTGCTCGGCGCCCTGCTCGAACAGGACCCGGACGAGGTGGACGAGACCCTGGCGCAGGCCCGCGCGAGCGGACTGCTCGGCCCCGACGACCGGCTGCCCCCGATCGTCGAACGGGCGGTCACCTCGCTCAGCCCCGCCGGCCAGCGGATCGCCGTCTGGCAGCGGCTGGCGGAGCTGCAACGCGGACGCGGTGCCCCGGTGCTGCCGCTGGTCCGGTCCCTGCTCACCCCCGGCGTCGGCGGCGAGAACGCCGGGCTGACCATCGAGGCCGCCGCCGAGGAGGCGCTGGCCGAGCAGCCGTCGCTGGCCGCGGACCTGTTCGCCGCAGCCGCGGCAGCGGGCCGACCGACCGCCGCGCGGCAGGCGTACGCCGCCGCGCTCGCCGGGGACCTCGACACCGCGTTGCGCCTGGCCGACCGGCTGGTCGGGGCGGCGGACGCCGACGACCGGCGCGACGGCGCCACGGTGGCCGCCACCGCGCTCGCCCACCGGGGGCAACTCGGCCGGGGTGCCGAGCTGTACCGCTGGTCGAACGTGCCCTCGTCGGCCGCGTTCGCGGCGGTCGCCACCATCGGCACCGGGCACGTCGCCGAACCGGACGCGCCGGCACCGCAGCCGTCGACGGACGGGCCGCCGACGCTGCTCACCAGCGCCGCCCTGCTGACCGTACGGGGCGTACGCGAAACGCTCACCGGCCCGCCGACCGCGGCGCTGTCCACCCTCGTACAGGCCGCCGCGCTGCTCGAACCCGCCGGTCGTACGGTCCTGCTGCCGGACAGCCCGGCGGCGCTCGCCGCACTGGTGGCGCTGCACTGCGGCGAACTGGAGATCGGCGAGCGGGTACTCGACCGGGCCATCCTCGCCGGCCTCGGCGGGGCGCTGATGTCCCGCCGGCACCGGCTGCTCCAGGCGTGGATCCAGATGGTGCGCGGCCGTACGGCGATGGCGGCCGAGGCGCTGCACGCGGTCACCGGTCCGCCCACCGGCGACGTCACCGCACCGCTCGAATCGCGCGACCAGCTCTTCGCCAGCGCGCTGGAGATCGGCATCGCCCGCCGCGACAGCGACCTGCCAGCGGTGCAGCGCGCCTGGGGGCAGGCCCGGGAGGCGCTGGTACGGCACCCGGTCGACCTGTTCAGCTTCCTTCCGCTGGGCGAGATCACCATCGCCGCGGCCCGGCTGGGTGAACTCAACCGGCTCGAACCGTACCTACGCGAGGCGTACGCGTTGCTCGACCGGCTCGGCGCCCCGGCGCTCTGGGCGACGCAACTGCGGTGGAGCGGCCTGCACGCCGCGATCATCGCCGAACTTCCCTCGGTAGCCGACGAACACGTTGCCGCGCTCGCGGCGAACGTCGGTCACAGCCGGTACTCTGCCGTGATGGCCGCCGCTGCCGAGAGCTGGGTGGAGGTGCTGCGTGGCACCGTCGATCCCGCTCGGGTCGAGTCCGCCGCGCGTGGGCTGCACGACGCCGGCCTGGGCTGGGACGGCGCACGACTCGCCGGCCAGGCCGCGATCCGGACCGCGGACCGGCGAGCGATGACCGCCCTGCTCGACTGCGCCCGGATGTTGCAGGGCCGACCGGCCGGGCACAAGGGCCCGGCGCACCCGGCCGGCGCCTCGAACGCACCCGTGGCCGACGCCGTCACCGCACCGACCGAGAGCCGCCTCAGCGACCGGGAGCAGGAGGTGGCCGACCTGGTCCTGAGTGGCCTGACCTACAAACAGATCGGCGACCGGCTGTTCATCTCCGCCAAGACGGTCGAGCACCACGTGGCCCGGATGCGCCAGCGGCTGAACTGCGCCAACCGGGGGGAGCTGCTCAACCGGCTCCGGGTGCTGGCCGCCGAGCGGGGCAGCAACGGGTCGGCGACACCGACCTGGCCGAAACGACCGGCGTCGTGAACGCCCCGGCGTGTCGTGCACGACGCCACGTACCGATGACGGACAACACTGATGCCGGCTGACGGCAGCGAGAGGACAACGACGAGTGGTTTCCCCGATGGTCGCGACCGATAACCTGACCCGGCTCCTGGACGACCTCGTCAACCGGGTCACCGGAGCGGACCTGGCGATGGTGCTCTCCCCCGATGGATTACCACTCGCCGCCTCCGGGCAGGTCGACGCCGAGCTGGCCGACCAGGTCGCGAGCGTGACGGCGGGGCTGCACGCGCTCGCCGTGGCAACCGGGCGGCAGACCGGCGCCGGCACCGTACGACAGATCATCGTGCAGATGCGGGAGGCGTACCTGTTCGTCGCCACGACTCGCGGCGGCGCCGTACTGACCGTACGGTTCGACGGTGACGTGGAAGTCGGCGACGTCGCGTACGAGGTGGCTCTCTTCGCCGGGCAGGCGCACCACCACCTGCCGGTGTACCTCGAACCCGCGCCGATCCCCTCGTCCACGGAGTGAACAGCGGATCCGAGCATCATGAAGGAGTACCGGTCGTGAATCCGGACGAGCCCACCGGCGACCTACGGCTCGACTCGCCGGACCGTCCATCGGGGACCGTCACACCGCCACCACCAGCACCGCTACCGCCACCACCGATCCGGACCGGCCCGCCCCGGACCCGCGCGGTGGCGGTGCTCGACGCCGTACTCGGGGTCGGTGCGGCGATCCGCGGTGCCTTCGCCTCCGGGTCGGCCCGTACCGGTACGTCCGGTGGGGTGACCGTCGGGCGTTGGTCGATCGGGGTGGGTGTCGTCGCCGGGGCGGCGGCGGTGCTGTCCGCGCTCGTCCTGCTCATCGTGCTGGTCCTGCGTACGCCGGACGACCACGTCCCGCTGAACGTGGCGCCGCCGGCCGAGGTCGGTGTGGGCAGCAACGCCGACCCGGGCACCCCGGGCAGCGAGGCGAGCCCGAACGCGGTACGCACCGATGCGCCCGGCGCCGAGGCCGTCCCGCCCGCCGGGCTTCCGGCCCGACCGGAGAACCCCACCGGTACGTCGACGGAAACCTCGTCCGCCGCGCCGCCACCCGCACCACCGGCCGTCGGGCTGACCGCGGCGTACACGGTCGGGGACGCGACCCTGGTCGGTTACCGGGTGACGGTGACCATCGACAACCCGAACCCGGCTCCGGTGCAGCGCTGGACGGTGACCATCACCCTGCCCCGCGCGCCGATGACGGTCCGGGAGGTGACCGGTGCCACGGCCACCCAGGACGGCACCACCTGGACCTTCGTGCCGGCCCCGGACACCGAGCCGGCACCGGCCGGCGGGTCGGTCAGCTTCCGGTTCCGGGTCGACGGGGTGGGAGTCAACTCCGCCCCCACCGCCTGCACCATCGACGGCCGCCCCTGTACCACCGGCTGACCGGGATCCCCATGGACGAGCACGTTCCGATGATGTCCACCGAGTACGCCGCCCGCGTACGCGAGTGGCACGAGAACGCGTACCGGCAGGCGCGGGCCGAGGCCGGACCGGAGGGCGGTACGGGCCAGACCTTCGAGTACCTGGACCGGGTACTGGTGGTCCCGCCGCAGGTGCACCCGATCACCGGCATGTCGCACCTGCTCGGTGCGGCGGTCCTGGCCGAGGTACGGGAGACCGACCGGGTGCTCGACATGGGTACCGGCAGCGGCGTCAACGCGATCCTGGCGGCGTCGAAGTCGAGCCGGGTGGTCGCGGTCGACATCAACCCGTACGCGGTGGACGCCGCTGCCCGCAACGCCGAACGCAACGGCGTCGCCGACCGGGTCGACGTACGTCACGGCGACGTTTTCAGCGCGGTCGACGGCGCGTTCGACCTGATCGTCTTCGACCCGCCGTTTCGCTGGTTCGCCCCTCGTGACCTGCTCGAAGGCGGCAGCACCGACGAGAACTACCGGGCCATGACCACGTTTTTCACCCAGGCGCGGGAGCACCTGACCGCCGACGGCCGGATGCTGATCTTCTTCGGCAGTTCCGGTGACCTGACCTATCTGCGGCACCTGATCGACACGACCGGCTTCACCGCGACGGTCCTGTCCCAGCAGAGCCTGGTACGCGACGGCTGGCAGGTCGACTACTTCACCTTCCGGTTGACCCGGCAACAGCCCGCGTAGGGATCGCTCCCGACGGCTCACCGGGCCGCGCGGCCGATCATCTCCAGGCCGCCGGTCGCCTGGCCCACCTCGATCAGGTAGCCGTCCGGGTCCCGCAGGTAGCACCGGATCTCCATCCCGTGGTCCTTCGGCTCGGTCAGGAACTCGCCGCCGCGCGAGCGCCACTCGTCGTAGACCGCGCGTACGTCCATCACCCTGATGTTCATCGCGCAGCTCAGCGTGCCGGAGTCCTGCGGGGCGCGGGCCTGCACGGTCGGCTTGTCGTCGGTCGGGCCGCCCTCGTTGTTGATCACGATGTAGCTGTTGCGGAAGTGCAGGATGCACGGCTCCCGCTCGCGTACGCAGGTGGCGCCGAGGACCCGCTCGTAGAACTCCCGCGACCGGTCGACGTCCCGGACGATCAGCAGGCTGGTGAGCACCGCCCCGCCGCGGGGTTCGAAGTAGTCAAGCGTCGCTTCGGTCATGTCCGCTCCCGGGCTCGGTGCCGCCCCCGGTGGGTCGACTGCTGCCGCATCCCCGATCTACGGAAAACAAACCCATCACCGTACGGACCGAGCCGGCCGATCGCGCAGCCCGGCTCGGCCCGTACGGGCGGGTCGGTCAGCGGGTCAGCAGCCGATCCGGCTCGACCCGAGCGCCACGTCGTCGAACCAGAGCGTGTCCGCGCCCTCGCCGTAGCTCTCCCAGCCCAACCGCAGGTCGGTCAGGTTCGGTCGCCAGTTGGCGCGGTTGAGCCACTGCCCGTCGATGTCGTGGGTCGGGGTGCCGTCGACGGTCAACCCGGTCACCGCACCGCCGTCCACCCAGGTCTGCAGGCGGCCCTGCACCCCGTCGACCACGAACTCCACGCAGGTCCACCGGTTGGTCGGCAGCGGCACGCTGAGCGCCACCCCGGCCGGGCTCTGTTCTGGCAGGGTGGCGTCGTCGGACGCCCGGTTCCATTGCAGTGCCCCGTTCTGGCCGCCGACCCGCAGGTCACGGTTGCCGTCGTTGGCGTCGCGCATGGCCAGGAAGGTCACGTGCTGGGTCGGCAGCGCCGTGGTGTGCCGTACCCAGAACCGGCCGTAGCGCACCTGGCCGAGTCCGGCGAGGTCGCGGGTGGCCTGGACGAAGACGTGGTTGCAGTAGCCGGCGGTGCCGTTGATCCGTACGGATCTGCTGCCCTGGTGCGCCACCGTGGTGTCGACGGTGGCCGTACCGCTGCCCTGGCAGTCGGGGTAGTTGACACTCCAGGCGCCGGTCGGCGTACCCCCGGTCTGGCTCTCGAAACCGTCACAGAACGCGGCCGCGCCGCATCCGCTCGGCGGCGGGGTGGTCGCGGGCGGGGTGGTCGGCGGCGCGGTCGTGGCCGGCGGCGTCGTGACCGGCGGGCTGGTCGGGGGTGGGGTGGTGGCCGGCGGCGTCGTGCTCGGCGGCGGGGTGCTCGGCGGCGGCGCCGTGGTGGGTCCGGCGTCGTTGCACGGTACGCCGTCGAGCGTGAATCCGGTCGGCGCCGGGTTGCTCGCGCCGAAGGTGCCCTGCACCCCGAACTCGGTGGACCCGCCGGCCGGCAGGCTGCCGTTCCAGCCGGCGTTGGTCGCGGTGACCACCGCACCGGCCTGGCTGACCTGGGCACTCCAGCCGTTGGTGATCCGCTGGTCGGCGGCGGGATAGGTCCAGCGGACGGTCCAACCGGTGACCGGGGTGGCGCCGTTGGTGACCCGGACGGTGGCGGTGAACCCGCCGGGCCACTGGTTGACCCGGTAGTCGACCAGGCAACCGGCCGCCGCCGAGGCGGGTCGGATCAGGGTCGGGCCGGCGAGGCCGACGACGCTCGCGGCGAGCGCGGTCACCAGGGCGGCGACCAGCGGCACCCGGCGGCGCGCGGGGATGAGTCTCATGACGGGTGGGTTCCTCTCGACCGGCTGCCGGGCCGGTCGAGCCGGTCTGCCGGCAGCGTGGCTGCGACGACTTCACGGCCCTCGCGCCACGTCGCGCGCACGGCCGCCACCCGGCTCCGGTGCTCGTGTCCGCCGGCACCCGGTCAACCCGTGCCCGTGCCGGCGACGACACCCGCCCATGCTATATACCGTCGTCTATTCCTACAACGGCCCGACGGCGTCGACGAAGCCTTCGCGGGTGTACCGGCACGGACGGCGGGTAGACCGGCTCGACCGGGGGGCGACGGGGAGGACGACCATGAACAGCGGACGGGTGCCGCAGGGTTACACCGAGCAGAAAGCCCAGGTCGGCGACGTCTGCCTGAACTACGTACGCGGCGGCCAGGGCGACCCCCTGGTGCTGCTGCACGGCTACCCGCAGACCTGGTACATGTGGCGGAAGGTCCTGCCCGAACTCGCCCGCCACTACACGGTCATCGCACCCGACCTGCGCGGCGCCGGGGACAGCGACGCGCCACCCGACGGGTACGACAAGAAGACGCTCGCCGACGACGTACACGGTCTTCTTGCCCAACTCGACCTGGACGGCGACATCTGCCTCGTCGGGCACGACATCGGGACGATGGTCGCGTACGCGTACGCGGCCGAACACGGCGACGAGGTGGGCAAACTGGTGCTCACCGAGGCACCGATCCCGGACCGGAGCCTCTTCCAGATCCCGGCGCTGACCGAGGACGGCCCCGGATTCTGGAACATCGGCTTCTTCAGCCTGCCCAACGGGCTGCCGGAGCAGATCATGGACGGTCGGGAGGACCTCTGGGTGGACCGGTTCACCGACTCGATGGAGGTGCAGGACGGCATCACCGCCGACGACGTACGCGAGTACGCCCGACACCTGGAGGACGACGCGCACCTGCGGGCGAGCTTCGAATACTTCCGCGCCCTGCCGCAGGACGTCGCCGACAACAGCGAGTACGCCAAGACGAAACTCGCCATGCCGGTGCTCGCCCTCGGTGCCAGAGCCAGCCTCGGCGACGCCGTACAGACCCAGGTCCGGCAGTACGCGACCACAGTGAGCGGCGACGTCATCGAGGACTCCGGGCACTGGATCTTCGAGGAGCAGCCGGCCGAACTCACCGACCGGCTGCTGCACTTCCTCGAAGCGCCCCCTCGATAGCGGTTCCGGGCTAGCCCCCGTTGGACCACGACCGGCTGGACAGCACCAGCCGGTAACCGTCCGGATCCTCGACCGTCACGCCCCACCGGTCCCAGTACGCACCCTGTGACACCCGCCGCCCACCGGCCTGCTCCAGCCGGGTCACCAGCGCGTCGTCCACCGGCCCGGCCAGATAGAGCACAAACAGGTCCTCCTCGGTCGGTGACGGGCGCACCGTGAGATTCGCCCCGCCGACCAACTCCAGGTGCCAGGACGCCTCCGGCCAGCCAAGCATCAGCAGGTCGTGCTCGTCCGGGCCACCCGCGACACCGCGGTAGAGCACATCCAGGCCCAGACCGTGCACGTAGAAGCGTTCGGCCGCCGCCAGGTCACTACTGGGTCGGGCCAGGCGGATCGGCGTACTCGGGTCGATCATCAACAGCTCCGTTCTCCGTGGATGACCAGCCTGCGAGTTGAAGCTCACTTGAGGTCAAGCCGACAGCTTGACCTACTCGGCGCGTACGTGCGGCCGCGACCACCGTCAGAGCGTGACCACAGCATCTTCGGCGAGGGTGAACAGTCCGGCGTCGAAGGTGATCGTGGTCAGTTTCGTGTTCTTCGGTACGTCGAAGTAGACGAAGGCGCGGATCGAGTTGCCCGGATTGATCTCGTCCAGGAAACCGGCGCCATCCTTGTTGCCGTAGATGTTCGCCTCACCGTCCGCCTCGTATTCGCGGTCGCTCGCATCCTGCGCACTGACGGTTCCGTCAGCATGGAACAGATGGGCCTTCTTCGTCACGTTCTTCACCGAGACATCGGTCCGGCAGAACGTGCCCTGCGCCTTTCGGTTCAGATAGGAACTGCCGACCTGCGCGATGCCGCACTTGACGCCGTGCACGACGAATTCGAAGTCGCCGCCGCGTACGGTTTCACCGACCTTGTACTTCTTCGGGCCCTCCGGCGGTGGCTTCGGCGCCTCGGTCTTGGCGGGTTCGGCGGCCTTCGGCGCCGCCGGGGCGTCGGACCCGGCCGCCGTCGGGGTCCCGGCCGGCGCGGCGGCCGAGCTGTTCGTCTCGTCCAGGTCGCCGGAGTTGGCCGCGATGATCGTGCCGCCACAGCAGAGTGCGACCACGATGCCCGCCCCGATCAGGCTCGGCACCAGCCACCGTCGGCGCTTGCGCGGAGGTGGCGGTGCGACCGGATAACCCGGCGGCGGCGCCGCGGCCGGGTATCCGGGCGGCGGGGCAGGGTGGTAGCTGGCCACGCCGGGCTGGTAGGTCGGCTGCGGCGGGTACGGGGTGTGCGGCGGCTCGGGCTGGTACGGCGGCTCCTGGCCGGGGTGGTTCGGGGTACTCATGGTCTTCTCCGCGTCAATGTCGGTGGCACCCCGCATCGGGAGTGCGAGCACAGACGTTGCCACAGCTCGGACGCGACAGCAGAGCATCATTCGGTCACTCTGTGCGGCTGAAGAGTTAACCCTCCTCTAAGGACATGAGCCCGTGTCGCAACCTCTGCGAGCCACCCGAACACGCAGTTTCCACATTCAGCGAAACGGGTCACCGGAAAGGTGGAACGACATCAGCGACCGGTCATTTCCGTACGCCCTAAGCGCCAGGGGATCCTGGGGTACGGGTGAGCCACTCCGGGGCGAGTAGTGACCAGATCTCGGTGTCGTGGCGGATTCCCCGGTGCGGGAACGTCTCGCGTAGTACGCCGTCCAGCCGCATGCCGAGCCGGCGCGCGACGTTACTGCTGGCGGTGTTCTGCGGGCTGGTACGCCACTCGACCCGGTGGATGCCGCGTACGCGTACCGCCCAGTCGACGAGGTGCCCGGCCGCCCGGGTGATCAGGCCTCTGCCCTGCCCGGCCGGTTCCAGCCAGCAGCCGATCTCACAGCTGCCGGCGGTGGCGTCGAAGGAGGTGTACATGGTCCCGCCGACGAGGGTGCCGTTGAGCCAGATGCCGTACAGCCGGCCGGCGTCGCGGGCGGCGAGGTCGGCGTACCGCTGGAGCGTGGCGCGGGCCGAGTCCAGGTCGGTGCTTCGGCTCGCCCACGGAATCCACGGGTCCACGGCGGCGCGGGCGCGGTCCATGTGGGCGAGGAACTCCTCGGCCTGCCACGGTTCCAGCGGGCGCAGTTCGGCCCCGTCGGCCAGCGTGATCGCGAACATCCGCGCAATGTATCCGTTGCCGGACCAGGCCTAGTCGCCAAGGGCGGCGACGTGGTCGGGGCCGAGGACCGGGAGGTAGTCGGTCGGCAGGTCGAGGCACGAGGTGACCGGCTCGGCCGCTTCGACGATGTCGAGCATCCGCTCGACCAGCGCGTCCGGGTCGGGACGCAGTTCCACACAGAGCCGTACGTGCACCGCACGCAGGGCCGAGCCGATCTCCTCGAAGTCCTCGTCGTCGGCGACGGCACCGAGCGGTCCCAGACGCGTGTCCCAGCGGCGGGCGGCGTACTCGACGGTCAGCAGGGTCGCCTCGGTGACGGGCCGCTGGGCGAGCACCTCCAACTCCTCGACGAGTTGCTGACCGGCCTTGGCCACGTCGTACGGATCGGACTGGTCGGTGACGGTCAGGCCGTCGACGGTCGCGCGCACGTCGGCCAGTTCCGCGTCCGTCGGGGCGCCGAGCTGTCCGGCGTACGTCAACAGCCTGGTCTCCAGCCGGCGGTCGGTGACCGCGTGCTCGGCGACCAACATGGCCAGCCGGCGGACCGGGAGGGTGGCGGCGACCTCGGCCAACCGGCGGACCTCCGGGTCGACCTCGACGGTCGACGGGGCGGTGGCCGCCGACGACCAGTGGAAGCCGTCGCGGAGGGCGGCGAGCGTCAGCGTGACCGCGTGCACGCACAGCTCCTCCGGATCGGCCTCCGACGCGGCACACTCGCACTCGCCGGTGAACGCGCCACCGACCACGCCGACCCACACCTCGTACGCGGTGGCGTCCTCGTCGTGTACGGCTCCGATCAGGCCGCCGCCCACCTCGACGGTACGGCCCAGCCTGCCTCCGGCCAGCAGTTCCTCGGCCTCGCGGTAGACCGCCGGATCCACCGCACCGCGCACCGCGTCCACGTCGATTCGCACAACCATGCGCACATTGAACCGGTGCCGGTACGGCCACCCGTACCGGGGGCACCCCGCGTATGGTCGGATCCATGGGGATGATTCTCTCGGTGAACCTGGCCGTACCGGAGCCGAACAGCGCCAAGTCGGTCGGTGTCACCGGCATCAACAAGCAGCCCGTCGACGGCCCGGTGCAGGTCCGGGCACCCGGCCCGAAAACCACCGGGCTGCACAGCGGCCTGGTCGGTGACCAGATCTTCGACATCGCCCACCACGGCGGCGACGACCAGGCGGTGTACGCCTACGCCCGCGAGGACTACGACTGGTGGGAGACCGAACTGGGGCGCCCGCTGCGGGGTGGCGTCTTCGGCGAGAACCTGACCACGACCGGCTTGGACGTCAACGGCGCGTTCATCGGTGAACGCTGGCGGATCGGTGCCGACCTGTTGCTGGAGACCACGTTCGGCCGGATACCGTGCGCCACCTTCCAGCTGAAGATGGCCGAGCCACGCTGGGTGAAACGCTTCACCCGGGAGGCGCGGCCGGGTGCGTACCTGCGGGTGGTCGAGCCCGGCGAGGTCCGCGCCGGTGACGACGTACGCGTGGTCCACCGCCCGGAGCGTGGGGTGAGCATCGCGGAGGGGTTCCGGGCCTGGATGCTGGAGCCGGAGTTGCTGCCCCGGCTGGTGGAGGCCGACGGTGTGTCGGACCACCTGAAGGAGGAGATCCGGCAACTGCTCGCCGCCCGCGCGAAGTCCTAGAGTCGAGCCATGACACCAGCCACCCAGCCGGTCCGTGGCTCGATCCTGGTCACCCGCGGCGACACGGTCCTGGCCCAGGTCGACAGCGGGTACGCCGACGCGGCGACCGGCACGGTCAACTCGCGGCAGACCCGCTACCAGATCGCTTCGATCAGCAAGCAGTTCACCGCGGCGGCGGTTCTCCTGCTCGCCGAGCGGGGTGCCCTGGCCCTGGACGACCGGGTCGGCCGGTGGATCGGCGGCTGCCCGCGATCGTGGGAACCGATCACCCTGCACCAGCTTCTGGTGCACAGTTCCGGTCTCGGCCACTGGAAGGACTACCCGACGATCGACCTGACCGCCGGGATGGCACCGGACGACCTGATCGCCGTCTTCCACCAGGCCGCGCCGCTGTTCGAGCCCGGCACCGCTTGGCAATACAGCAGTCCCGGTTACGTCCTGCTGGCCCACGTCGTGCAACGAGCCGCCGACCGGCCGTACCGTGAGTTCCTGGACGACGAGATCTTCACCCCCATGGGCATGGACCGTACGTTCGTCGGCGCCCCCGGCGACCGCACCGACGTGGCCCGCGGCCATGCCGCCGACAAGCCCGTGCCGTCGTTCGAGTTGGACTCGGTGGGGATGGGCGCGGGTGACGCCTGGTCGACCGTCGACGACATGCGGGCGTGGCTCGACGGGCTACCGGCCGGGCGGTTGCTCGGCCCGGAGTCGCTGCGGCTGACGTTCACCGAGCACGCAGCCACCATTCACGGCCCCGAGTTGCGCAGCTACGGCTACGGCTGGTTCATCGGCACGGTCAACGGCGAGCGATGGCGCCAGCACTCGGGCGACAACGCTGGCTTCAAGGCATTCGCGGCCTGGCTGCCCGACTCCGACCGCCGCCTCGTCATCCTCAGCAACCAGGACGAAACCGGCCCCGCCGCGGTCCACGACCTGCTTGCCGCCACCGCCTGAGCCACGATCGGCGCCGCCGACCGGCGTCGGACGGCGGCGCGGTGCTCGCCGCCCGGACGACGATCCGAGCGGTCGATACTGCCGTAACGCGGCGCCCCCTTCACTCCACCCGGCCGCGTACCGGCTCGCTGTCGGCGATCGCGGCCGGGGCACCGGCGAGGGAGAACTTCTCCCGCAGTCGGGAGTAGAAGTGCGACGAGTGGAGCCGGACCAGTTTGGCCGGTTGCGCCGCCGGTTGCACGGTGACCCAGTCGCCCGGGTTCAACACGCCCCGGAGTTGCCCGTCGACGCTGACCGCCACCGAGCCCGAGTGGTCGAGCACCCGTACGGATACCGCCTCGTCGGCGGCCACGACCATGCTGCGGTTGAAGACCATGTGGGCGGCGACCGGGGTCAGCACCAGCGCCCGCAGCCGGGGCGACAGGATCGGGCCACCGGCGGCGAAGCTGTACGCGGTCGAGCCGGTCGGGCTCGCCACCACCAGCGCGTCCGCCGAGTACGAGGTGAACAGGCTCTCGTCCAGGTAGACCCCGAGACTCGCCTGCCGGTCGCGGGCCAGCTTCTCGAACACGATGTCGTTGAGCGCGGTCACGTCCAGCGCCACCCCGGCGCGGTTGATCGGCTCCTCCGGCTGCCGCAACGGCGGCGGGGGCAGCAACGGGCCGCGCCCGTACCGGAGCAGGTCCTGCATGCCCTTCGGGATCTCCAGCGGGCGGGAGGCGCAGAGGGTCAGCATCAGCCGCTCGTCCATGTGCACGTTCCCGGAGAAGAACGCGTCCAGGGCCGCGCCGATCTCGCTCGGGTCGACCTCGGTCAGGAAACCCACCCGGCCGACGTTGATGCCGAGTACGGGTACGCCGTCCTCGGCCGCGATCCGGGCACCGCGCAGGAACGTACCGTCGCCACCGACCGTGACGACGAGCGCCGGATGACCGGCGGCCTCGGCCTCGTCCACCGCGTTGCGCCGGTGGCAGTTCTCCCAGTCCCGCTCCCAGACGTCGATGTCACTGACCGTGATGTCGTTCGCGTTCGCCCACCGACGCACCAAACCGGCGGCCTCGACCGCCGCCTGCCGACCCGTGTGCACCACCAGGCCGATTCGCTCGCGCGTCATGATCTCGTCTCTCCTCCGTCCCGGGGGACCCGACCCTCGCCCGCGGCGGCCGTTGCCGGGCACCGCGCAGCCGGTCAGATGCAGCTTACGGACCCCGTCGGGTCCGGTACGCGGACGGTGAGCGGACTAGTCGGGCAGATTGGGCGAGATCACCACACCCTGGTCAGCGCAGGCCCGGCGCAGCCCTTCGGCGTGCGCGGACAACTGCGGCAGGTAACGCAGCGCGCCCATCTCCTCGCCCGGCGGCAGCTTCGACACCTCCCACAGCACGTCCATCATCTGGGTACCGTGCTCCCGGATCGCCCGGATGTCGGAGTCCGCGAACTGCTCGCGCAGCTCACGGTGCTCGTCCTCGGCCAACTCACGGTTCTCGCCGGAGGTCCGCTCCGCCAACGACCGGCAGCCCGCGACGCCGCTGTCCTCCCGGACACCGTCCCAGATCGCGAGCCCACCGAGTGCGAGCACGAAGAGCGCGAGCAGACCGGCGGCGGCAACAAGAAACGGCTTCGCGCGATTACGCTGCGGAACCGGCTGACCCGGATCCCCGTACGGATAAGGACCACCGTCCGGGTACGGAAACGGCGCCGCGCCCGGGTACGACGGCGGCGAGGTCGGCTCGGCGTACGGATCGGGCGCCTGCGCGTACGGAGACGGGCCGCCGGGCTGGGCGGGGAGCGGTTGTGGGTTCGGCTGGGCGGACGGCTGTGCTTGGGAGCCCTGGCCGTACTGGTCGGTCATTTCTCTCCCCAAGTCGTCGAGTCCGTGGCGGCTCTGCGTCGAGGGTGCCACAGTCTCCCGGTCCGTTCGGCGATGATGGGTACGGGTCACACATCGAGACGGGGAGTTGCCGGCATGAACCGCTACGGCACCGAGTGGCACAGCGCGTACGACCAGCCGGGATCGCACCTGTGGCACCGGCTGCGGCTGGTGCAGGACCAGTTGCGGCAGGCGCTCGCGGAAGCTGCACCGGGTCCGGTCCGGCTGGTCAGCGGCTGTGCCGGTGAGGGGCGGGACGTGCTCGGAGTGCTCGGCGACCATCCACGCCGGATGGACGTACGGGCTCGGCTGGTCGAGTTGGATCCGACGAACGCGAAGGCGGCACGGGTTGCGGCGTCGGCGGCGGGGCTGGACCGGCAGATCGAGGTGGTGGAGGCCGACGCTGGCGTGGCGGCGTCGTACCTCGGTGCCGTACCCGCTGACATCGTGCTGATGTGCGGCGTATTCGGCAACATCTCCGACGCCGACGTACAGGCGACCGTGGCGGCCCTGCCACAGCTCTGCGCGCCGAACGGCTTCGTGATCTGGACCCGGCACCGCCGTGCCCCGGACCTGACCCCGAGCATCCGCGCCTGGTGCACCGGGGCCGGCTTCCGCGAACTGGCCTTCGCCGCCCCCGCCGACCAGACCCTCAGTGTCGGCCTCTACCAACTCACCGTCGCACCGGCCACCTTCGACCCGGACCTGCGCTACTTCACCTTCACCCGGTAGGCCGCCCTCACCCGGTCAACCCGCCCTCACCCGGTAAGCCGCCGGGCCGCGCCGGGTCGGCTCCACGGCGGCCGCCGGATCGGCTCGATGCCGGCCCGGAGAAAACCAGCCAGCGCGAGGATCGCGAGGACCGACCAACGGTCGTGGGCGGCCGCCCACCGCGGATCATCGGGTACGACAAACAGGGCGATCCGCTCCGGCACCAGGTACAGCACCACCAGCCCGACCAGCAGGGCCGGCGCCGCCACCGTGCTGACGATCCCCGACTCGCTCCGCCGCCTCGCCATTGCCGCGAGCGCGACGACCAGGGCGACGATCGCCGTCGCCTCCACGGTGAGATCCGCCAGCGGCACCACCGGCCCGATCCCGGGTCCGGCCCCGGCGACGGTCACCGCCAGCATGCCGACCCACCAGGCGGCGAGCACCGGCAGTGCGATCAGCACCCGCAGCAGGTGCCGGGCCGGGCGCTGGGTCGGCACCACGGCAATGCTGCGCTCGGCCGGATCGTCGAGCACGAACGCGGCACCGAGCGCACCGGCCATCGCACCGACCCGGAGCAGGGTGCTCAGGTCCTCGGCCGACAGCACCACCGCCGTGGCGGACGGCACCCCGACCACGGCCAGCCCGAACCCGCAGGCGGCCAGCAGCGGCACCCACCTCATCGCGTACGCGGTGGGTCTGAGCAGGGCCAGCATCGTGCCGAACCTGCTCACGCCGTACATACGCCCCGCTCGTCCTCCGGCACCTGCGGCGGGACGGTTACGCCGAACAACTCGCCCACCCGCTCGGTCGACGTGTCCGGTGCGGTCAACTCCGCCCAGTTCCGCCGCACCACCACGGCGACCTCGTCGGCCGGCCGCCGCAACAACTCCCACACGACCACCATCTCCCGGTCCGTCACGCTCACCCCCTGGTGGAAACTCGGCTCGCCGAACTGGATTCCGCCCCAGCTGTTCTCGTCGGCCATCCGCAGCCCGGCGGCGGTCTCCGGCGTCGCCTGACCGGCCAGCCAGCCGACCAGTACGCCCCGCGCACCGCAGACCATCCCGTCGGCTCCCGCGCCCCTGCGGCTCATCACCTCGTACGCGACCAGCCCGGCGAACTCGGCCTCTTCCTGGCCCCGGCCCCACCTGGTGCCGACGCTGATCGTGCTGGGAGTCCCCGCCGCGACGTCGCCGCGCCGCCACGCATCCGCCCGTGCCTGCCGTTCCTCCTGGGTCGTCACACCGCCCGCCTCCGGGTACCCGTGGGCCCAGACGCGCTGCCGTACGGCCAGCGGCTGCTCCGCCTCGGCGGCCGGCACCCGGCGCAGCACACCCCGCAGCACCTCGTCCCAGGCGTCGACCCAGGGGGCGAAGTCCGGGAACGCGCAGTAGCTGACCCGGTCGATCCGGCGGCAGGTCTGCTGGGCCGCGGGGTTGTCGGTGGCCGTGATGCGGGCGGCGACCACGGCGTCGTCCACCGGGCGGGCCTGCACCACCCCACCACCGACCAGCAGCGCGAACCCCAGCAGACCGGCCGTCACAGTGCGGCGGCCACGGGCACCGGCGCGGGCCAGTGCCGCGACGGCGACCAGCGCCACCAGCCCGGTCAGGTAGACCAGGTGCGGTCCGGCCGGCCGGGCCAGCAGGTCGACCGGCAGCGGCACCGGCGCGTCCTGCGACGTGACCGGCAGGAACCAGGCCAGTCGGCTGTCGTCGGACAGCGGTATCAGGTCGGGTGCCATCATCAGCACGCCGGATCCGAGCACCGCGAGCACGGCTACGAGGACCGAGCCGACCAGCCGGGCCAGCAGTACCCCGACCGCGCCGAGCAGCACCACCGCGACCGGGGTGGTGAGCAGCTCGTACGGGTCGAGCCGCCCGGCCGCGCCGGGAAGTACGGCCGCCACGGTCACCAGCACCGCCACGAGTACGGCGGCGAGCAGTCCGAACGCGAGCGTGGTGAGCAGGTGCGCGGCGGTACGCCAGGCGACCGGGAGCACGAGTACGTCGTACAGGGCGGTGGTGCGGTGCCGACGCGGGCGCAGCACCGCGAGGTTGCCGACGATCAGGGCGGCACCCCCGAACAGGAGCACGGTCACGAACTGCAGGCTCCGGTCGGTGTCCTGGAGCACCGGGTAACGGTTCGCGGTCCCGGCCAGCCACCCGTACAGCCACGGGCCGACGAGCAGCAGTACGGCGGCGACGGTGGCCGGATGGCGCAGTCCGCGTTTCGCCTCGCCCCGGGCGAGTGCCACGGTGGCCGCCCAGCGGTCCGCGGTGGTCGGCTCGGGTCGGTCGTCGGTCCGTACCGGTCGCGATCGCAGCGTGGTGGTCATACCGGGACCCCCTCCTCGGCCGTCACGTCGACGAGCATGAGATAGCCGTCCTCGATCGTCGGATCGAGCAGTTCGGCACCGGGCGGCGGGTCACCGATGTGCCGGTAGCGACCGGTCCCGGTGCGCCACGACGCGAGCGTGCCCTCGGCCCGTACGTCGCCGGTCCAGACCCGGCCGTGGGCGAGCGCGACCAGGTCCGCGGGTGGACCCTCGAACTTCACCGTGCCGTGGTCGAGTACGACCACCCGCCGGCAGAGCATCAGCACGTCCTCGGTCTGGTGGGTGGAGAGCAGCACCGCTCGCCCCTCACCGAGCCCGGCGATCAGCTCCCGGAACCGCAGCCGCTTCTCGGGGTCGAGACCGACCGTCGGCTCGTCGAGGATCAGCAGTTCCGGGTCGCCGACGAGGGCCGCCGCGACCGCCACCCGCTGCCGCATGCCGCCGGAAAGCGCCTTGATCTTCTTGCCCCGCTGGGCGTCCAGGCCGACGGTGGCGAGCACCCGGCGTACCTCCTCGTGCCGGTCGCGCCGGTGGGTCAGCTCCTTGAGGATCGCCACGTAGTCGACGAACTCGAACGCGGTGAAGTTCGGGTGGAAGCCCGGACTCTGCGGCAGGTAGCCGAGCCGGCGCCGGACGGCCAGTCGCCCCGGCGCCGTACGCGGGTCGTGGCCGAGCACGGTCAGTTCGCCGTCGTCGGGGAGCAGGGCGGTGGCGAGGATCCGCAGCAGGGTCGTCTTGCCCGCGCCGTTCGGCCCGAGCAGGCCGGTGACCCCGTCGTGCATGGTCAGGGACACCTGCCGCAGGGCGACGGTACGCCCGTACCGCAGGGACAGGTCGGTGGCGCGGACCGCGGCGACTCCGGTCGGTGTGCTGGTCATGACATCCTCCCGGCCCCGGTGTTCGGGGCACGATCGATCCGGCGGGGCACGTCGAACGCCGGCCGGAGCCGGTGGAGCAGGGTGGCCGTGAGCGCACAGGCGAGCGCCATCGCGACCTGGCCGCCACGGGTGAAGAGCACCGCGTTGTCGGCGTGGCCGGGCAGCGTGCCGGCCAGCAGGACGACCCAGCCCAGCCCGACCGCGACGGCGGCGAGAACCGGACCGAGTCGGGGCGTCAGCGCGAGGCTGAGCAGCGTCAACGCCAGCGCGGGCAGGAACCAGCCGAGCGCCCGCAGGCCGTAGTCGGGCAGGCCCAGGCTGGCCAGGACGCTCAACACGCTGGTCGCGCCCAGCACCGCCACCGAGCGCAGGAGCAGCAGCCGGAACGAGTGCAGCGGCGCCACCAGCGCGATCTCGTACGTGGGGTCGGCGCTTGGACCGTACGAGGCGGCGACGCCGACCAGCGGCAGCAGGGGCGCCACCATGAGGAACACCACCGGGTGGGCCAGGTGCGCCAGGGTGATGGTGAGCACCAGGGTGGTGGCGACCGCGGCCAGCCAGGAGCGGCGCAGCACCCGGGTGGCGGCGAGCAGCCGGGCGGTGTGGTCGGCCACCCCGAGCCGGAGCAGCAGACGCTCGACCGGACCGGGTACGGGCGCGTCGAGTTCACCGTCCAGCCGGGCCCAGCCGGCGCGTACGGGTTCCGGGTCGGCGACCGACGCGAGCCGGGACCGGCAGTCGGCGCAGCCGAGCAGGTGCGCGTCGGTCGACCAGAACAGCGGCGGGGCGAGGAGGCCGTCGGCGTACCGGCGCAGCTCCTCGTCCGGCACGTGCCAGTGCGGGCTGGTCATGGCCGCCTCCCCCGGTCCGGGCCGATCCCCCGGCACACGCCGTTCACCCGGTACACGCCGTTCACCCGGTACACGCCGTTCACCCGGTACACCCCGTTCACCCGGCTCGTGCCGGTCCGCCGGTTCATGTCAGCTCCTGGCGTAGTTGCCGGCGGGCCCGCATCGCCCTGGTCTTCACCGTGCCGGCCGGAATGCCGAGCAGCACCGCCGCCTCCCCGGTGCTGAGACCGTCGAGCACGGTCGCCTGCAGTACCGCCCGCAGCTCGGGTGAGAGTCGCTCGATCGCGCCGGCCAGGTCGCCGTGCTCGACCGCGAGCAGCACCTGCTCCTCGGCCGACGGCGCGTCCCGGGGCCGGTATCGGGTGAGCAGCCGGGCCAGCCGTTCCCGGGCGCCGTGCCCGCGCAACGCGTCGATCAGCCGGCGCGACCCGATCCGCCACAGCCAGCCGGCGACCTCTCCGGTCGGCTGGTCGCGGTAGTGCGCGGTGCCCCGCCAGACCGCCAGAAAGGTTTCCTGCACCACGTCGTCGACCAGCGCCGGGTCGGCGCAGCGGTACCGCAGCCGCAGCACCAACCAGTTCGCGTAGCGCCGGTAGAACAGCTCGAACGCGGCCCGGTCGCCGGCCCGGATCGAGGCCAGCAGCTCGGCGTCGCTCGGCGGCTGCCCGGACAGTACGGTCACAACCCCTCATCGGATCCGGGACCGCGTACGGTTCACCGCAACGGAAAACGGGTCACCGTCGCGGAGAACGCGTCACCACGAAGACGGTTCCCCACCGCGAAGACGGTTTCCCACCGCGAGAACGGTTCACCTCGGCGGCCCCGGTTACCGGAGCGCTACCGGGCGACCTCGACCTGGAACTCGTGGACCCACTTGTCCGGGTCGTCCGGCACGAACTCCAGGCAGACCTCGCGGGCGTACCCGATCATGCGGTAACCGTGCTCCTCGACCCAGCCGGCCAGGATGTGCATGCTCCGGTCGGCCTCGTGCATCGGACCACGGTGGATGATCGTCGCCGCGGAGTCGATGCCGGGCAGGTCGACGATGGTGAAGTCGTGGTCGTCGCGGGGTGCGACCGCGACCTGAATCGCTGCGTGCACCACGACCGCCTCGCCGGAGTCACCCGGCGCCGGGTCGTAGTACGCGACCGACGGGCCGGTCACGGCGACCCCGGCCGCGTCGAGCCGGCAGAGCAGCTCGGGATAGAGCGGGTGGATCACCGGCATGATGTCGACGCTCTCGTAGCTGGCCGCGACCGCGCTGAGTTCGGCGACCCGGACCGGGGCGATCTTCTTGAGTACAACGTCCTCGGTGTGCATGTGGCCCTCGTTCTCGATCATCCGGAGCCTCGCCTCGATCCCGGTCAGCCGGGCCGCGTCCGCCGCCAGCCGCGCGGCCAGTTCCGCCCGTTGCAGGCGCAACATGCCGCGCAGCTGCTCGACGTCCAACTCGTCGTCGAGCACCCTCTGCACCTGCTGGAGGGTGAAGCCGAGATCCTTCAGGGCGATCACCCGGTTGAGCCGGCGCAGTTGGTCGGCGTGGTAGGAGCGGTATCCGCTGGCGGGATCCACGGCAGCCGGGCGCAGCAGTCCGATCGCGTCGTAGTGACGCAGCATCCGGACCGACACCCGGCCGAGCTTGGCGAAGTCTCCGATACTGAACATGACCTGTCCCACCGTGGCCCCTGACACCGTGTCAGAGTCAAGTTTCCTCCCACGCCCGCCGCTGTCGACCTCGGTTCGGGGAATCAGGCGACTATCCACCATCGCCTAATGTGGGGCGTGCCGGGCGTACGAGCAAACGGCGCGTCAACGGATCAACGCGCTGCCACGGAGGTTGTCATGGCACTCACCCCCCGCTTCCGGCCGGGTACCTCCCGCCGGCCGTTCGTCGACCGGGAACCGGTGCTCGCCGCCTTCCAGGAACTGCTGGCCGGGTACGAGAACGAGACCCGGGTGGTGAACCTGACCGGAATCGGCGGGATCGGAAAGTCCCGCCTCCTGGTCGAACTCCGCAAGCGGGTACCGGACCCCCATCCGACGGCCGTGCTCGACCTTCAGGTGCCTGCCCAGCGGGAACACCAGGACGCACTGGCAGTGCTGCGGACCCAGTTCGGCCAGCAGCGGGTGGCATTCCACCGGTTCGACATCGCATACGCCGTGTTGTGGCAACGGCTCCATCCACGACTCAGCCTCGGGCGGGAGGGGCGGGCGCTGGTCGAGAACAGCGAGGTGCTGACCTCGCTGCTTGACCAGTTCACCGCCGTCCCGGTGTTCGGCACGGCGGTCAAGCTGATCGACCTGGCCGACCGCAACCTGCGTCGCTGGCACCAGTTGCGGCATGACGAGACCCTGCGCGAGCTCGACCAGTTGTCGCTGCCCCAACTCATGGACGCGGTGACGTACCTGTTCGCGGCAGACCTGCGCGCCAGCGGGCGGGCGCCGCAGGTCCTGTTCGTCGACGCGTACGAGGCGCTGATCGGGGGCGCCGCCCGGGCTGGCCGGACCGCCGCCGTCGATGGCTGGCTGCGTGACCTGGTGGCCCAGGTGGACGACGGTCTCACCGTGGTCGCCAGCCGGGAGCCGATTGACTGGCACCGGTACGACCCGGCGTGGGCAACCCTCACCCGCACCATCCCCATCGGCGGCCTGCCGCTTCCGGCTCGGCTGGAGTTGCTCGTGGCGATCGGCGTGGAGGACCCCGAACTGGCCAGCTCGATCGCGCAGGGCAGCGAGGGGGTGCCTTTCTTCCTGCACCTCGCCACGGATGCCGGCACCGCGGCCACAGACGGTTCGGTGGTGTCGCCGGACGCGATCCTGGAACGCTTCCTCCAGCATGTCGACCCGGTGGACGTACGGATGCTGGAACTGTTGAGTCCGGCCCGGCTCTTCGACAGCGAGGTGTTCCAGGCGGTCGCGGAAGCGTACGCCCTGCCGTCACACACGCTGGCCTGGGAGTCGCTGATCGGCTACTCGTTCGTGCAGCCCGCCGGTGACTTTGGATTGCAACTGCATCAGCTTATGGCGTCGACGATGCGGCGCCGGCTGAGCGTACGCAGCCGGGTAGCCCTGCACCGCCTGCTGCACCGCGTCTGGCGGGACCGGGCCAACCGGCCGGGGGTGACACCGGCGGAGATGGTGGTGGCGCTGCGCGAGGCGGCCTACCACGGACTCTGCGGTGACGACCTGTCGCCGACCACCTTTCTCGACTACAGCGACCGGGTGCGCACGGCGTCGGCCACGTCCGGGGTGGAGGGCATGCTGGCAGACCTGGAGGACTATCTGGTCGAGGCGGACGCGACCGAACTCGAACACCTGGCCACCTGCCTGCGTGCCGAGACGCTGGTCATGCACGGCGATGCCGCGGCGGCGGCGGAGCTCACCGCTGAGCTGCCCATCGAGCCACCGGCCGACCAGGTCTGGGCACGCCTTGCGGTGGCGGCGGCGCACGCCCGTCGGATCCTCGGCGACACGGCGGACGCGCTGCACCGTTACGAGGTGGTCTGGCAGGGCTACGACGGTGCGGCCAGGTTGGACGCCGGCCTCTGGGCAGGCGACCTGCACATGGCACAGGGCCGCTTCGTTGACGCCGTGGCGGCCGCGACAGAGATCGAGCGGGTGCTGCCGGCCCACTGTCACGAGGAGCGCGGCAACGTGCAACGGTTGCTCCACCTGGGCTACCGGTTCGCCTTCGACTACCCGGCGTCAGCCGACTACCTCGCTCGGGCTCAGGCGAGTTACACCACCGCGCGTAGCGCGATCGGCCTTGCGGACATCATGACCAATCGGGCGGAGCTGCTGGCGGTCACCAATCCTCGGGCGGCGGTGCCGGCGGCGCACGCCGCCCTCGCCCGGCAGCGCGAGATCGGCGCGGACCACGAGATCGGCAAGGCCTACTGCGCGCTGGGTCTCGCCCATACCGCCCTGGGTGAACTCGGCGCGGCCGAGCATGCCCTCACCGAGGCGGTCGCGGCGTTCGAACGTTCGGCGTACCGCTCCGGCCGGGCCCGCGCGGAGCTCTACCGGGCCGCCCTGTCGGCCCGACTCGGCCGCCATACGGAAGCGCTCGCCTCGATCCGCTGGGCGATCGCCGAACTGGAGACGGTCGAGGTCTACCCGACCCTGGTAATCGCCGGGGTGCGGCTCGCGGAACGTCTCGGGGCGCCCGCACCGGACCTCGAGGCCGCGGTCACCCGGGCACGCGCCGCCCTACGCCTGCCGGAGGGCGTGACCGACCTGGACCGCCGGATAGGCGGTGTGCTGGAACTGCTCACCGGCGATGGGCTCTCGGCTCTCTACCGGGAGGCGCTCGGTCGGGAAGACCGCGCAGCCGGTTTCTACAACCACAACGTCCGAGTCGGGGACGATCTGGTTCGCGTCCCGATTCCGGGCATCGACACGATGGACCTGGCGATCTGGCCCGAGCATCTGGTGCTGGCCGCCGTCGGCCGGCACGTCCCGGCCGTCCCGAAGCTACGCGCGGTGCATGCCGATCCCGCGTTCCAGGTGCACGAATACATCGAAGGCTTGGTGGTCGACGCGGTGGCACCCAAGGACACCGCCGTGCCCGACGGCCTGGTCGAGCAGGTGGCCGAGTTCTTCCTGACCATGGGGTCGGTGCCAGCGTCCGAACTTCCGCCGCCGCCGGCCGACTGGCCGTGTGACGGTGACTCCGCCGGCTTCGCCAGCCAGCTCAGCAACATCACTAGGGGGGTGCATCGGGAGAACCGGGAGCAGTTCGGCTGGCTCTGGGACGAGTTGCGCTTCCCCGCCGACCCATTCGCACCGATCGTCTGGTCGGAGCTGAACTCGCGCCCGTTCCGTCTGGTCCACGCCGACGTACATCGCAAGAACATGATCCTCACGCCGGCCGGCCGGGTCGTGATCATCGACTGGGAGTTCGCGCTCTGGGGTGACCCGGTCTACGACCTGTGCGGGCACCTACACAAGATGGCCTACCTGCCCGACGACGAGGCCGCGATGCGGGCCGCCTGGCAGGCCCGGCTGCCGGCGGAGGCGACCGTACGGTGGGAGGCCGACCTCGGCCTGTACCTGTCCCACGAGCGGGTGAAGTCGGCGCTGGTCGATTCGGTGCGCTACTTCAAGGTCGTCTCCGCCCCGGACGTTCCCCCTGACCGGGTACGGGAGCTGGTCGAGAACCTCGCGCTCAAGATCTCTCGGGCTAGGGCGGTCTGGGGTCAGCCCGGCGAGGTCGAGCCCGCGGAGGTCGCCCGGGCGTTGCGGGTCAGCATGTGACCGGTTGGCCGGCGACGCCCCGCTGGTCTCCCATAACCGGCGGTCGGCGCTCGAAAAGGCTGGTGGTACGGGTGGGCTGGGCGTACAACTGCTGTCATGGAGACGGTCGATCCCACACCGGTGTGGCTGCTCGACATCGACGGCGTGGTCAACGCGATCAGCCGCAGGCCCGACCGGAACGTGTGGCCCCGGGACCAGTGGGTCACCGGCACCGCCAGCTCCGCGGGTGCCGACTGGCCGATCCTGGCGGCCCGGCCGGTGCTCGACTTCATCCGCAAAGTGCACGAGTCGGGGCGGGCCGAGGTCCGTTGGCACACGACCTGGCAGCACGATGCCGAGAACCTGGCCCGGCTGCTGCGGCTGCCGAGGTTCGAAACCCAGGACTCACCGGAGTTCGACGAGCGTGAGCAGGCGCTCGCCGGTGCCGCACCGGTCGCCGTCGAGCAGGGCTGGTGGAAGTACCCGGCGGCCGAGCGGGTGGTCCGCGACGAGGGCCGGCCGCTGGTCTGGACCGACGACGACGCGACCTGGGAGCTGCGCGCCCACGACAACGGCAGCGAGCTGTCCCGGCTCGCGCCGACCCTGATCGTGTCCCCGCAGTCGCACCTCGGGCTGACTCCCAAGCACCTGCGCAACATCGACGCGTTCCTGTCCATCCAGGCACCGCGACCGAGCGCCCGGAGCTGACCGGCGCAGCCACCCCGGCGACGTCAGGAGCCGACCGGCAGCAGGGTCAGCTGCTCGGTGTCCGGTCGGCTGCCGTCGCGGCGCAGCAGTGCCGCGAGCCGGGCCGCGTCGCGTTGGGCCTGGTCACCGCAGCAGTTGTTCATCAGCACGTGCAGCTCGTCGGTTTCGCGGGCGAACTCGCGCAGCCGGTCGGCCCACCGGGCGAGCTGGCCCTCGGCGTACGCGTACCGGAATTTTTCCTGTTTGTCGCCGCTGCCCCAGGCCGTGCTGTGTCCGTGGAAGCGGACCACCGCCGGGTCCGCGGTGGCGAGCAGAACCGGCGGTACGGAGGACGTGTGCCCCTGTGGCATGTCCACACAGACCATCGACAGGTCGTTGCGGGCCAGGAAACCGACGGTGTAGCGGGCGTTGTCCCCGTCGAACCAGGAGCTGTGCCGGAACTCGACGGCGACCCGCAGTGGTCGGCAACGCTCGGCCACCTCGATGATCCGCCGCTTGGCCGCCTCGCCGTAACCGAGCCACGGCGGGAACTGGAGCAGCACCACGCCCAGTTTGTCGGCGGCGGCGAGCGGTTCCAGGACGGCACGGAACCGCTCCCACAGTTCCTCGTACGTCGGCTCGGGCAGGTCGCGTCGGCGTACCCGGCTATCCGGGTCACCGGCGGGACGCAGGTCCCGGGGCAGCGCCGAGATGGCGGTGGGGTGGCCGGTGAAGAGGCTGAACGCCTTGACGTTGAACTTGAAGTCCGGTGGTGTCCGCTCGACCCAGGCCGAGGTGGTCTCCACCGCCGGGAGCGCATAGTAGGTGGTGTCCACCTCGACCAGGTCGAACCGGTCCGCGTAGTAGGCCAGCCGGCCGGCCGGGGTGTTGGCCTCCCGCGGATACCAGCCCGAGGCCAGTAGCAGCCGGTCCGCCCACGACGATGTGCCCACCCGAATCTCGCTCATGCCCTACCAGTTTCTCCATCCCGCGTGGACTGAAACCGGCGCTGCGCGGCGGCGCCGGGACACAGGCCCGTAACGGCTGCACCGGTACGGGAACTGATCGGGCTATTCGTGCTATTCTCCCCCGTCGATATGCCGGACGTCCGGCCAGTGAACCGATCAGCCGCCGGGAGGGCAGGAATTGACATTGGTCACCAGCCTCGGCATCGCCCCGGATCCCGCCGCCGACGAGGACCGGCCGGCCAGCGGCGCACTGAACCAGGTCTTCGCGATCTTCCCGGCGCTGCTCCGGCTGACCTGCGGCCTCGCGGGCGCGGCCGTGGCGCTGGCCGTACGGACCCCGCCGGTCTCCACGCCGCTGCTGGTCACCACGATCGTCGTGCTCACCGGCTGGTCCGTGCTGTTCGCCGTGGCGACCCTGCGGCGCGGGCTGACCGCCGGCATCATCTACGTCGACCTGACCCTGACCATCGGCTGCTGCCTGCTGATCAACCGGCTGGTCGCCGCCGAGGTCCTGCCCGGTGAGGGAAGCTGGCTGGCCATCCTCGCCAGCACGTCGATCGTCGTCGCCCACTTCGGGCTGCCCGCGTCCCGGTCCGTACCGGCCGGACTGGTCGTCACCGCGGCGTACGCGTACGGGGCTCATCTCGCCGGCAACAACACCGAGGCGGTCTCGCACTCGGTGACCCTGGTCGTGCAGACCATCTTCGGCGCGGGACTGGCCGCGCTGACCCGGCGCAGCAGCCGCGCCGCCGACGAGGCGTTCGCCGACTACCAGCGGGCCTCGCGTGAGGTGCTGATCGCCCGAGCGGCCCGAGCGGCGGAACGCCGGCACAACCGCGACCTGCACGACACGGTGTTGTCCACACTCACCGTCGTCGGGCTCGGCGGGGTGGGCGCCGGCTCACCGCTGCTACGCGTACGGGCGGCGGCCGACCTGCGTACGCTCGACGCGCTGGCCTCGTCCCGCAGCCGTGCGCTGTCGGCGCCGCCGGACCCACGCGTGCCGGTGGCCCTCGATGACCGGCTCCGGGCGCTCCTGCACCGCACGCCCGAGCTTGCCCCGACCGTCGACCTGCAACCCTGCGCGGTGCCGCCGGACATCGCCGACGCGCTCGCCGACAGCGCCGCCGAGGCGCTGTCCAACGTGGTCCGGCACGCCCCCGGCACCGCCGTCTCGGTGCGGCTCACCGCCCTGGCCGGCGCGGGGGTCGCGGTCGAGGTTTCCGACGACGGGCCGGGCTTCGACCCGCTGACGGTCCCACTGCACCGGTACGGCCTGCGCGAGTCGATCCACGGACGGATGGCGGCGATCGGCGGGCGGTCCGAGGTCGACTCCGCCCCTGGTCGCGGCACCCGGGTGCGGTTGGAGTGGTCCGATGTCCACTGAGCCACGGCACCCGGCTGTCACGGACGACCCGGCGACCCGACGGACCGCGCCGCTGGCCCGGGGCACCGATGCCGGCGTCGCGCTCGGCGTCATCGCCCCGGGTCGGAACGGGGCCGTCGATCCGGGCGCGACGGCCGGACCGGACGGTACGGGTGCGACGCCGAGGGACGTGGTGGCCGGTGTCGCCGCCACCGCCGACCGGGGCAGCCGGATCGCGGCCGTGCTCATCGCCTTCGGCTGGCACACGGTGGTCAACGTGCCCGCGCTGCTCGGCAACTGGTCGGTGTACCGGTGGCCGTGGCTGGTCGGCGCCGGCTGGCTGATCTTCGTCGCGGTCGGCGCGATCTCCGCCGCCCACCTGCTCCGGGGCACACGTACGCCGACCTGGCGGCTGATCGGCGTACTGCTGCTGGTCGACGCGATGGTCTTCGTCAACACCCCCGCCGAGCTGCTGTTCCTGCCGGCGAACTGGGGCTGGGGCACGCTCGGCTGGTTCGTCGTCCTCGTGCTCTGGGGACGCCCGGTCACCGCACTGGTGGCGGTCTTCGCCACCGAGGCGGCCATCGCGCTGGTCGCGGTCTTCGTCTACGGCGCCGGTGACGCCGCCGGGTTGAGCCGGTACGCCATGTACACCTACGGCACCGCGACCCTGCCGATCGCGTTCAGCGTCGCGGCCAGCGTGCTGCGTACCCTGGCCGCCCGTACGGCCGGCACGTTGGCGGCCCGCGCTGCCCTCGACGCCGAACGGATCGCCGCCCAACGGGCCCGAGCGGACCGCCAGGAACGACTGGCCCTGGTTAGCCGGACCGCCGGGGCGCTGCTCGCGGAACTGGCCGACGGCTCCGCCGACCCCACCGATCCGGTGGTGCAGCGGCGCTGCGCATTGGAGGCGGCACGGCTGCGCCGGTTGATCGCGGAGTCCGACGACGTACCGGACCCGCTGCTGCACGAACTGCGCGCGGCGGTGGACATCGCGGAGCGAAACGGTCTCCCGGTCGAGCTGGTTTCCGTTGGTACGCTGCCGGCGTTGCCCGTACACGTTCGCCGCAGGCTGGCCGAACCCCTCACCGCGACCCTCGCCTCCGCCCAGCAGTGGGCCCGGTTGACCGTGGTCGCCCAGCCGGAAGAGGTGGTGGTCAGCGTGGTCACCCCGAGCACCGGAGCGGATCCGGCCGGGCCGGCCGCGGCCGGCACCGACAACGGAGAAGTCGAGTACGTCTACGAGCGGGACGGGGATCAGGTATGGGCGCAGACCCGGTGGCGGGCCACGTGAGCGACGACCGGGAGCAGCGCTTCACCGTTGCGATCATCGACGACCACCCGGTGGTGGTGGAGGGCGTACGTTCCTGGCTCGACCAGGAGCCACGGCTGACCGTGGTGGCGACCGGCGAGGACCCGGACGTGGTACTCGGCGACGACCAACCGGCCGCCGACGTCATCATGCTGGATCTGCGGCTGCACGGGCACCTGGTGCTGGACAAGGTCGCCGAACTCGGCGCCGCCGGTCGCCGGGTGGTGGTCTACTCCGAACACACCGAGGCCGACATCATCCTGGCCGTGCTCGACGCCGGGGCGGTCGCCTTCCTCGCCAAGCACGAGGGGCGCGAGCACTGCGTGGCCACCGTGCTCGCCGCCGCCAGCGACCGTGGTTACGTACCGCCCGCGCTCGCCGGTGCGATCGTCGGCGACCGCCGGTCGGGTCGGCCCGTACTGTCCGAGAAGGAGCGTGAGGCGCTGCTGCTCTGGTTCCAGTCGATGTCGAAGGCTTCGGTGGCCCGGCGGATGAACATCAGCGAGCACACCGTGAAGCAGTACGTCGACCGGGCCCGGATCAAGTACGCCCGCGCCGGCCGCCCGGCAGCCACCAAGGCGGCGTTGCTGGCCCGAGCGATCGAGGACGGACTCGTACGGGCGGAGGAGATCGGCGACTACCGGTCATACGCCTCACCCGATCAGCCGACCCCCTAACAGGTGTCATGACGCGGGTCACAGAGTCCGCGAACCTGGACAGGAGGAAGTTCGTCCACAGGAGGCCCTCCGCCGATGAGCGACGACGCATCCCCGTACTTCGTTCGGCCGCACCGTTTCGACCAGCCGGACCAGGACGACCGCGGCTACCCGCAGCTCGACCGGCACCACCGGGTGTTGCTCGACCCGGGTGAACGGGCGCTCTGGCGTGGCCGGGTCGACGTCGCCGGTTACCTGCTCGGCCCGTCGCTGGGCAACGGCACCCTGCACTGGTCCCTGCTCCGGCCGGCGGACGTCACCGTCACCGACCGGCGGTTGGCGTTCGTCTGCGAGAACTGGGACTTCGACAAGGTGGGCGCACCCGGCGAGACCCGCACCGGCCGGCCCCGGCACCGCCGCTGGTCGGAACAGGCCGGCAGCCGGATCGTCACGGGGCAGATCCGCTGGCAGTGGCCGGGCCGGCTGCACCTGCTGCCGGCCGGGCCGGACGACCAGCCGGAGCGGGTGCTGCTGGTCTGCGACAGCCTGCGGACCATCCGGCAGCCGGGCCTGGCGCTCGGCGGCGGCGACCTCGGTTCGCCCGGCGCGGCCCGGGAACTGGTCCATCTCGTCCGTCGGTCGATCGCCCAGTTCCGCCTCGCCCACCCTGGCACGCCGGAGCTGTCCGCGCAGGAACGGGGAACTCTCGCGATCCGGGCCGGGGCGGGCCCGTTCACCGAGGAACTCGCCGACCCTCGGCGGGGCATCGGTCTTCCCGGTGGTCTGGTCGTCGAATTCACCCATCGCGACGACTATCACCGCCGGTCAGCGCGGAGCTCCTTCTCCGCGCGCCGGGCGCCGCAGGCCGGCAGTGCCGGCCTGCGGCGCTCCGGGCACCCCGGCTCCGCTTCCTGACCCGCCACCGCGCCGCGGCGTACGACGTGGCCGCCGGGGCGCGGGCCGGGCCGCGGATCAGTGGGTCGTGTCCGCCTGTACGCCCGGACGTCCGCTCTCGACCACGAAGCTGGCGTGGGTGCTCACCGGCGCACCGGGTGTCGTCACGTACGGCACCACCCGGTAGTCGCTGCGCCACTCGTCCCGGCCGACGGTGCAGCGGACGTACCCACGGCGCTGGTTGTAGTACTTCATGTGCGGGTTCGAGGCGAGCCACTCGGTGCCCCGGGCGTCCATGTCCGCGCCGTCGGCACCCGAGGTGATCGAGGTGCCGAGGAACTCGACGCCGACGGTGCGCGACTTCGGGTCGTCGAAGTTCTGCTTGAGGTCGGCGACCATGCTGCAGTGGGCGTCGCCGGTGACCACGACCATGTTGTCGATCCGGCGCTGGGCGACCCGGTCGAAGATCCGCTGCCGGGCCGGCTCGTAGCCGTTCCAGTTGTCCATCGGCAGCAGCAGCCCCGGTCCGGGGTCGCGGTCGGCGCGGGCCATCACGGTCTGCTGGGCCAGGATGTTCCAGGTGGCGTGCGAGGAGGTGAGCCCGTCGAGCAGCCACTTCTCCTGCTGCGCGCCGAGCATCGACCGCGACGGGTCGAGCGCGTCGTCGCAGGGTGCCGCCGAGCCGCCGCCGCAGACCTGGTCGTCGCGGTACTGGCGGCCGTCGAGCACGTTGAACTCGGCGAGCTGGCCGTACCGCAGCCGCCGGTAGAGCCGCATGTCGGCACCGCGCGGCAGCGCGCTGCGCCGCAGCGGCAGGTGCTCGTAGTACGCCTGGTACGCGGCGGCCCGGCGCTGCCGGAAGCTCTCCGGTGACTGGTTGGCGTCCTCGGAGATCTCGTCGGCGTAGTTGTTCTCCACCTCGTGGTCGTCCCAGGTGACCGCCCACGGGAACCGGGCGTGTGCGGTCTGGAGGTCCGGATCGGTCTTGTACTGGGCGTGCCGTACCCGGTAGTCGGCGAGCGAGAAGATCTCCGCCGCCGGCAGGTGGGCTCGTCCGATCGTGCCGGCCGCCGGGCCCTCGTAGATGTAGTCGCCGAGGTGGACGACCAGGTCGAGGTCCTCCTCGGCCAGGTGCCGGTAGGGCGTGAAGTGGCCGGTCGGGAAGTTCTGGCAGGAGACGAAGGCGAAGGCGAGGCTGCCGGGCCGGGCCCACGGTTCGGGGGCGGTCCTGGTCCGCCCGACCGGGCTGACCTCGTTGCCCGCGCGGAACCGGTAGAAGTATTCGCGGTCGGCCCGCAGCCCGCTGACCTCGGCGTGGACGGAGTGCCCCAGTTCCGGGGTGGCCAGGTCCAGTCCGCGCCGGACGACGTGGCGGAACCGGGCGTCCTCGGCGACCTCCCACTGCACCGGGACGACCCGGCGGGGCATGCCGGCGAGACCGTCGGCGGCGAGGGCGTCGGGCGCCAGCCGGGTCCAGAGCACGACTCCGTCGGGCAGCGGGTCGCCGGACGCGACGCCCAGCTTGAACAGGTCGGTGGGGAGCTTGCCGGTGGCCCAGGCGGGGGCCTCGGAGAGGCCCGCGACGGCCGCCGCGAGGCCGACACCGGCGGCGCCGGTCAGGCCGAGGAATCCGCGTCGATCGAGTTTCTGCATGGAGGTTCTCCTTCGGGCAGACAATCGAAGATCAACACTGATCCTTCGGAGTACGGGTGTGGCCGAGGTTGCCCCACCATGGACGACCGAAGGCCATCCCGAGGACACCACCCGACCCATCAAGTGGATCTTCGGATGGTTGCCTGCGCGCGTTCAGGCCGGCGTCTTCCACCGCTCACCGGGGCCGAGCAGCGTACCGACGTCAGCTACGACCACCCGCTTGGAGTGAAGATGGCCAACATCGGTGACCCGCCTCGCCTGGAGCGCCGTACGCTGCTGCAGGCCGCGCTCGCCGCGCCCGCGGTCGGCGCCGCCGCGACGCTGCTCAACGCCTCCACGGCCCAGGCCGCCCCCGAGGCGACGGGCAAGTCCGACCCGGACAACCCGCGGTTCACCATCGCCGTGCTGCCGGACACCCAGTACCTGTTCGACGAGGACAGTTCCGACCCGGAGCCGCTCAAGGCGACGTTCCGCTATCTCAACCAGGAGCGCAAGGACGCGAACATCGTGTTCATGACGCACCTCGGTGACGTGACCGAGCACGGCAGCGAGCACGAGATCACGTTGGCCGGCGAGACCTTCCGTACGCTCGACGGCAAGTTGCCGTACAGCGTCCTGGCCGGGAACCACGACATCCGCGGCGGTGACGACCAGCGGGGCGACAGCGTGTACCTGCGCGCCTTCGGGCCGCAGCGCTTCACCGGCATGCCGACGTTCGGCGGAGCCTCGCCGGACGGGTACAACAGCTACCACGTACTGCGGGCGGCCGGCCGGGACTGGCTGGTCCTGGCCCTGGACTGGCGGGTCTCGGACAAGGGCCTGCAGTGGGCGCAGTCGGTGATCGACGCGAACCACACGCTGCCGGTCATCCTCACCACGCACGACCTGGCCGCGGCCGACGACGCCGGCCAGGCGCAGTTGTCGGAGAACGGACGGCGCCTCTGGGACCGGCTGATCCGCGACAACGACCAGATCTTCCTCACCCTGAACGGCCACTACTGGCCGCCCGGCCGGACCACGCTGCGCAACGCCGCCGGCAACGACGTCCAGGTCCACATCACCAACTACCAGGACCGCTACTACGGTGGCGCGGCGATGATCCGCCTCTACCACTTCGACCTGGCTCGCAACGTCGTCGACGTGGAGACGATCTCGCCCTGGTTCCTCGCCCGCGACCCGGCGAAGCGCACCCCGCTGGAGGCCGAGACGATCGAGCTGACCGGGCCGGTCGACCGGTTCACCATGGAGATCGACTTCGCCGCGCGGTTCGACGGGTTCGCGCCGGTCACGCCGCCCGCGTCGCGGCCGCCGGTGACCGTACTGCCGCGCGCCACGGCGGCGTACTGGCGGTTCGACTCGTTCGGGCTGGTCCCCGGCGCTCCGGGGGCCCCGGTTCCCGCCGGCATCGTCGCCCGGGACCTCTCCGGCAACGGCAACGACCTGACCGTGCAGCGGCTGGGCGCCAGCGGCCCGGAGGCACTGACCTACTCGACCGAGCACCACGCCGGCCAGCCCGCCCACGCCAGCCTGCGCTTCGACGGCGGCAAGAGCCCGGATCGTGGCGCGATCCTGCGCGCCGGGCCCAACGCCCCGATCAACAGCATGAAGTTCACGAGTGGGTACACCATCGAGACCTTCATCAAGCTGCCCGACCCGTTCGAGGGCGACCACGCCTGGATGGGCATCCTGAGCTGGGAGGGCCGCAGCGGTGACGCCGGCAAGACCACCGGCTGGTCCCCCGACGAGTGCACGTGCAGCCTGAACATCTCCCCCGAGCGGTTCCTGCAGTACGTCGTCTACCCGGACAAGCAGGACGCCGACCCGACCTCGTGGAGCCACGCCCTGCCGGTCGGCCGCTGGACGCACATCGCGGTGGTGAACAACGGCCAGGCGACGACGATCTACGTGGACGGTTCGAAGATCGCCCGAAACCCCACCCAGCCGTCGACCGGGATCGCCACCCTCGGTCTGCCGTTCGCGATCGGCGCCACCTCGTCCAACCTCAAGTACGGCCAGGGCTTCTACGGCTGGATCGGCGACGTCCGGATCACCGCCAAGGCGCTGCGGCCCGGCGACTTCCTCACCCCGTTCGAGTGAGCCCGGCACCGCTCTCGCCGCGATGACGCGTACACCCGTTCCGGGCCGGGGCCACCTCGGCCCGGACGGGGTACGGCGACGGCGGCTGCTCAGGGGTGCAGGGTGGCGCCCTTGAGCGTCTTGTCGACGGCGTTACGCGGTCCGACGACCGCCAACCCGACGAGGTCCAGCGCGGCGCGCGGCACCGCCCGTACGGCCGCGCGGTTGTCGTCGTCGTTCCCGGTGCCGAACAGTTCGGCGGTGAACACCGACATCGCCAGCCCGCGTTCCAGCGCCCGGCCGTGTGCCGTGGTCAGCAGCGTGCCGGGGCCGGCGAAGACCAGCACCGGCTGGCCGAACATGGGCAGGTACTTGGTGCCGTCGGCGTCGACGTAGTGCTCGCCGATCGCCTCGGGCGCGGTCGCCGCGATGCCGCTGACCAGGAACGCGGTGACGTTGAGCCGTTGCCAGGTGGCGAGGTCGTCCCGGAGCAGTACGGCGATCTTGGTGGAAAAGGTGGTCATGTCCTCACCCTGCCGCCGACCGCCACCCCGGTCTTGTACGTTCTTGACGTGCGGCACGTGCCACGGCCCGAACGGGTCACCGCCTGGCACCCGGCGGTCGCCGGGATCACCGAGGTGTTCCACGCCCGCTTCCTCGGCCACGCCTACCCTGCGCACACCCACGACACCTGGACCCTGCTCATCGTCGACGACGGCGCGATCAACTACGCCCTCGACCGGCACGGCCACGACGCGGCTGAGCAGGTGGTCACGCTGCTGCCGCCGCACGTGGTCCACGACGGACGGGCGGCCACCCGGTACGGCTTCCGCAAGCGGGTGCTCTACCTCGACGAATCGGTGCTCGAAGCGCGCCTTGTCGACGCGTCCGTGGACACTCCCACCCTGCACGACCCCCTGCTGCGGCGCCGGATCGACCAACTGCACCGCGCCCTCACCACACCCGCCGACGCGTTCGAGGCGGAGAGCCGGCTGGCGTTCGTGGGTGAACGACTCCGCCGGCACCTGCGTCGGCAGCCGGCCGGGCCAGCACCGGCACCGGACCGCCGTCTCGCCACCGGCCTGCGCGAGCTGATCGACGCCCGTACGGCCGAGGGGTTGTCGCTGCGCCAGGCGGCGGACATCCTGCACGCCGACCCGAGCCACCTGGTGCGGTCGTTCACCGGCGCGTACGGGCTGCCGCCGCACCGGTATCTGACCGGGCGGCGGATCGACTCCGCTCGGCGCCGGCTGCTGGCCGGTGAGCCGCCGGCCGAGGTGGCCGTGGCGGTCGGCTTCCACGACCAGTCACACCTGAGTCGACACTTCCGCCGCTACCTCGGCGCCACACCCTCCCGCTACTCCGCGTCCGCCCCCACCGGGCTAGCAGCGTCGGGCTAGCAGCGTCGGTCCACGGATGGCTGGCAAGAATGCGACATGTCGCAACGCCGCCAGGCTGATCTTGGTGTCGATGTAACAGACCGGCCGGATGCTCTTGCAAAACATCCGATGACGACGAAGGAAATCCCTTGCCTCTCGTACCCATCCGCAGGCCGGGGCTGATCGCCCTCGGTACGGTCGCGGCCCTGGCGGTGGGCGTGACCCCGCCCGCCGCCGCCGCACCCGCCGGCCCGGTTCCGCCGCACGGCCCGGTCACCACACCCCCGCCGGGGGCCGGCAGCTCGCACAGCGTCACCCTGATCACCGGCGACAAGGTCACGGTCGGCACCGCCGCCGACGGCAGCGTGCTGCGGTCGGTCGAGGGTCCGAACGGGACCACCGCCAGCTTCCACCGGGCGGTCGTCGACGGGTCGCTCTACGTCTACCCGGACGCCGCGCTGCCGTACGTCACCGCGGGGCTGCTCGACCGGCAACTGTTCAACGTGACCGAGCTGATCGCCGACGGTTACGACGACGCGCACACCGACCGGTTGCCGCTGATCGTCCGCTACACCGACGCCGCCGCCCGGGCCCGTACCACGGCCAACGTGGCCGGCTCGACGGTCGTACGGCCGCTGACCAGCGTCCAGGGCGCGGCCGTGTCCCAGGAACGCGCGCAGGCACCGACGTTCTGGTCCTCGCTGACCGGGACAGCGACCGGTACCACGGCCGGTACCACGGCCCGGCGCGCGCCGGGCAGCCCGTCGTTCACCGGCGGCATCGCCAAGATCTGGCTCGACGGCCGGGTCACCGCCAGCCTGGCCGACTCGACCGCGCAGATCGGCGCGCAGAAGGTCTGGGCGGAGGGGAACACCGCCACCGGCGTCTCGGTCGCGGTGCTCGACACGGGTGTCGACGCCGAACACCCGGACCTGGCCGGGCAGATCGCGACCAGCACCAGCTTCGTGCCGTACGAGGAGGTGGCCGACTTCAACGGGCACGGTACGCACGTCGCGTCGACGATCGCCGGCAGCGGCGCCGCCTCCGACGGTCAGGAGAAGGGCGTCGCGCCCGGCGCGAAGCTGGTCGTCGGCAAGGTCCTCGACGGTGAGGGCCGGGGTCAGGACTCCTGGATCATCGCCGGCATGGAGTGGGCCGCCCGGCAGGAGAAGGCCAGGATCGTCAGCATGAGCCTGGGCGGGGGCGGAACCGACGGCACCGATCCGATGAGCATGGCGGTGAACGAGCTCAGCGCCGAGACCGGCGCCCTGTTCGTGGTCGCCGCCGGCAACAGCGGCCCGCAGAGCATCGGTTCCCCGGGTACGGCGGACGCCGCGCTGACCGTCGGTGCGGTCGACTCCGCCGACCAGCTCGCCGACTTCTCCAGCCAGGGGCCGCGCGCCGACGGCGGGCTGAAGCCGGAACTGACCGCGCCCGGTGTGGACATCCTCGCCGCCCGCTCCCACTACGTACGGGGCGGATCGGGTTACTACACCACGATGAGCGGCACCTCGATGGCCACACCGCACGTCGCCGGTGCCGCCGCGCTGCTCGTCGCCGCGCACCCGGACTGGACCGGACAGCAGATCAAGCAGGCGCTGGTCAGCAGCGTCAAGCCGACTCCGGCGTACACGCCGTACCAGGCGGGTGCGGGGCGGGTGGACGTTGCCTCGGCGGTGCACGCGACCGTCTTCGCCACCGCCAGCGCCTCCTCCGGCTTCCACCCGTGGCCGCCGAAGCCGGGTGACACCGACGTCAAGGAGGTGACGTACACCAACGTCGGGGACGAGGCGGTCACCCTGGACCTGGCCGTCGACTCCGCCGCTCCGGCCGGGCTGTTCACGCTCTCGGCCGGCCGGGTCACCGTGCCCGCGCACGGGACCGGGACGGTCACGCTGACCGCGAACCTGGACCTGCTCCCGATCGACCAGCAGATCAGCGGCATGGTCAACGCCACCGACAGCACCGGTACGGTCCGCGCGCACACGCTGATCGGCGCCGTACGCGAGGGTCAGCGGCAGAACCTGAAGATCGTCGCCAAGGACCGCTCGGGCAAGCCGCTCGCCGGTAAGGTCATCGTCACCGCGAAGAACCTCTTCACCGCACTGGACCTCGACGAGTCCGGTATCGGTGTGCTCCGGCTGCCGGTCGGCAACTACAGCGGCTGGCTCAGCGGCGACGTGCAGGGGGCCAACGGTCCGCACTCGCTCGGCATGGCCGTACTCCCGTTCAACGACGTCCAGCTCGACCGGGACCGGACCGTCACCCTGGACGGCTCCAAGCTCAGCCGGGTGATGGCGTACGTGCCGAAGGCCGCCACGCCGTCCGCCGTCCGGCTCGACATCCACCGCTCGTACGCCGACAGCCTGGTGGAGAGTTCGGTGCTGCCGAACGAGTCGTACGACAGCATCTGGGCGCTGCCGACCGGTAAGAAGGTGACCGACGGCGAGTTCGAGATCGGCGCCCGGTTCCGCCTTGAACAGCCGGCGCTGACCGTCGGCACGAAGTCGCGTACCTATGACGACCTGCTGGTCAAGCGGGCGGCGACGCCGCTGCCGGCCGGCACCACCGACCTGCCGGCGGTCTTCGCGGCCGACGGTACGGCGGACGACCTGGCCAAGCGTGACGTGCGCGGCAAGGCCGTGGTGGTACGCCGCAGCGACACCATCACCATCGCCGAGCAGGCCACCGGCGCGGCAACCGCCGGGGCGAAACTGCTCCTGGTCGTCAACGACGGCGTCGGCCGGCTCAACGCGTGGGACGAGAACCCGTGGAGCCCGGAGAGTCCCGCCCCGCTGACGGTGGCGACCCTCACCGCCGACGAGGGTACGGAGCTGATCGGCCAACTGCGCCGGGGCAGTGTGCCGCTGACCGTCACCTCGAACCCCACCACCGACTACCTGTACGACGTGGTGCACCACTGGACCGGATCCGCTCCGGCCAACCCGACCTGGCGTTCGACGCCGAAGGACCTGGCCCGGGTGGACGTGTCGTTCCGCAACTTCCGGCCGGGCAAGGCGATGGAGTTTCGTCCCGACATCTGGCGTGGTTGGGCGGTCGGCAACCAGCTCACCGCGCCCGCCCAGGGTGAGCGGACCGACTGGGTCACCGCCGACACGAGGTGGCTGGACGACGCCTACATCCTCGGCGAGACGGGGCAGCACCTGATCGACGTGGTCCGCTACCCGGTGGGTCCGATCAGCAAGGTGAGCTGGTTCGGTCCGATCCAGCGGCCCCGGATGGGTCCGATCGGCTACCTGCCGGTCCGGTACCTCGACGGTGTCTACATCCCGGTCCCCGGTTGGGGCGACTCCGGCTCCGGCCACGTCGGCGAGGCCGGCGGCAACTTCGACGTACGGAACTGGGCCGCGCTCTACCAGGGCGACCAGCAGCTCAAGTGGGGCAACGCCGAGTTCCTGCCGGTCACCGGGCTCGCCCCGGAGCGGCTGCCGTACCGGCTGGTGGTCGACAACGACCGGGGCGACTGGGCGAACCCGTACTCGACCCACACGTTGACCGAGTGGAACTTCAGCTCGGCGGCGACCGGGCCGGAGTTGGAGGCGGCACTGCCGCTGATCCAGCTCGACTACGCCGTCGACACCGACACCACCGGCCGGGCGGCCCGGCGCGCGGAGCTGACCGTGGCGCCGTCGCACCTGCCCGGCGTGGCGGCCGACATCCGGCAACTCACCCTGGACATCTCGTACGACGACGCGGCGACCTGGCAGCGGGCCAAGTTGACCCAGGGCCAGGGTGGCTGGACGACCAGGCTGAAGGCACCGGAGGCGGCGCAGTTCGTCACGCTCCGGACCGCCGCCGGGGACAGCGCCGGCAACACCGTCACGCAGACCCTCACCCGCGCCTTCGGCCTGCGCTGAGTGTCCGCCTGATCGACGTACGGCCGGCCTGCCGCGCCAGGCCCGCCTGACCCACGTACACCGATCCTCGGGGTGGGGCCGCGACCAGCGGTCCCACCCCGAGTTACGTATCCGGGCCGGTCAGCGGCGACGCAGGCGCTTGTCGGTCAGGGCCGGATTTGTGTAGTAGATGTCGTCCGGGTTCAGGTTGGTGCCCGGCGGCACGATCTCGTCGATCCGGTCCAGCACGTCCTGACCCAGCTCCACCTCGGCGCCGGCCAACAGGTCCTGCAACTGCTCGGGTCGGCGGGGACCGATGATGACCGAGGTGATCGCCGGGTGGGCGCGGACGAACGCCGTGGCGAGATGGGTCAGCGGCAGTCCCGCCTCGCCCGCGAGCGTGGTCAGTTGCTCGACCGCGTCCAGCTTCGCCTGGTTGCCCCTGGCCGCCAGGTCGAACTCCCCCGGCCCCAGGTTCTTGCGCCGGCCGCCGGTCGGGTCCGCCCGCCCGGACAGCCACCCGGAGCTGAGCGGCCCGAAGGTCAGCACCCCCATGCCGTACTGCTGGGCGGTCGGCAGCATCCCGGCCTCGATTCCCCGCAGCAGGATCGAGTACGGCGGCTGCTCCGTACGGAACCGCTGGTGGCCGCGTCGCTCCGCGACCCACTGCGCCTCGACGATCCGCTCCGCTGGGAAGAGCGAGGAGCCGATCGCCCGTACCTTGCCCGAGCGGACCAGGTCCGACAGCGCCGACAGGGTCTCGTCGACGTCCGTGTCCGGATCCGTACGGTGCATCTGGTAAAGATCGATGTAGTCGGTGTCGAGGCGGCGCAGGCTCTCCTCCACCGCCTTCATGATCCACCGCCGCGACCCGCCCCGGTGGTTCTCGTCCTCCCCCATCGGCAGGGAGAACTTCGTGGCCAGCACGATGTCGTCGCGCCGCCCCTTCAGGGCCTTGCCGACGATCTCCTCCGACTCGCCCTGGGAGTAGACGTCGGCCGTGTCGACGAAGTTGACACCGGCGTCGAGCGCGGTGTGGATCATCCGTACGGACTCGTCCTGCCCGGTGTCACCCAGCGCGCCGAACATCATCGTCCCGAGCGCCAACTCGCTCACCGACATGCCCGTACCGCCAAGAATCCTGCGCTTCATCCCGCCGTTCCTCTTCTCCCGTTGCCCTGACTCTCAGTGATCGCCTATCCAGCCAATCACGCCGGTACGGCTCCCGGCAGCAGGAGCGGGAGGCCCGGCTTCACCAGGGATCCGGCGTACCGGGGGTCCAGCAGGCCCCCTCAAGGGCGGTGCCGACGGCCGCCCGCCGACCTACGCTGGAGACCATGAGTGACCGCTCGGCCGCCAGCGGGGGCAACCCGGAACTCCGCGAGTTCCTGCGCTCCCGGCGGGCCCGGATCACCCCGGCGGAGGTCGGGCTGACCCCCCATCCGGGCAGCCGCCGGGTGCCGGGCCTGCGCCGTGAGGAGGTCGCCCAGCTCGCCGGGATGAGCGTGGACTACTACGTACGCCTGGAGCGTGGCCGCAACCTGAACGTCTCCGAGTCGGTGCTCGACGCCCTCGCCCGTGCCCTGCGCCTCGACGAGACCGAGCGGAGCCATCTGTTCACGCTGGCCCGACCGAGCCGCGCCCAGCGCCGGCCGATGCCGCCCCAGCGGGTACGGCCGGGGCTGCACCGGGTGCTGGAAACCCTCGGCGACACCCCCGCGATGATCACCGGGCACCGGATGGACGTGCTGGCCAGCAACCGCCTCGCCCGGGTCCTCTACACCGACTTCGACGCGCTGCCCCCGCGTGAGCGGAACATGGCCCGCTACCTCTTCCTCGACGAGAGCGCCCGCGACCTGTACGTCGACTGGGACGAAGCCGCCCGGAGCACCGTCGCCGCCCTGCACCTGTACGCCGGACGCCACCCGCACGACCCCCGGCTCGCCGAACTGGTCGGCGAACTCTCCGTACGCGACCAGGACTTCCGCCGCTGGTGGGCCGCCCATGACGTGCTGCGCCACAGCCACGGCAGCAAGCGCTACCGGCATCCCCTGGTCGGTGAGCTGACCCTGGCGTACGAGGCCCTCACCCCGAGCGGCGACGACGAGCAGATTCTCGGCGTCTACACCGCCGAGGCCGGCTCCTCTTCCGAGCAGGCCCTGCGCCTGCTGGCGAGTTGGACCAGCGAACCGGTAGCTCCGACCCACCCGGAACGGCTTAGCTGATCGACGGCCTCGATTAGCCGATCGAGCGTCTCGTCCGATGTCGACGCGAATCTCGTACGGAAATGCGATTGCCATGGTCATCGGTCGCGTTTACCTTAGAGAAGCAAGCCGAACACCTACTTAGAGAAGCAAACACCTGACCGAGGAGCGGCCGTGTTGCAGCACACCGACGCAGAAACCACGCGACTGATGTCGCGCGGCGGCGTCGTGCTGCTCGACGGAGAACGAGCCGATTACTGGCCCGCGGACGGATGTCGGCGATACCTGGGCAGGCGGCGGACGTAGCGCTATCACCAGCGCATACGCCGCCCCTCCCACCACCATCGGGAACGGGCGGCGTTCTCGTTGTACGGCCACATCTCCCTAGGGGTATAGCTCAGTTGGCCAGAGCGTCGGCCTCCAAAGCCGAATGTCGCGGGTTCGATTCCTGCTGCCCCTGCTCTCTCCCGACTCCGGTCGGCGGGGACGATAGTTGAGAACTCCACAGCGGATGGTTTTTCACATGCCCGGCCGGCAAATTTCCGCCGCTGGCCGGGCGGGGACACGCTGGCCCGAGTCCAGTTTCCCCATCCGGCTCCGGTAGCCCAACGGCAGGAGGCAGCGCCTTCAAACCGCGCACAGTGTGCGTTCGAATCGCACTCGGAGCACGCCCGGGTAGCCCAACGGTAGAGGCACTGGTCTTAGGTACCAGTCAGTGGGGGTTCGAATCCCTCGCCGGGTACGTAGTTCTCGGGCTCGTAGCTCAGTTGGTAGAGCGCCTGCCTTGCAAGCAGGAGGTGGCAGGTTCGAAACCTGTCGGGTCCACAATGCCCCTGTAGCTCAGCGGAAAGAGTGCCTGGCTACGAACCAGGAGGTCCGGCGTTCGAATCGCCGCAGGGGCGCGGTACACCTCCGCCGAACTCGCTCCGCCAGCTCGGTGGACAGAGCATCCCTTTCCTACACGTACGCCCGCCACCAAGCCCGTATAGCTCAGCGGGAGAGCATCGCTCTTACAAAGCGAGGGTCCCAGGTTCGAATCCTGGTACGGGCACTGTGACAGTAGCTCAGTGGTGAGAGCGCCGGACTGTGGCTCCGGAGGTCGCTGGGTTCGATTCCCGCCTGTCACCCCGAGCGGGCGCGCCGACGCTGGAGAGTCGGGGCCGGCTGTAGACCGGCTGCTTTGCTGAGGGGGTTCGAATCCCTCCGCCCGCACTACCCGGTCGTCCGTACCGGTGTGTTCTGTCCACGTCCACTTACCCGGCCGGCCGGTCGGGTACGAGCGTCCGTACCCGACCGGTCGACCGGAGTCAGGCCGACACGGGTGGCACGTTGGCCTCGTATTCGCCCTGCATGTTGCCGGCGGGGTAGAAGGTGGCCACGATGTACGTCTCCCACCACTCCCCGCCCTTGCCGGAGGCCCGGCCGAAGCCGACCTTGGTGGTCCCCCGCCAGACCAACTGGGTGAAGTGTCCGGTGGCTCCGGGGCCGCTCGACGAGGGGTCGCCGAAGTTGTAGTCGGTGATTTCCCCGTACCAGCCGGAGGTGGCGTCCTCGGCTCCGGCGGGGGTCTCGTCGGTCGACGCGTGCCAGGAGAGGTTCTCGCCGTACGCGTGGTCGAGGTCGGCGTGTCCCCGGCTCAGGCCCTCCTGCGTCGAGATGAGACTGGCCCGCGATTTGGCGTAGTCCACGAGGGTGTCGTCGAGTGTCACCGGCGGTACGCCGTGCTTGGCGCGGTACTGGTTGACGCTGGCTACCATGTTTTGCAGGAAGGCCTGGTCGGTCGTAACCGGGAATGCGTCGCGCATTTTTCCGAATCCCTTCGAAAACAATCGGCGGTCGCCGTTGCGGCCCAGTCACGTCGACATGCAGATGATCTGGGTCGCGTTGACGCGGATCACGACCAGCAACAGCCAGCCAGAGGCAATTACAGCAGCCATCGTTCCGACCCACTGTGAATGAATGGGGGATGAATGAGCTCCTTCCTGTATTCAATACTCCGTCACAACACCTTTGAGTGGGTTTAGTCGGCGCGGCTGGTCCCGCCGATGTCGGTGATCCGTCAAGGGTCGCCACACACGCGGGGTGGGCTTCGAAAGCCCACCCCGCGCCTTGTCTCAGGGACGTGTGCCGTCTCAGGGACGTGCGCCAGTTAGCTGGTCTGGCCCGGTGCATTAACGATTGCACCGGGCTGCCGGGTCAACATGACCTGGAGATCGCCCTTCTTCACCTGGACCGGTTCGTTGTGGATGGGGCCGGCGGGGGTGACCAGGCGGCCGACCGCCGTCGCCGTACGGCCGTCGACGTTGACCGGGAAGGTGTCCGCGGCCACGTCGTCGGCCAGGTCCCGCCCGAGCCGCCGGCTCGCGTACCCGTGGATCGTCGGGTGGTAACGGTCGAAGATCGCCTCGAACGCAGCCGGATCCCCGTGTATCCGGCTGATGATCTCGGCATCGGTGACCTGCGCGGCGGTGGCGCTTTTTGTGTCACCACACCCATACGTTCTCCAATCGCGTCACGTACCCCGGTAACGACGCGGGGGCTCGTCTCCACTCCGCCGATGGGCACGGGAGTGTTCGCGCAATCCCTGGTCGTACCTCCGTACCCCCCGCGGGACACGACGGTCAGGTACGGGTGCCCATTCGTGTCTTGCGGGCGTCGCCGTCGATGCGACAAGGTTCGATTCCGCCCTCGCACGCGAGGACGGACGTGACGGTCCTGCGACGGTTGGACGGGCATGATGTACGAGACATCGATGCACCGCGGCGACGCGGCACGCCGAGGGTGGTACGGCAGCGCGTACGGCGACCGGCCGGCCTGGAGCGACCCGTGGCTCGCGCGTGCCACGCCGAAACCGCCACCCGTCCCGGCCCAGCCGGCCAAGGGTGGCTTCTGGAGCGTACTGGGTCAGATCGGCAAAGGCCTCGTGGAACTCGGCAGTGCCTGGGTCAGCATGAACAACCCGAGCGCACCGAGTCCGGTGGTGGCGGGTTCGCGGGTCGTCGGGTGGAACAACCGCAACGTCCTGTGTTGCTGGGACGCGCTGACCGGCGGCCTGCGCTGGCAGGCGGGTGATGACACCGGTGGGCCGCAGGTGCTGGCGACCCCGTCGGTCGCGGACGGCCACGTTGTCGTCGCCGACCTCGCGAAGCTTTCCGGCTTGGACCTGGAGACGGGCGCTTCCCGGTGGTCACGCACCCTGCCCGGCACCGGCTCGACTCCGCTGTTGCAGGGCGGTGCCGCGTACGTCGTGGACGACACGGGAGGCTTCGGCGCGTACCGGATCCAGGACGGGCAGCACCTGTGGAGCGCCCAACTCGCGAACTTCGACGGTCAGCGGACCAGTACGGCGGCGGCCCCGTCGTCCGACGGCAGCACGGTGTTCGTGGCCGGCGAGTTCGGCCTGTCGGCGATCGACCCGATCGCCCGTCGACTGCTGTGGACTCAGGGCGACGACGACCTCTCCTTCACCACACCGGCCGTGTTCGGCGGCTGTGTCTACGTGGTCAGCAACGGCGGTGTGGTGGAGCTGAGCGGGTTTCGGACGAGCGACTACCAGACCGGATTCGTCTCCGCCGTACGGGCCGACAACGGTCGGGAGTTGTGGAGCCGGGAGCTTTCCGCCGAGGCCACCGTGTCGTCCGTCGCGGTCTCGTCGGGCCTGGTCGTCCTCGGCGACGACCGTGGTGTGGTGCACGCGTTCGACACCACGAACGGCCGTCCCCGTTGGACGTACACCACCGGTGGTGCGGTCTGGTCGGCCCCGTCGGTCGCCGGCAACACCGTCTTCGTCGGCTCCAAGGACGGGCACCTGTACGCGCTGGACATCGGCACCGGGCGCCTGCGCTGGCGGTACGGAGCGGCGGACGCGATCGTGGCGGCACCCGCCATCGGTCACGGCTTCGTGTTCGTCTACGACGTCACCGGTTCGCTCTACGCGGTCGACGCGGCCACCGGTCGTGGACCGGCGCTCTCGAATGGTTGACCCGGCCGGGCGGCGAGGCGACCCCGCCGCCCGCGTACGCGTGTGCGCCGAGGAAGGGGCGCAGGTGTTGGAGTCCGTCGGCGACTTCGCGGCGGTCCGTACGCTTCGTTTCCTGCTGGCGACATCGGCCACCGACCCGCTCGAGCTGGCCCGGACCACCCGGCGGCTGCTCGACGCCCGGCTCGACGACCCGAGCCTCGGTGCGGTGCACGCGACCGTCGACCCGGCGGCGGCGCTCGGGAGCCTGCGGTCCGCGGCAGCGCGGGCGTTCCACGCGGTGAACACCCGGCTGGCCCGCGAGTTCGACGCCCGCCTCGCCGACGTACGCGCCCAGGCCGAGCAGCAGCTTGCCGCCGGGATAGGCGACGTCGACGGCGTGCTGGCCCAGTTCGACACCGGGATCGCCCAGCTCGCGTACGACCTGGAGATGCGGCTCTGGAGCGAGATCGGCTGGTTGGCGGCGGGCCTCGCCCATGACGCGGACGAGCGGGGCCTGGCCCACCTTGCCGCCAGGCTGCCCGCTCCCCTGCGCCGGATCCCGGTGACGCTGCGCATCGTCGAGCAGGGAGGTCCCGCACCGACCACGGGCGAGGCGCTCGAGGGGATGGTCAAGGCGGCACGGCTGCTCGGCGGCCTGCACCAGCTGTCTGGCCTGGCGATAGACCCGACCGGTCTGCTGCCCGCGGCGGCGGCGATCGCCGCGGTCTCGGCCCGTCAGCGGTGGGTCGCGCAGCAGCGCGCCGCCCGCAACGCCGCCCTGGCCCGGGTGGCCGAGTCGTGCGAGAAGGCGCGGACGTACCTGCTCGATCCGGTGTACCGAGCGGCGACGCAGGCGCAGTTCGTCCTGCTCGACCAGGCGATGGCCGCTGTCGCGCAGGCGGAGCTTCGACCGGAGGCGGTCGCCGCCTACCACCCGACCGGGTCCGCGATCCGGTCGATCCGGGACCGGGCGGCCGGACTGGAGCGGGAACTGACCGGCTCCTGATCGCGCGTCGAACCGCGTACGTCGAGTTTGGTTTCTTCCGGCGCGGACGCGGCGTCCCGCCCGCCGAGGGCCGGCGGACGGGACGAGGACTTTTCCTAGGCGTCGCGGTTGGCCGGGGCCGGCTGGTCGGCCGGCTCGTCCCCGGTGAGCGGTTCCTCGTCGAGGATGGCCGGATCCGGCTCGGGGGTTTCCCGCAGGTGGCGGTTGTGGCGGGGCTCCTGGCGCGTCTTCGCGTCGTTGAGCCGCCGACGGAGGTCGTCCCGTACGTCGTTGAGCGCGGTGTGCAGGTCCTCCTCCGAGGAGGTGGTGACGATCTTCTGCCGACCGGCGACCCAGCATTCCAGGGTGACCTTCTGCCCCCGGGCGGCCCGGTCCTTCACCGACACTTCCAGCTCGGTCCGGTCGAGCGCGAACGAGGCGAGCCGCGCGTCCAGGGTGGCGAACTGTTCGACGATCCAGTTCCTGTCCCCCTGGGAGAAGCCGGTTCCGACGCGCAGGCAGTCGTCGACGGTCGCCGGGCTTGCCTGGGCGCTCATCGCCGTACCCCGCTCTCAGACAACACAGAGCCAGCCGTACGGGAAAGCATGTTATTCGGCATATGCGCTGATCCTCCGATTCGGCCACGTGTGCCGTAGCTTGCGGCTGATCAACTCATACCCACCCCGGGTCCCCCGGCAAACGGATGTACCGCCCCGACCATCAACGTAGACGGCACATTGACAGGCTTCCATGAGAGGGTTTACGGTCCGCAGGAAAGCGCTTTCTCCAGCACCGTCGACCTCCTCACTCCGTCCGTCCCCGGAGGTTCATCCACCATGCCCGGAACACGACGCCGAATCCTGCTCACCGTCGCCACCGCCGCCATCACCGCCGCCCTGCTCGCCCTGACCCAACTCGGCGGCGCGCAGTACGCGTTCGCCGCCACCCTGTTCACCGACGACTTCGCCGACGGGAACACCGCCGGCTGGTCGAAGTCCGGTGGCACCTGGTCCGTGGTCAGCGACGACAGCCAGGCACTACAGCAGGCCAAGGGGGACACGGACAACGCCCGGCTCTTCGCCGGGACCACGTCCTGGACCGACTACACCGTCCAGGCACGGGTCAAGCCGCTGACCCTGCCGACCAACGGCGCGGTGGCCCTGCTCGCCCGTGCCTCCGGCGCCACGACCTACCTCCGGCTCGCCCTGCTCCCCGGCAACCAGGTCCGGCTGGAGGCGGTACGCAGCGGCGCGGCGACCGTACTGGGCTCGGCGTCCCGACCGGTCGCGCTCGGCACCTGGTACACCCTGAGGATCGAGATCGCCGGCTCGGCGGTACGCGGCTACGTCGACGGCACCCTGGTCGCCGCCGGCACCAGCACGATCGCCGGGACCGGCCGGATCGGCGTGCAGACCCTCTACGCCACCGCCCGGTACGACGACGTCACCGTGACCAGCGGCGGCACCACACCCACCACCCCGCCCACCACGCCCCCGACCGCCACTCCCACCCCCACACCGACCATCACGCCGACACCGCCGCCCACCACCGGTCCCCCACCGACCGGGCAGTCCTCGGTGGTCGCCAAGGACGGCAGCGGCAACTTCACCAGCGTGCAGGCGGCGGTGAACGCGGTACCGACGGGCAACTCCAGCCGGTACACCATCACCATCAAGCCCGGCACCTACCGGGAACTGGTCTCCGTCCCGGCCAACAAGCCGTACATCTCGTTCGTCGGATCGACCGGCAACGCCGACGACGTGGTGATCACGTACGACAACGCCTCCGGTACGCCCGCGCCGGGCGGCGGAACCTACGGCACCTCGGGCAGCGCCTCGGTCACCATCGACGGCAACGACTTCACGGCCCGGAACCTCACCTTCTCCAACAGCTTCGACGAGTCGGCGTACGACTACAGCGCCGAGCAGGCGGTGGCGGTGCTCACCCGGGCCGACCGGCTGGTCTTCGACAACGTCCGGTTCCTCGGCAACCAGGACACGCTCTATCCCAACAGCGCGAACGCCTCCACCATCGGTCGGGCGTACTTCCGCAACTGCTATGTCGAGGGCGACGTCGACTTCATCTTCGGCCGGGGCACCGCGGTCTTCGACCGCTGCGAGATCAAGGCGCTGAGCCGGGGGTCGTCGAGCAACAACGGGTACGTCACCGCCCCGTCGACCATGATCAGCAACACGTACGGTTTCCTCTTCGTCCAGTGCACGCTGACCACCGACTCGGCCGCGGCGCAGAGTGTGCACCTCGGCCGGCCGTGGCACCCGAGCGGTGACGTCAACGCGATCGGCCAGGTGGTCTTCCGCGACAGCGTGCTGGGGGCGCACATCAAGAACTCCCCGTGGACCGACATGTCCGGCTTCTCCTGGCGGGACGCCCGATTCTTCGAATACCGCAACAGCGGGCCGGGTGCGACGGTCACCGCCGACCGTCCGCAGCTCACCGACGCGCAGGCGCCGAACTACACCGCGCCGAAGTACCTGGCCGGACCGGACGGCTGGAACCCGGTCTACTGAACGGGTCCCCGACCGCGGGGCGGCAGCAGCGTGGCTGCCGCCCCGTACCGGGCCGCGCGTTCGAGCCGATGCCGCGTACCTGTCCGACCCGGGCCTGGGCCGTCCTGGTAATGTTCGAGTGCAGCCGTCGAGACGTGCCGACGGCGTGAAATGCGGACGTAGCGCAGTTGGTAGCGCATCACCTTGCCAAGGTGAGGGTCGCGGGTTCGAGTCCCGTCGTCCGCTCTTCATCCCCGCCGCTCAGGCCGGATGCTCGGCACAGAAGCAGCCGACTCCCTTTTCTATCCATTCCCGCCCGGCCCACTCCGGATGCCGTTCGAGCATCAGTGCCGAGACCTCCGCGACGATCGTCTGCTCGCTCATCGCCGAGTCCCGGCGTACCCAGGTCTCGTCGCGCAGCAGCCGAAGGTAGTCGCCGAGGTCGGCCAGCAGTTGCGGTCCGCCGATGTCGCCGTGCCCGGGTACCACCACCCGTGGTCCTTCGGCGGCGAGCCGCTGCATCACCTCGATCCAGCGGGTGCCCGACACGTCGGTGTCGTACGGCGGGAACCACGGGAAGATCGCGAACTGGCCAGCCTCCACCAGGTCACCGGTGAACATCACCCCGGCGTCCGGCACGGTGACCACCTGGTCGCCCCGGCTGTGTGCCCGACCGGTTGCCCGCAACCGCACCACCCGACCACCCAGGTCCAGGTCGTACGCCTGGTCGTAGACCTCGTCGGGGGTGGCGAGTTCGACGCCCACCAACTGCCGGGCGACCGCTTCACCGAGTCCCCGGAACATCCCGAGGTAACCGGTTCCCTTCTCCCTCAGGTCCTCGGCCTGCGCCCGGTTCACCAGGTACGTCGCCTCCCTGGAGAACGTCTGCGCACCGAAGGCGTGCTCGGGGTGGAAGTGTGTCGTGGTCAGGTACAGCCTGCGTCCGTTGGCATACTCGGCCGCGAATTTCAGGACCTTTTCGGCGTTGCCCGGCCCCATACCGGTCTCGACGACCAGCACGGAATGCGTACCGCCGACGATGCCGATATTCGGCACGAGCTGCACGCGCCGATTCGGGATCACCACGAGATCGCGGGCGAGTTCCCGTATGTCCGAGATCTGCACGACGGGATCGGACAACACATGTTCGGCCATTACACCCAGTCCTTGGAGTCATGATCGCCGCGCCCGTTCATGGGTCATGTCGCGGCGGATCAGGTCCCCACCAGTCCATCGCCGAGGCATGCACAGCGTCCAACACCGATCCCGCAACCCCGATGCCGTACGGGTATCGTTGCCGGTGATGGAGCTACGCTCGCTGCGCTACTTCGTAGCGGTCGCCGAGGAACTTCACTTCAGCCGGGCCGCCGCACGGTTGCACATGACCCAGCCGCCGCTGAGCCGGGCGATCAAGCAGCTTGAGGCCGATCTCGGCGCGATACTGCTGCACCGCTCCTCGGCCGGGGTCGCGCTCACTCCCGCCGGAACAGCGCTCTACGACGAGGCGCGTACCGTGCTGGCCCAGGCCGACCAGCTCCGGGCCCGGGTAGCCGCTGCCGCCGGCACCGCGACCATCACCATCGGCGTCCTCGCCGAGAGCGCCGACCAGGCCGGGACGCGACTCGCCTCCGCCTACCGCAAGCGCCATCCCGACGTGCACATCCGCATCCGCGAGGCCGACCTGACCGACCCGACCACCGGGCTACGCGCCGGCCTGGTCGACGTCGCGCTCACCCGTGCGCCGTTCGACGACACCGGCATCACCACCCACGTCCTGCGCACCGACCCGATCGGAGTGGTCCTGCGCACCGACGACCCACTCGCTGACCGTGAGGTCCTGCACCTGCACGAACTCGCCGACCGCCAGTGGTTCCAACTCCCCGAAGGCACCGACCCCGTCTGGCGCGCCTACTGGAACGGCATCACCCCCGGCGGCCGGCACCGCGACGGCCCCGTCGTACGCACCGTCCACGAGTGCGTGCAAGGCGTCCTGTGGAACGGCACCATCGGGCTGACTCCGCTGGTGCACGCCCTGCCCGACGGCCTCACCTCCGTCGCCCTGGCCGACATGGCACCCAGCCACCTCGTCGTCGCGTGGAACAGCGGCAACCCCGACCCGCTCATCCGCTCGTTCACCCAGCTCGCCGCGGCCACCTACCGCCCGCGTACGTCCGGCCGTCCGCAGCCGGCTTCCAGCCGCGACGGTACGCATTCGTCGTAGCCTCCAACCGACCCGACCCGACCCGGCCAGCGAAACGGCCGGCCCGGCCGACCGTCCTCCAACCCGTCTCCGACCATCAGACGGTGGGGGTCGCCGGCCGGCGTGGGTGCTGCAGTACAACAGCCCCGACCGATCCACCATCAACGCCAGCCGCGCTGAACCACTGCGGTAGCCGACCAGCCGACACGAGGCTGCCCGGCGCCCCGTCCCCACGCTACGCGTCGCTGACCACGGCATATTTTCAAACCCGACACGCGCAGGCACTTCCTGTCAGAGTGACATTAAGTCTATGGTACATCCATGTCCGACGATCACTGGATTACTCCGACGGTGCTGCTCGCGGTGGACCTCGCCATCCTCACCCTGCGCGAGTCCTGCCTCCAGGTGCTGCTCGTCGAGCGCGGTGTCGAGCCGTACCGGGGCACCCACGCGCTTCCCGGGGGCTTCCTGAGCCATCCAGAGGAGGACCTACTTGCGGCAGCCCACCGGGAACTGGCCGAGGAGGCGGGCCTGACGGCCGACCACGTGCACCTCGAAGAGTTGGGCGTGTACGGCACGCCAGGGCGCGACCCGAGGGGGCGCATCATCTCCGTGGCCTACCTTGCGATCGCACCACGACTGCCAGAGCCGGTTGCCGGCAGCGACGCCGCCGACGCGTGCTGGACGCCCACCGACGTGGCGCTGTCACCGGCATTCCGACTCGCCTTCGACCATCGACGGATCGTCGCGGACGCTCTCGACCGGGCGCGCGGCAAGTTGGAGCAGTCGGCGCTGGCGACCGCCTTCTGCGGCCCGACATTCACCATCGCCGAACTGCAAGCCGTCTACGAAGCGGTGTGGGGCGTCCGCCTCGATCCCCGGAACTTCTACCGCAAGGTCCAGAGCGTGGACGGCTTCATCCTCCCCGCCGGCCCGGCGAGGAAAGCCGAGACCGGACGTCCCGCACGGCTATTTCGACCAGGCCCCCGCAAGGTGCTGCACCCCTCCATGACCCGACCATCCGATCCGACAGACATGGAGAAGGCAGAAACATGAACAGTAATCTCGTCGTGATTCTCACGGCCCTCAACCTCGAGTACGAGGCAGTCCGGAAGAGGTTGACCGACCCGCAGACGCACCGGCACTCGGCCGGAACCCGCTTCGAGGTCGGCCGGCTCGGCACCAAGGGATGCCGGGTAGCTCTGGGATTGGTGGGCAAGGGCAACCATCCGGCGGCGGTGCTGGCCGAACGCGCGATGGCCGAGTTCTCCCCCGCTGCCGTGCTCTTTGTCGGAGTCGCCGGAGCCCTGTGGCCGAAAATCCAGCTCGGGGATGTGGTCGTCGCCTCCCAGATCTACGCCTACCACGGTGGGACGAGCGAGGACGACGGCCTGAAGGCCCGGCCGAGAGCATGGGAGATCCCACACACCGCGGGCCAGATCGCGCAACACCTGGCCCGTCGCGGCGAATGGGTCCGCTCCCTTCCCGGGGGCACTACACCCAAGGTCCACTTCGGGCCGATTGCCGCAGGCGAGATCGTGCAGGACTCGGCGGTCTCCGCACAGGCCCGATGGGTGCGACAGCACTACAACGACGCGCTGGCGATCGAGATGGAGGCTGCTGGCGTCGCGCAGGCGGGACATCTCAACCGTGCGCTGCCGGTGGTGGTGGTCCGCGGCATCAGCGACCGGGCCGACGGCAGCAAGACGGTCACCGACGGGGAGAACTGGCAGCCAAGAGCGGTCATGAATGCAGCCGCGTTCGCAGCGGCCTTGGCAGAGGAACTGGTCGCCGACGGTGCGGTCGACCAAGCGGACACGGCACGGAAGGACGGGCGGCCGCAGATGGACGCGACGATCAGGAACATCGCCTCCGGTAACGCACGAGTGGGCTTTCAGGCCGGACAGGTCTACGGCAACGTCACGGTCGGCACCGAATCGGAGCGGCCGATCGACCTCACAGCCGAGCTTGCGGATCTTCGTGGCCTACTCAAACAGGCACACCGGGACGGGCAACTGGACGAGACCACCTATGCGGCCGCCGAAACGGAACTGGACATCGCGAGTGGCTGCCTCAAAGAGGACACGGCGCGGAGTAGGGGCAAGCTGGTGGTGACGCTCAAGCGGCTGCGCGGCCTGGTAGCCGACGTGGCGGACCTGGCCGCGAGGCTGGCCGCGATAATAGCGGTCGCGAAGGGGCTGTCATGACAACGCCGACCGTGACCAACGTCGCCCAGGGCGATGCCAATGTCGGAATTCAGGCACAGGCGATCCACGGCGACGTCTATTACCAGGTACCGCCGAATGCCTCCCCGAGGCAGAAGTTCGAAACCGGCGTCCACTATCTCGACGCCGGCATGCCGGACAAGGCGCGCGAGCTTATCGAGGACGCCGTGGCTCGGGGGTACGAAACCGATAAGGTACGGTTCCACCGGCTGCTTGCCCTGTTGAGCGGACGAACCCTACGGCAGTTGGGAAACGAGGACCTCAACAGCCTCTCCGCAATCTGCGACCGCCTTTCGCATCTCGACGGTGGCGACGAGTGGACCGCCGGTCTGAGATCCGTCCTCAGGCTGCTCGCCTCCGTGAACGCCTCCGAAACCGAGCTGGTCCTCAAGGAACTTGACGAACTCAAGCCGCCACAGCGCGACAAGATCCTCAATCATCTCGGGGTGCTACTCGAAGGTCCGATGGTGGACCAGATGTGGCGACGCTCGGTCGAGCGGGCCAGAGCGGAGCAGATGGCCGGCGGCCGGGGCGAGCGGATCTGGATGTTCTTCCAACCCTCCCCCGCGCCACCTCGGATCCGTCCCGTCCAGCCGATCGCGATCCCCATGGGTGAATGGCTACGTGCCGTCATCGGTACGGCCGCGTTCGTACTCGCCCTCGGCAATATCGGCGGGTTGTTGGTGAAACGCGGTGAGCTGTCCCCGATGCTCGCCTTCCTCGCAACCGCTGTAGGAGTTGCCGCTCTCATGGTCGGTGGGGCGGAGTGGCATTTCCGGCGGGAACGGGCACGGGCGAAGGATGCGGAGTTCACCCCGCCCCGGCAGCGAAACACCGAGGCACCGAGCGGCGGATTCGCCCGAAAGGTGGACCGGCATTTCGACACCTACTTCGCGCGGTACGTGCCCAGGGACACCGACCGTTCCTACTGGCTGGCCCAGACCGCCGGCATCCGGAGGCACCTGCGCGACGAGCTCGTCGAGATCTATCGCGAGGACAGGGTCGAGGCCGACAGGATCGCCTGGCTGATCCGGCACCTGGTGGGCGACGTGAAGCAACGGTGGGAGAAAGGCACCCTGACGGCGTACCGAGGTGAGCTCCGTACACCGTTCAGGACCAAGGCCCTGTACGCGGCCGGGCTGGCCGTCGCCGTCGTGGGAAGTCTCTGGGTGGCGCCCGCCGCCGTGCTGACCGCACCGGTACGCGGCACGGCGTGGGTGCTGCTCGCCGTGACATCCGCTGTGATCGGCACCCGGGCCTGGTTCCGCATCACGACTGAACGGCGACGGGTGACAGCCGACGAAGTGGAGCACGCTCAACAGCGGGCGGCGCGAGAGGCGGCGTTCGACCGCTGGACGCAAAAACTGTCACACAAACCGTCGGACGCGGAGATGGCCTCCTGGCTGGAATGCGACCGCAAGATCCTCGTTGATGACGCCATGCGGCATCACCGGCTCAAGCCCAGTCAGGTTATCGCGCACGCCTTCATCGAGGCGCCCGCGAAATCATACAAACGGGCGAGGGTCCCCCGGGGGCCGTGGCGCTACTCGAAGTACCGGCTCCTGCTCTTCCTGTTGACCGACGACGGCGTGCGACAGGTCAATTTCGATCTCGACTTCGAAGACGGCAGCTCCCGCCGCACACAACGGCTGAACTACCGCTTCGACGCAGTTGCCGCCGTACGCATCGACGGGGTGACGACCCAGCGACAGACGTTCGAGCTGACGCTGGTGAACGGAGATCCGATCAGCGTACCGGTGACTGAATCGGGCAACGACGAGCTTCAACCGGGCGAGGACCCGTGGATCCTCTCCCAGGTCGCGCTGGATGCGTCCGGGCTCAACCACACCCTCATCGTGCTGGAGGGAATTGCGGCGGAGGGAAAGGAGTGGATCAGGCACCAGCGTCGACGGGCCGACGACCGGCTCGCTGATCTGACGGTGGCCGTCCGCGACCTGATCGACTGACGCCACGACCGCAGCGAGGCCTTGGTAGGACTGCTTGCCTACCTACCAGGCGAAAGTGATCGGTACGGGTGGTGGTGCGGGTTCCCGCACCACCACCCGTGGAGAAGGAGGTATGGGTCGATCCAGCCGACGCCGACGAACACCTGTCGCACCGCAACCGCGTCCACGGCGGTCGTACGGGGCTCAGCGCACGTCGAGTTCGAGCAGGGAGTAGCCGTAGTCGGTGGAACGCTTGGTGCCGTACACGCGCACGAACCGGGCGGGAAGCTGGGCGACCTCGACGACAACGTTGCCGCCCCGGCCATTGCTGGTGCTGTAGACCGACTTCCACGTCGTACCGTCGGTGGACAGCTCCACCCGGTACGCCGTGGCGTGCGCGTTCTCCCAGGTCAGCCGGATTTCGCTGACCTGCCACCGGGCGCCGAGATCCACCCGCAGCCACTGTGGGTCGCTGAAACCGCTGCTCCAGCGGGTCGTCGGGTCTCCGTCTACCGCGTACGGCGCCGCCCAGCCTGAGCGCTCGACGCTGGATGCGGTGACCGCGCCGTTGAGCGCCAGGTTGCGGCCGGAGGTGTTCGCGGCGGCCTTCGACGGGGCCGGCGACGCGGACGGGGACGTCGGCGGGGACGTTCCGTCGGCCGGTAGCGGCGACGGAGTCGGTGACGAAGCGACCGGATCCGTCGGGCCGGCGAAGGGCCCCGCGCCCGTGGTCCCCGGGTCGGCCGAAGCGTCCTCGGTGACGGGTGTCGTGATCGGCGTCGTCGCCGTACCGGCCTCCGGTGCTGTCGCCGACGTGGTGTCGATGGCGACGCGGGTGTCCCACCACCAGGCTGACCCGGCGACGAGAAGTGCGGCGACGGCGGCGCTGGACAGTATCCGTACCCGGAATTTTCGGTTCCGCCCGGTTGTCACCGGGCCCTGCGGCCGCGGCGCCGCCGGAGGGTCGGGCTCGGCCCGCAATGTGCCGGCGCCGCCGAAGGCAGCGTCGGCAACGGGTACGTCACCAGCCGCCCCCGGTTCACGAGGCACGAATGCACCCCGCAGGTGCCAGGCGGCCGCGCTCTTCCGGCGTGGCGCGAGCTGCCTGCGGGGCGGTAGGTCGGACTGCGGCCAGTCCGGGTTCGCGGTGCCGGGATGCGGCCCGGAGAAGGGGACCCTGGTCGGCAGCCGGGGGGCGGAGTCCGGCCGGCCCGACCCGGTGGCCTGCGTCGAAGCGCCCGCCGCATCACGTCCGTCGGGAATGTCGCCGGACGGGGGACGCCCGTCCGGGCTGTCGGGCCGCTGCTCGACAGGGTTCGCCATCGTGGCCATTCCTCTGCGTAGGGCGAGTACGGAAGCGGACCGGGCCGGTGAGCCCGCACCACCCTAGTCGAGAGCACCGATATCCGGTGTAGACGCCATGGATCGTCGCGAACCTGACTACGGCAGTGCGGCTCCGCCGTGCGCCATGGGCGGCAGAGCCGCGCCCTGCCGAACGCCGGTGTGGCGGAGCGGTGCCAGAAGGCGGACTTCCTGTTCCTCGATGGCCTCGCCGGCCCGACGGGGTCGGCGAACGCGTCGTGGACGCGCGCATGCGACTTGCCGGCGCATGACGGTCGCTGCGTCGTGACCCGGACCCCTCGTAGGCATAGGCGAATCTTCCAGGGCGGGCCGCCGCAGACCGCGGGGTGTTCTCGGGAAGCCCGACCATGTTCATCCAGCGAGTCGTGCAGCTACGACAGCTCGCCGTACCGACGCAGCAGGCTGTTGAGCTTGCGTAGCTTGTCAATCGTGTCCGGGGGCGGTGGATCTGGATTGAAGTGCATGATGTCGTTGCGGATCTGGCGAATCTCGTCAAGCCGCTCGATGAACGTGGCACGGTCGAGTGGCCAACCAAGGATGGTCCAGGTGCTCAAGTCGCTCAGCACGCGCTGGTATTCACCCATCGACAGTTCGTCGAAGGAGCGGACCGGGCGGGAGCAGAGCCTGGCGACCTGATCGAGATCCAGGTTACGTGCGATGACACGACGCAGGCTGCGATCCAACTCCCCGATTTGGAAGAAGGGTAGCGCCATTTCGCCGTACGCCTGGACGACGTCGGCGGTGGTGACGATGCCCGCCACGACGTTGTCCTGGTTCCGGACGAACACGAAACCAATGCGCTGCAGATCGGGCAGCACGTCGATGAGCTCTCTGTCGTAGCGCACCGCTACCGCCTCCGAGTCGATCGCCTCGGAGAGCTTGGCGTGCGGATCGGCGTGCCGGGCATGCGCGATGGATCGCCAGGTGACGACACCACGGAGGTTGCGCGGTCCATTGAGCACGGCCAGTTGCGAGAAGTCGTTGAGGAGCATCTTGGTGATCGCCTCGTCGATCGTGGCGTTGGGCGCGACGGACTTCAGGCCTCCCAACGCCGACGGCAGGTTGCCGACGGTGAGCCCGATCGGGCCACTGTTCCCATCGTCCCCGTCGACCGGTGTCGGATCCGGACCGACGAGTACCGCCGATACTTCGTCCGAGTCACGCGGAGCCACGACCAGCCGTACGGTGGCGTCAAGAGTTACCTTGCGGAATTCCGGCGATGTCACGAGCCCGTGATTAGCGAGGTCGGCCTCGATCCGACTGATCTGGTCACCACGCCCCTTTGCCCCCCACAGGGACAGCAGGTCGCGGACCGAAAATTCTTCCGGATGCTGTCCGTCTGCGCGGATACGGGCGTCCCGGAGCCGTTCGTGGATCCGCCGATCGAGCGTCTCTTCGCCGGGTTCGTCGGCAGCGCTGGCGACGGCTCGGTCGAGTAGTTCCTGACGTAGCACGTCAAGCGGGTATCCGGTTTCCTCGACCGTCCAGACCAGCCAGCCGTCCACCGCCCGCATACCGGCGGCGACCATCGCCGCCCCCGAGGGCGAACGGAACTCCTGACCGTCGGGGAGCAGCCGGACCCGCCCGGTGTCGGTCACCTCGGCCTGGTAAGTCTCGCCGACTCGCCGCCGGACGAACCGCAGCCTCGCACCGGGCCGTAACAATCCGGCTTCGACCAGATCACCTACCCGTACCCGACGGCCACCCAGCAGGTACCTCGACCGCTGGACGGGAGCGATCCGAGCGGCCAATACGTCCTCAGTCATGACGTGACGTCCCGCTAACCCTGCCGCAGCCCGGCGTGCTTGCTTCGGGCGCCGACGATCAAGCTGAGGATGCGCTTGGCTACATCATCCTTGCGACCGCTTACCGGGATTCCCAGCGACCGGGCGATGTCCTTCAACTCATTCACGCCGAGGCTGAGGGCTGCCAGCCGTGCGGTGGCCTCGTCGACCGTTGTGCAGGCACGAAGCCGTGCGATGACGGTGTCGACATCGACCACCCGGACGCCCTTTGTCGCCGCCGTACGGGCACGAGGCGATGCGTGCGACCCGACAACCGGCGACCGGACCGCGGATGCGGCTGGGAGATACTCAGCGGATGCGGCCGGCCGCGTGCTGGTGATGGGCGCGGTCGCCTGATCGCCGACGTCGAGCAGTGCCAGCGAGGCTCGGCCCTCGGCCAGGGCTACCAGCCGGTCCGCGGGCAGCTCGGCGAGAAATGTCGAGACCTGCGCCTGCAGCCGGACCAGCAGCACGATGTCGCTGTCGCTCATCGGGTGGCGCCCTTCGTGACGGCGTCGAGGATCTCGGTGGCCAGGCTACGGAACTCGACCACCACGTCGTCGGTGACCGGGGCACGTAGCACCGCTGGCACGCCGTTCTCGCCGGCGTCGCCGAAATGTCGCGGGCTGTCCCGGATCACGCCCGTGAGGACGGGAATGTCACCGTTGAGTCGCACTTCCTCTATGTAGTAGCGCTGCGTGCCGATCGGCTTCTTCGCATGAAACCGCACCATCGTGAAGACCACTCCGACGAATCGCGTGCTGATGGCGCGATCGACGTCACTCCCCGCAGCACTGTAATTCACAAAGTCGTTGTACTCGGCAACCAGCTCGTCACAGTTGTGGGCTAGGTACTGGATACCCAGTGTCGACAGGTAATCGGCCTTGGCCGGCACCAGAACGTGATCGCTGGCGACAATCGCGGTTTTTGTTACCAGGCCGAAGTTTGGCGCGCAGTCGATCAGAATTAGGTCATACTCCTGGAAAGCCTCGTGCCGCAGTGCGCGCGCCAGGCAGCCGTGCAGGTCGAGAAACTTCCGCTTGGATTCGGCGAGAGTCGTGCCGGCACCGAGCCGGGCCGCCAACCGTAGGTCGATGTCGATGAGCTTGAGGTGTGAAGGAATCAGGTCGAGACGCCCGCCCGACTCCGCGAACTCCTGGTTGACCAGTTGTGGGGTGACAATCAGCTGATGAAGATCGACATCTCGGCCGGGCATCTCGCCCTCGTACCAGCGCATGATCGTAGAATCTTTGCGCAGGTCCTCGCGCCACTGATCGACGCTGTAGAACGAGAAAGTCAGGTTTGCCTGGGGATCGAGATCGATCAGCAGCACACGGTGCCCCCGACTGGCAACCTCGGCACCGAGGTTGGCCGTTAGTGTCGTCTTGCCGACACCACCCTTGTAGTTCATGACCGCGACGACCTGCATGGCGCGCTCCCAACAATCGGCAAGCGGACTCCCGCGAGAGTACAGGAGCGCCGATGGCAACGAATGCCCCGCGACCGCGACAACAATCAATCTCGTCCTCCGGATTCATCACCCCGAGTACTGCAGATGAAGTGCCCCAACCACTTGCACCATCGCTGAACAGCAAATTCAAACACCTGTCGGAACGTCGACAAGATGTCCGGGTAGCCGACTACCGTCAAATCACCGACACCAGAGGGTCAGCCGAGGGACAGTCGGTCATAATCCTCAGATTTGACGCGCCGAGTTCTTCGACCGATCGGGATATTTGAGCAGCTGACGAACGCAGTACTCGGGGGAGCACGGCGATAGCCGGCCACCCGGTCATGGCACCGCCACCCATCCGACACAAAGCCCTCGCAAGCGATCCGTCCGGAGATCGTTCGCCCGCTGAACGTCCCCGCACAATGGACGGATCTTGTGGGAAGGTGAACGCGTGTTTGAACCTGGATGTGAGCCGATCTGGTACGCGCTAGCGCAGGCGCCGATCCTGAGTGAACCGCAGTGGCGATCGGCAGTGGAACACGCCTATACCAGCACCGACGGGCATCTGTTACGGCTGCTGTTCGAGCGCCCGGACCGGTCGGAAGCCGACCGGCAGTGGCTGCTGGACACGGTGTGGCCGTTCCTGTTCGATCAGGTGCTGTGCTCGCCAGTAACCACGGTGGAGCATGCCCAGCGACCGCTGGCGCGCCGCCACGAGCCGCAGGCGCCTCTCGGCGCGGCCGATGACCGCGCGATCCAGAAGGTCGCCGCCGGGTTGAGCTGGAACCCACATCTCGGCGAGGATGCGCAGCTGCTGGAGTTCGCCGTCGACCTGGTCGGCCAGCTCGCTCCCGACGACGTGGTCGGGATCGTCGTGCGGTGGCCAGGGCACCACCCAGCCGAGCCGCTGTTGTGGGGGCTGTTGGGCCGAGTGGTGCACCTGCCCGCGCCGTGGCTTAACTCGTGGGAAAAGACGGTGGACGAGCCGGTCGGCGGCCAGTTCGTGCATCTGTGGAAGCTGCTGCAGGTGCTGCCGGCTGCGCTGCAGGCGGAGGTGGCCCACCGCTGGCTGCGGCTGCAGGCGGTGCTGCTCGAGTACGGCGAGGACCTCGAACCGGCAGTGCTCGACGCGTGCGTGCCGGTGCTGACCGATCCGAACCTGGGCGGCCCCGGGCCTTTGAGTGTGGCGGGCCGGCTGACCGCGCTGCGGCGCTGGACCGACCGCCACCCCGGCCTCGCCAGCCTGGCGGGGCCCGCACGCAGGGTGGCAGCGCGCGACGCTGCCCGAGCCCTCGCAGACCATGAACTGTGGGAGGACCTGGTGGAGGAACTGGTCCTGTTCACCACCGATCCGCAGGTCTTGGCCAGCGCTGTCCGGCAGGTCATCGCCCGGGTCGAGATGGTGGCAGGCCTGCGCGGCTTGCCGGGCGCTTCCGAGACGCGGCATATGGCCCACGATGTTGAGGGGCGCGGCCGTTCGGCCCTAGCGAGCCTTGCCCGCTCGCCGCACACCCCCGACGACGTGCTACTCGCAGTCCTACCGTCGGCGCCCAGCTACACCGCGCAGGACCTACTCGAGATCCGGCCGCACCTGTCCGACGGACTCAGGCTGGAGATCCTGGCCCGTACCGGCGTGTACTCCTACTACAGGGAAAATGCCGAGCCGTTGGCACCGGTTCCCGGCGACGAAGAACTCGCGGCCACCGGCAACCCAGCCGGTGTGCTCACCGGCTACCTGATACAGCTACCCGGCGTGAGCCGCGCCCAAGCCTCCCGGCTCGCGGCGCAGCTGCTGTATTCCCAGTACGCCGACACGACCGTGCTGGCCGCACTGCCCGCCGAGGTGGTGTTGAAATCAGCGTGGCACGCCGGACTGGCCGCGCAGTTGCTCGCCGAGGCCTGCGGCGACGACCCCGCCCGGTGGACCCTCGCCCACGAGATGTCCGGGCGCGGGCTGACCTACGCCGGATACCTCGCCCAGCTACGGGAGTACACCCCGATCCCACCGGGCACCGGCCTCGCCGGCTACCGCCACTGCCACGACTGCCAGCTGATCAGCCCGCACCGCTGGCCGGACAAGGACAAGTCCCAGCGGTTCCCGCACGAGCGCGACGGCTGGATGACCTGCACCCTCTGCCACAGCAACATGCCGCCGACAGAGCCGTTGGCCGCCGACACGGCCGAGCCCTGCCCGGACTGTGCCACCCAGATCCATTACCCGGCCGCAGCGGCCGTGCTGCAGTGCCCCGCCTGCCGGCAGCAGTACACCGCCCCGGACCTGGCCGAGGACCTGCGCCCGCGACTGGACGCCGTGGTGGCCGACCAGCAGCGCATTACCAGCGTAGTGAACACCTTCGGCGCCCGGATCGACGAGTATCTCGCTGAGCACCACGACCTCTCGCCATACGACATACCGGACGGTACGGGGCTGGCGCCGCTCGATCCCGACGGCGTCCCCAGCACTGCCTGGCGCGAGCGACCTGCGCGCCGGTTCCCCGGGATGTTCGAGCTGACCGCACCACCCGAGCAATGGCTGAGTGACGATGCCCCGGCCCGGCAGTTTCGTACCGCCCTGCGTACGGCGTTCCGCCATCACGACAAACAGAAGCCGCGTAAGGCTGCTTTGCAGCACTACGGCCTCGGCCCCGGCCGGCGCCCGGTCCCAGTCGCTGATATCGCCCATACCGCAGGCGTTACCATCGCCACCGCCAGGCGATGGGTCAGAGACTGCGTGGGAAGCGTGCACGCCAACGCGGCCATGCCGGTGCTGCAACCCAAGAGCCCCGGCGATCGCGCCTGCATCATCGTCGCCCACCTCGCCGATCAAACCCTCGGCAACCTCGACCCCGCGGATCCCGCCACCAGCCACCAGATCGCCGCCCTGATCACCGCCGCGCTCCCCGGCGTTGACCTCGACGCTGGAGTGCGCCTGCTGCTGTACCTGGCCGGCTGGTACAACGAACTGGACCCGGCGCACACCAACGCACTGATCAGGAGCGTCACGCACATCACCCGTCGACAATGAGCCGCCGGCGCAGAAGCGGAACCACCTCATTCGCAGTCGCCATGCACGAATGCGAACCCCGCCCTGCCCGCGATCCTGCTGCCCTGGACACTCGCCCCAGCCCACTCCGCCCTGCCGCTGCCCGACGCCGTCTACCTCGTACCACAGCCGGGTGCTGACCGGTCCACGATCACGGCCGCCGCCGATGTCCTGGGCGCGAAGCTGGAGTCGACGGACGACCACCTGCGTACGCTGGACGCCGAGTTCGACCGACTGTCCCGCCTCGCGCTGCTCGCCATCATCGGCGCAGCCCTCGTCTACACCGGCATCTCCGTGGCGAACACGCAGCTCATGGCGGGCGCCAGCCGGGCCACCGACCGCCGCACCCTCCGCTTCGCCGGAGCCACACCGCGGCAGATGCGCCGAATCGTCGCGGGCGAAGCGCTGCTCACCAGCGTCATGGGCGTAACCCTCGGCACCGCGGTGCCCGCCGGCACCCTGGCGCTGATCGGCGTCGCCCTTCAAGCAACCGTCGTGGCAACGGAAATCGTCGTACCGTGGCTGCCGATGCTGGTCGTCGCCGCCGTCTGCATCCTGCTCTCCGTCCTGGCCAGGGCCCTCACCGCGCGAGCTCGCACCTGACGCGTGCCTACTTGCGGGCTGACAACCTTGCCCACTTGCGGGCTGACAACCGTGCCTGCTCTCGTGCGGGTGCCCGGTCGACCACCGGTCGCAGGGCGCGGGTCACGGCGTCGGCGGGGCGATCGCGAGTGGACCCCGACGTCCAAACCCCCACACGATGAGGGCGAAGCAGCAGAGTGCCGCCCCCGCGAGGGTGACCGCTGTCCAGCCGCCCAGGGACCACAGCGCGGTCGCGGCGGCAGAGCCGATCGCGCCGCCGATGAAGTTTCCGGTGCTCAGCGCCGTGTTCAGCCGGCTGCGGGCCTCGTCGGACATGGCGAGCAGCCGCGCCCGGTTGAGCAGGGCCTGCCCCTGCAGGGCAACGTCGATCACGACGATCACGATGACGACCCCTACCACCGACCGGCCGGCGAACGCCGCGAACACGAAGGCGCCGAGGGCCAGCACCCAGGCCACGCCGGTGGCCGGAAGCGACCGACCGCGGTCGTGCAGGCGCCCGGCGTACGGGACCGCGAGGACAGCGGCGAAGCCGGCCAACCCGAACAGCCCGATCACCGAAACCGAGTACCGGAACGGCGGACCGCTGAGCAGGAACGTCAGCGCCGTCCAGAGCAGACTGAAGGCGGCGAACCCGGTGGCGGCGAGGACCAGCGTCCAGCGGACCGCCCGCTCCCGTACCACCACCGCGAAGACCGAGCCGATGAGCGCCGGGTACGGCATACGCGCCCGCGACGCCAGCGGCGGGATCGCGCGGTACAACACGATCGCGAGCAGGACCGCGACGACCGAGGCGAGGGCGAAGATCGCTCGCCACCCGGCGGCGCCGGCAACAAACCCGCTGACCGTACGGGCGAACAGGATGCCGATGAGCGTTCCGGACCCGACGGTGCCGACGACCCGACCGCGCTGGGTGTCGCCGGCCAGGTCCCCCGCTAGCGGGGTGAGGACCTGCCCGGAAATCGTCGTCAGACCGAGCAGCCCGAAGGCGAACATGAGTACGCCGATCGACGGCGCCAGCGCGCACAGCAGCAGCGCGACGGCCGAGGTCAGGAGCATCACCGGGACGAACCGGCGGCGGTCCAGGACGTCACCGAGCGGCACCAGCAGCAGGATGCCGAGGGCGTACCCGATCTGGGTGACGGTGACGAGCAGCCCGGCCGTCGCGGTCGCGGCGTGCAGGTCGTCCGCGATGAAGCCGAGCAGCGGCTGCGCCCAGTACAGGTTGCCGACGGCCACTCCCGCCGCCACCGCGAGCAGGAACGTCAGCCGTCGGCTGATCTCCGGCTGCGGTGGCACTCGGGGTGGTGTCACGCTGCCACGGTAGACGTGAAGCCTTTTTGACGTTATGCCTTGCGCCCGACCGCGACGTGCAGCCCGGACCGCTCAGGACGCTCGAACGGCGGCCCCGCCGGAGCCAACTCGGGTCGCCACTCGCTCACGAACACCACGCCCGGCGGCACCAGCTCGAAGTCGCCGAGGTACGCGGCGACCTGGCCTCGGGTCCGCGCGGTCGAGCGCGTCGCGGCCGTTTTCGCGTACGCCGCCCGCAGCTTCTCCACCTCCTCCGCGGTGAACGACTCCGCCGCCCCGTGTGAGACCGCCAGGTAACTGCCCGACGGCAGCCACTGCCGCGTCGCCGCGAGCGCCCGATCGGCTACCTCGTCGTCGGACACGAAGTGCAGCACCGCGGCGAGCAGCAGGCCGACCGGCTTGTTCGGGTCGATCAGACCGGTCCCCTCGACCCGGCGCAGCAGCTCTTCCGTCTGCGTCAGATCCGCCTCCAGGGCCGCCGCCCGCTCGTCGCCGCGCAACGCGTCTGCCAGCTGTGCCACTGCGTCGGGGTTGATGTCCGCGTAAACCACCCGGGCGTCCGGCACGATCGACCGGGCGATCGCGTGGAGACTGCCCTCGCCCACGATCGCGGCGGACCCGACGTCCACGAACTGCCGTACGCCCTGCGCGATCAGGTATCGAACCGTCCGCTCCAGCCATGCGCGGTTCGCCTGTGCGAGGTCCCGGGTCCGGTCGTTCGTCGCCACGATCTTGCCCGCGGCCCCGCTCGGCTGCCCTCCGGACGCGAGGTCCGCGTAGATCTCCGACACACTCGCCGTTTGATCGGTCACGACATGCCCTTCCGTCAGGGGTGGATGGAAGCCGACCCGTACGGTGGAGCACCGCCCCGCGCCCCGCCGCGTTTCGAGCGGCCTCCATCATGGCCCGGCGCAGGGTGTGGCAGCGAGGCTCGTCATGGTTTGCGTACGCGGGCTACGGTCTGATCCGATGACGTCGATGATTCTCCAACGCACTCTTGCCGTGCTCCTGCTGCTGCTCGCGTTCCTGGCCCTCGCCGCCTCGCGCGCCTTCCCGTTCCTGGACGACCTGCCCGGCGTGGCGGAGTCGGCGATCGTGGTCGTCGGTGCGGCATGCGGACTGACCGGTGTCTGGCTGTGGTTGCGCAAGACCCCGGACCAGTCGTAGGAGTGCCCGCGGCGCTAACATCGGGTTCCATGATCGTGTGGATCAACGGCACCCACGGTGCGGGCAAGACGACAACCAGCGCACTCGTGCAGCAACTGATCCCCGACTCACGGGTTTTCGACGCCGAGAAGGTCGGCGAGACACTCATGGACATCACGCCGGGGCTGCCCGCGACGGACAACTTCCAACACTGGCCGCCGTGGCGACAACTCGTCGTCGAAACCGCGCGCTGCGTGCTCGACTACACCGGCGGCGTACTGGTGATGCCCATGACGGTCCTGGTCGAGCAGTACTGGCGTGAGATCAGCACCGGCCTCGCCCGACATGGCATCCCGGTAAGGCACTTCGTCCTCCACGCCGACCAAGACACCCTTCGCGGACGTATCGAGGGGGAACATTCGATCCCCTCGCCGTTTCGCCTCAAATATCTTGAGCCCTACGCCGAGGCGGCCCGCACGTGGCTACACGAAGAGGCCGAGGTTGTCGACACCACGCACCTCACGCCCGCCCAGGCCGCGCTACAGATCGCAGAGGCCGTGAAGAGTTGAGGTCCCGACCGCCCTGGACGAACGGGTCACGGACATGGGGGATGCCCGAGTGTCACCGAGGCCACGCCGGACGTCGCCAGCGACTCAGGCCGCAGCGTCACGAGGCCCGAAACTGACATTGAGGCCGACGTCCAACGCCGCCGCCAATCGCTCCAGCACCGGCAAGGTCGGCACGGTCCCGCCCGCCTCGAACCGAGCGACAGCCGACTGTGTCATCCCCGACGCCTGTGCGAGCTGCGACTGACTCCAACCCCGTCGCTCACGAAGATCCCGAACCGCACGGCCAAGCTCGAACGCCAGCCGCGTCGCGTCGTACGCCTCCGCAGCCCCCGGCTCGGCCATCCGCCGGTCCCGCATGCCAGCCCAGTCTCCCCGTTCACCCATGACCTAGCCCCTTTTCCTCTTCGACCCGGTGCGCCTCTTCGACGCACCGGGCAAATGCCCGGCGCGCGCGTTCGACCTCCCGCTCATCTCGCATACGCGTCTTGTAGAACACCGTCAGCAGGATGATGCGCCGGTCGGGCGCCACCCAGTAAGTGATCCGCACTGCCTGTCGCTCCAGGTAGAACCGCAGCTCACGTAACTTCCCATCGAGCTGCTTCGTGTACGGCTCACCCAGCAGTGGACCCTGCTCTGCCAACAGGTCCACGTAGAACGCCGCCCTGGCGAACAGCCCGGTCGGAAGATCCGCCAGCCACTTTTCAACCTCCGGCTCCAACTCGACAATACCCCAGGCCATAGCAAGAATGCTATAACAACGGTGATGGCGGCGACTGTCGTAACAGCGAGTCGACCCGGTTTCATGTCGATCGGCAGGAAGGGGCTGGCAGGTCAGTGGCCTAGGTGGGGCGGGCGGGACTCGAACCCGCGACCGAGGGATTATGAGTCCCCTGCTCTAACCTGCTGAGCTACCACCCCTTGTGGTGCGGGAATGGTAACCCGCGTGCCTGCGCGTCCGCCGACCGCTGACGGGTACGGAGCAACTACCCGTCGCGACCCCCGAACAGGCCGGCACCGCGAGAATAACAGCGCGGACCGACACCGTACGGACGGCTCAGACCGCCAGCGTCAGGTGGCGCACGATGGCGGCACCGGCCCGCCAGCCGCTGGCCAGCGCGCCCTGGATCGACGGGCTGTCCCGGTGGTCGCCGGCCACGTACACACCTGCGCCGAGGTCGACCGGCTGGCGCAGCCGGCCCCGGTGCGGTGGTGCCGCCGGCAGTGCGGCCGGCAGGGTGATCGTGGTCAGGTGTTCCCAGTCGTCGGTCGCGCAGCCGTAGAGGCGGCCGAGTTCGGCCCGGACCAGGGATTCGGGCGGCGGGTTCGGTCCGGCCACGGAGCTGGCCACCAGGTGCCGGCCGGGTGGGGCGTACGTGGGTGCGGCGCGGCTGATCACGACGGTGTTGGCCACGAGTTCGCGCCGGTCGCCGTCGAGCAGCAGGATCGGTTCGTCCAGTGGTGCCCGGTCCACGGCGTGGTAGTAGGTGGTGAGAGCGCGGGTGCGTACGGGGCCGAGGGCGGGTAGCAGCGTGGTCGCCGTACCCGGATCGACGGCGACCAGGACGGCCCGGCAGCGGATGTCGCCGCCGGGGGTACGGACCCGGCCGGGGCCGACCTCGGTGACCGGGGTGGCGAGTTGCAGCAGGGTACGGGGCAGCGGTGCGGCGATCGCCGTCGGCAGCTCCCCCATCCCGCCGGCCGGTACGCCGATTCTGCCGCGCACGAAGGAGCGGGCGATCAGTGCGCTGACGTGGCTTGAGGTTTCCAGGGCCGGGTCGGCGAGTACGCCGGACAGGAACGGCCGGAGCAGTTCCTCGATGATCCGGTCGGAGAGGCCGGCGCGGCGCAGGGCCTGTTCGGTGCTGACCTCGGGGGCGTCGAGCAGCCGGTGTACGGACGTGGCGGCGCAGGTGGTGGCGAGTGCGGCCAGTCGGAGCCGGTCGGTGAAGGTGCCGACGTCGGCCGACGCGGACAGCGGTGCCGCGATCGGGTCACGGAGCGGGTTGGCGAGCCGGTGCAGGTGTCCGTTGCGGCGGACCAGCACACCGGAGCTGAAGTAGCCGAGTTGCAGGGTGTCGACGTCGAGCAGGGTGCCGAGCCGTGGGTAGGCGGTGTTGAGCACCTGGAAGCCGCGGTCGAGCAGGAAGCCGTCGACGCGGTCGGTGGCGACCCGGCCGCCGAGCCGGTCGGCGGCCTCGACGAGCAGCCAGGGTACGCCGGAGCGGTGCAGGCGGCGGGCGGCGGCGAGTCCGGCGAGGCCTCCTCCGACGATCACCACGTCGGTTTCAGCGGGCATGGCGGGCATGGTACTCAGGGTCCTCGGGTGGCTCGCCCGGGTCCACCCGTTGCAGTTTGCTGGGCCACCAGATCGCCGGTCCGATGTGGTAGGCCAGCGCCGGGACCAGCAGGGATCGGACCACTATGGTGTCGATGAGGACGCCGAGGGCGACCGCCAGGCCGAGTTCCACCAGGATCACCAACGGGAGTACGGCGAGCGCCGAGAACGTGGCCGCGAGTACGAACCCGGCCGACGTGATCACCCCGCCGGTGACGCAGAGTCCACGCAGTACGCCGGGGCGGGTGCCGTGCTTGGCGGACTCCTCGCGTACGCGGCTCATCAGGAAGATGTTGTAGTCGACGCCGAGGGCGACCAGGAAGACGAAGGCGAACAGCGGGAACGAGGCGTCCACGCCGGGGAAGTCGAAGCCGTGGGTGAACAGCACCGCGCAGAGTCCCAGGGTGGCCGCGAACGACAGCACCACGGTGATGATGAGCAGCAGCGGGGCGAGCAGGGAGCGCAGCAGCAGGGCCAGGATGACGGCGATCACGCCGAGCACGGTGGGGATGATGACGTTCTGGTCCCGGTCGGCGGCGTCGCTGGTGTCGATGTTGATCGCGGTGAAGCCGCCGACGACCGCCCCCGCACCGGGAACCGCGTGTACGGCGACCCGCAGCCGCCGTACGGTGTCCCGGGCGGCCAGGCTGTCGGCTTCTTCGGCCAGGGTCGCCTCTAGTTGGATCCGGCCGTCGACGACCCGGGGTGGGGCCGACGCACCGGCGGACGGGTCGGCCTGGCCACCGGCGCCGGGCGCGATCGTCAGCGGCTGCACCGCGGCCACGCCGGGGACGGCTCGGGCGACCTCGGTCACCCGGTCGGCGGTGTCGGCGGCCACGAAGATGATCACGGGGCTGCCCAGCCCGCCGGGGAAGTGGCGGTCGATGATGCGCTGCCCGTCGACGGAGTCGGTCTGTTCGGTGAACAGGTCGGCCTGGCCGAGGGTGGTGCCGCCGAGCTGGGTCAGGCCGGCGGCGAGGGCGATCAGCCCGGCGGCGGTGATCGGCCAGACCCAGCGGGCGCGGCGGCCGACGAACCGTCCGATGGCCCGCCAGATGCCGCCGGAGCGGTCGGTGGTGCCGGCGTGCGGGACCCGGGGCCAGAACGCCCACCTGCCGCCGAGCAGCAGCATCGCCGGGAGGAAGGTGAGCATGACCACGAGGGTGACGCCGACGCCGACGGCGGTGACCGGGCCGAGCGCCCGGTTGGAGTTGAGGTCGGACAGGAGCAGGCAGAGCAGGCCGGCGATGACCGTGCTCCCGGAGGCGAAGATGGCCGGTCCGGCGCCGCGCCAGGCGGCGATCATGGCGTCGATCGTACGGGGGTGGTGGTGCAGTTCCTCCCGGTAGCGGGCGATGAGCAGCAGTGCGTAGTCGGTGCCGGCGCCGAAGACGAGCACGGTGAGGATGCCCTGCGCCTGCCCGTTGAGTTTGATCACGTCGTTGTCGGCGAGCACGTACACGAGCAGGGTGGCGACGATGTACGAGATGCCGGCGGCCAGCAGCGGGATGATCCAGAGCACCGGGCTGCGGTAGACGATGAGCAGGATCACCAGCACCACGACGAGGGTGACCAGCAGCAGCGGCCCGTCGATCGAGGAGAAGACGGCGACCAGGTCGGCGAGGAGTCCGGCCGGTCCGGCGACCTCGACGAGCAGTCCGTCGGCGCCCGGTCCGGTGATCTCCCGCATGGCGTCGACGGCCCGGTGGATCCGGTCGCCGCCGTTGCCGCTGGCGTCGATCGGCACGATGAGCTGGACCGCCTGGCCGTCCTCGCTGGGCACCGGGGGCGGCAGCGGCGTGATGACGCCGTCGACCTGGGCGAACCGGGCCGCGTCGGCGGCGACCCGCTGCCGGTCGGCGTCGGTGATGCCACTGGTCCGTTCGTATACGACCAGTGCCGGTGTGGTCTGCCGGTCGATGAAGCCGATGGCCAGCCGGTCGGCGTGGGTCGCCTCCGCGTCCGCCGGCAGGAACGCGGCGTTGTCGTTGGTGGCGACGTCGTCGAGCCGTCCGCTGAACGGGGCGGCGAACCCGGTGATCGCCAGCCAGCCGAGCACCACCGCGACGGCGACCAGCGTGCCGACGGTCCGGTTGCGGATTCCCCTCATCTTCACCCCCGCCGCATCTCCCCGGATACGACGATGCCCGTCGGCGAGGGCCGACGGGCGGGATTGTGGGGAAAGCTCCCCCGTTTGGACTCGAACCAAAAACCTGCCGGTTAACAGCCGGCTGCTCTGCCAATTGAGCTACGGGGGATCGTTAGGTTGCCGGTTCTGGATCTCCCCGGCGCCTCGCGACGGCATAAGAGTACAGGACTTCCCGGGGGTCCGCGCTACGGGGTTATCGGCGAAACAGCCCACCCCCGACATCCAGGCAAAATGTCGTGCCTGCCACGGACAGGCATGACCTTCGAGGAGGATGGGTAGGTACTTGAGCACAGACGACGCAAGCGCGACGCAGTTGCCCATCCGGACCTCGGAGGGCGCAACGGCGCGTCAGGCACGAAAGGAGCCGCCATGCGCGGAAAGCTGTGGTTCATCGGCGGGCTGGCTGCGGGTTTCGTCCTAGGCGCCCGCGCCGGCCGGGAGAAGTACGAAGAGCTGGTCATCAAGGGCCGTAAGGTTCTCGACCACCCGACGGTGCAGGAAGCTGCGGGAGTTGCCCAGGCCCAGGCCAACCGGCTCTACGCCGAGGGCAAGGACCGGCTCAGCCACACCCGGCTGGGCGAGAAGCTGAGCCCGGGTACGACCACCAACGGCAGCACCACCGAGTTGACGTCGACCGGTGTCGGGGCGACCCCGACCACCGGGATCAAGCCGTCCGGGACCGGAACGGGCAGCGCCTCGTTCTGACCCGGACAGGGCAGGGCCTCGTACCGCAGGGGTCCCACCCGAACACCCCTCTACAGGTACGGCACGGGCCGGCCGCCGTCAGGCGACCGGCCCACTGCCGTGGCCGTACGGTCAGTCCTTGCTGGCGAAGGCGGCGTCGAAGGCCGCCTCGGGTGCGTCGAAGGCGAGCCGGCGGACGAACTGGAGCGCCTCCGGGGCGCCGACGAGGCGGTCCATGCCGGCGTCCTCCCACTCGATCGAGATCGGGCCGTCGTAGCCGATCGCGTTCAGCGCGCGGAAGCAGTCCTCCCAGGGCACGTCGCCGTGGCCGGTGGAGACGAAGTCCCAGCCCCGACGCATGTCGGCCCAGGGCAGGTGGGACGCGAGCCGGCCGCGGCGACCGTCGCCGGTACGTACCTTGGCGTCCTTGCAGTCGACGTGGTAGATCCGGTCGGCGAAGTCGAAGATGAAGTTCACCGGGTCGAGTTCCTGCCAGACGAAGTGCGACGGGTCCCAGTTGAGCCCGAACGCCTCGCGGTGGCCGATCGCTTCCAGGGTCCGCTTGGTCGTGTAGTAGTCGTACGCGATCTCGCTGGGGTGGACCTCGTGCGCGAACCGTACGCCGACCTCGTCGAAGACGTCGAGGATCGGGTTGAACCGGTTGGCGAAGTCCTCGTACCCCTTCTCGATCATCGACGGCGGGACCGGCGGGAACATGGCCAGGGTGTGCCAGATCGACGAGCCGGTGAAGCCGACGACGGTCTTCACGCCGAGCTTCGCGGCCGCCCGTGCGGTGTCCTTGAGCTCCTCGGCGGCCCGCTGGCGTACGCCCTCGGGTTCGCCGTCGCCCCAGATCCTGGCCGGCAGGATGCCCTGGTGCCGCTCGTCGATCGGGTGGTCGCAGACCGCCTGGCTGAGCAGGTGGTTGGAGATCGTGAAGACCTGGAGGTTGTGCTTGGCCAGGGTCTCCTTCTTGCGCTCGATGTACGACTCGTCGGCGAGCGCCTTGTCGACCTCGAAGTGATCGCCCCAGCAGGCGATCTCCAGGCCGTCGTAGCCCCACTCGGAGGCGAGCCGGCAGACCTCCTCGAACGGAAGGTCGGCCCACTGGCCGGTGAAGAGCGTGATGGGTCGCGCCATTGTCCTTCTCCCCTGTTGGATACCTGGGATTCCCGACGGGCACCGCGGCGGCGGTGTCCGTGGACGGGCGCGAGGGGGGCCGGTCCGGCCGTACGGCATACCGGTGGAGGCGGGACCGGTGCGTGCGTACGCACCCTGGGCGAGCGGGTTGCGCCTCCCGCTGCTCACCGGTGGTCTCCAAAGGTCGCCAAGAGCCACTCTAGGCCCCGCCCCCGGATGCAAGGAAGGGCCCCTCGACAACGAGGAGCCCTTCCTGACTCACTCAGGCCGGAAGGTCCGGCGTCACTCAGGCCGGAAGCGTCCAGCGCTGGTTGGCCGCGCCGAGGCAGTCCCACAGGTGGACGTCCTGGCCGTCGGCGGAGCTGTTGTTCGACACGTCCAGGCACTTGCCCGACGCCGGGCTGCGCAGCGAGCTGTCAGCGGTGTTGGGGGCCCAGTTCTGCGCCCCGGTGCCGTTGCAGGTCCAGAGCTGGATCTTGGTGCCGTTCGCGGTGCCGCTGCCGGAGACGTCCAGGCACTTGCCCAGCGCCCGCAGCGTCTGCCCCTGCTTGGTCCAGGTCTGCCGGGGCGTACCGGTGCAGGTGTTGATCTGGACCTGGGTGCCGTCGGCGGTACCGCCGCCGTCGACCTCCAGGCACTTGTTCGCCAGGCCGACGATCGGTCCGGTGCCCGTGCCGCCGCCACCGCCGCGGACCAGGGTGAAGTCGTCCACGTCGAACAGCCCGGTACCGCCGCCGGTGAAGGTCAGGTACAGGTTCTGGGTGCCGCTGGGCACGTTCGACAGCGTCGTGGTTACGTCCGCGTACGTCTCCCAGCCGCCGGTGTTCGGCACCGCCACCGAGCCGAGCACCGGGCCGGTGGTCGAGCCGGTACGGACCTGGATGGTGCCGCCCGCGCCGCCGGAGACGACCCGGGACCGGAACGAGGTGACGCCGGTCAGGCTCTGCCCGTTGTACGCGGCCCAGTCGCCGTTGTCGATGTAGCCGATGGTCGAGCCGCCGTTGGCGCCGGCCTTGCCGACCACCTGCACGCCACCGGTCGAGGTGAACGACTCCGCCTGGACCGTGGTGTTGCCACCCGGCGGCGGGTCCGTCGGCGGGGTGCCCAGTTCCTTGATCCGTACGTTGCGGAACGACGCGTCGTCGCCGGTCCCGTGGTTCTGCAGGCCGATGTAGCCGGCCAGCGAGCGGACCGGGTTGGTGTTGGTGAAGTCGTTGATCAGTACGCCGTTGAGGTAGATCCGCAGCCGCTCGCCCTCGACCAGCAGCTCGTAGTTGTTCCACTCCCCCGCCGGGTTCAGCGCCGCGTCACGGGCGGCGATGTCGGCCGACTTGAAGGTGTAAACGGCGCCGGTGGTGCGGTCGGCCGCGTCGGTGGCGTCGATCTGGATCTCGTAGCCGTTGTCCACGGCCGACCACGGGTCGGTCGAGGCCGGGAAGCCGATGAAGACACCGGAGTTGTCGTCACCGGCGAGTCGCCAGTCCAGCTTCAGCGAGTACGACGAGAACTGCTTGGCGCTGTACCAGTACAGCCCCATGCCGCCGACCGAGGTGAGGGTGGCGTCGGTGTTGGTGAAGTTGCCCGGACCGGCCTGCGACCAGCCGGTGGTGGAGCCGTTGTAGAGGGTGGTGTAGCCGGTCTCGGGCCGGCAGTCGGCCTTGGAGGTGCCGGCCGCGTACCGGATGCCGCCGAGCAGGTGCGCCCGGAACGCCGGCTCCGCGTACGTCGACTGGGTGTGCCCGGCCCCGGTGTAGAACGACCGGCCGCCCTCGTACGTCTTGCACCAGGAGTGCGGGTGGTCCGCGCCCATGCCGCCGCCGGAGTACGACGACTCGTCGAGCGTGGCCAGTACGCGGGCGGTGGACCGGACGTTGGTCCGGTAGTTGTACCACTCGTCGGTGCGGGTCCAGGTCTGCGGCAGGGTGGCGGTGGCCGCGGTGGCCCGGTTCTCCACCTTGACGTTGGCCTGCTGGATTGCCGGGTGCGAGGCGAACCAGGCGCCGACCAGGTTGCCGTAGAACGGCCAGTCGTATTCGGTGTCGGCGGCGGCGTGTACACCGACGTAGCCCTTGCCGCTGCGGATGTAGGACTCGAACGCGGTCTGCTGGGCGGCGTTGAGGGCGTCACCGGTGGTGTTGAGGAAGATCACCGCCTCGTACTGGGCGAGGTTGGCGGTGGTGAACGCGTTGGCGTCCTCGGTGGCGGCGACGGTGAAGTTGTTCGCCGCGCCGAGTTCGCGGATGGCCTGGGTGCCGACCGCGATCGAGTCGTGCCGGAAACCGGCGGTCTTGGAGAAGACCAGCACGTCGTACGGGGCGTCGGCGGCACTGGCCGGGGTGGCTGGCGTGGTACAGGCCAGGACGGCGAGCGCCGCCATGGCCGTACCGAGGGCGGGTCGCAGGAGTCTGCGCATCGGTGCTCTCCCTAGGGCGAGTCAGGAAGGGCCCTTCTACCGGGGTACGAGAGAAGGGCCCTTCCTTACATCAGGGGTGGGGGTGGGGTGCGGTTACGGGAGGGTCCACTTCTGGTTGGCGGCAGTGGTGATGCAGTCCCAGAGGTGGACGTCCTGGCCGTCGGCGGAGCTGTTGTTCGACACGTCCAGGCACTTGGCGGTGGTCGGGTTGCGCAGGGAGCCGTCAGCCTGGGGGACCCAGTTCTGCGCGCCGGTGGCGTTGCAGGTCCAGAGCTGGATCTTGGTGCCGTTGGCGGTGCCGCCACCGGAGATGTCCAGGCACTTGCCCAGCGCCCGCAGGGTCTGGCCCTGCACGGTCCAGGTCTGGCGCGGCGTACCGGCGCAGGTGTTGATCTGGATCTGGGTGCCGTCGGCGGTGCCGCCGCCGTCGACCTCCAGGCACTTGCCGGCCAGGCCCTTGATCGGGCCGGTGCCGCCGCCACCACCGCCGGTGCCGGTGGTGAAGGTGAAGGCGTCCAGGTCGTAGAGCGCCCCGGTGCCGGTGCCGGCGAAGGTCAGGTAGAGCGTGGTGGTGCCGGCCGGCGGGTTGCTGATGGTGCCGGTGACGTTGACGAAGGTCTCCCAGCCGCCGGTGACCGGTACGGTCGCCGAGCCGAGCACGGTGCCGGTCGCGGAGCCGGCCCGCACCTGGAGGGTGCCGCCGGTGCCGCCGGAGGAGACGCGGGCGCTGAACGAGGTGGCGTTGGCGAGCCGGTACGGCTCGAACGCGATCCAGTCACCGTTGTTGATGTCACCGACGGTCCGGCCACCCTCGGCCGGGGTCTTGGTGTACGTGGCGATCCCGGACGAGGTCTTGTAGTGCTCGGCCTGCCGGTGCTTGGGCTGGAGGATGTGCTGGGTGTGCGTGGTCAGCCCGCCGTTGTCGGTGTACTCGGCGTCGAAGATCGGGAAGATGTTCGCCGCGTCGTCGTGCTCACCGTCGGTCGGGATGGTGATGGTGCCGGTGCAGCCGTTGGCCGAGGTGATCTGGTGGCCGTGGGTGTCGTGGCCGAGCACGTACGTCATCTTGACCCGGGAGCAGGCGACCGTGCCGTCCTCGGGGTCGGTGACCGTGATCTGGAACGGGACCGCGTCACCGAAGGCGACCAGTTGGCCGTTGGCCGGGGCGGTGATGGTCACCGTCGGGGCGGTGTTGCCGACACTGATGATCACGCTGGCACTGCCGGTGGCGCCGGCGGTGTCCCGTACGGTCAGGGTCGCGTTGTACGTGCCGTTGGCGGTGTACGTCTTGGTCGGGTTCGCCGCCGTCGACGTGGTGCCGTCACCGAACGCCCAGGAGTACGTCAGCGCGCTGCCCTCGGGGTCGGACGAGCCGGCCGAGGAGAACGTCACCGCGAGCGGCGCCGCGCCGGAGGTCCGGTTTGCCGAGGCGACCGCGGTCGGGGCCCGGTTCCCGCCGGCGATGTAGTCGAACCGGTACAGGGCCGAGTTCGCGTCGCCGTTGAAGTAGCCGGTGCCGTAGTCGAGCACGTAGAGCGCACCGTCGGGGCCGAACGCCATGTCCATGATCTGCTTGCCGACCCAGGGGAAGCTGTCGATCGTGCCGACCGAGCCGTCGGTGTTGACGTGGATCGGCTTGATCCAGCCCCGGCCCAGCTCACCGGCGAAGAACTGCCCCTCGAAGGACTGCGGGAACTTGGTGGTGGACGGGTTCGACGCGTTGTAGCGGTAGACCGGGCCGCCCATCGGGGACTCGGAGCCGCCGCCGAACTCCGGCGGGGTGCCGGCGTCACCGGCGTACCGGATCCAGGCCGGGCGGGCCGCCGGCAGGGTGGTCTGGCCGGTGTTGCGGAACGAGTTGTTGGTCGGGCCGCCGGTGCAGTTGAACTTGGCGTTGCCGGGCCCGTCCGGGAAGGTCCACTCGTTGTACGTCTCGCTGGTGGTGTTCGTACCGGTGCAGTACGGCCAGCCGTAGTTGCCGGGCGAGGTGACCCGGTTGAACTCGACCTGTCCGCTCGGTCCCCGGTTGGCGTTGGTGGAGCCGGCGTCCGGGCCGTAGTCACCGACGTAGACGTAACCGGTGGTCTTGTCGACGCTCATCCGGAACGGGTTGCGGAAGCCCATCGCGTAGATCTCGGGGCGGGTGTTCGCCGTACCGGGGGCGAACAGGTTGCCGGCCGGGATGGAGTACGTCCCGTTGGCGTTCACCTTGATCCGCAGGATCTTGCCGCGCAGGTCGTTGGTGTTGCCGGCGGAGCGCTGGGCGTCGTACACCGGGTTGCGGTTGGTCCGCTCGTCGATCGGCGAGTAACCGGCCGAGTCGAACGGGTTGGAGTCGTCCCCGGTGGACAGGTAGAGGTTGCCGGCCGCGTCGAAGTCGATGTCGCCACCGACGTGGCAGCACATGCCCCGGTCGGCGGCGACGTCGAGGACGTTGACCTGGCTGGCCATGTTCAGCGTCCAGTTGGCGTTGACGGTGAACCGGGACAGCCGGTTCACGCCCTGCCAGGCGGTCCAGCTCGTGCCGGTCGCGGGGGCGTCACCGGCCGGGGTGGACAGCGGCGGGGCGTAGTAGAGGTAGATGAACCGGTTGGTGGCGAAGCCCGGGTCGACCCCGACGCCCTGCAACCCTTCCTCGTCGTGGGTGTAGACGGGCAGGGTGCCGACGACGGCCGTGGTCCCGTTCGCGTCGGTACGCCGCAGCGTGCCGTTGCGGGCGGTGTGCAGGACCGAGCGGTCGGGCAGTACCGCGATGGTCATCGGCTCGCCCACCTCGGCCTCGCCGCGGGCCAGGGTGACCTGCTGGAAGTCGGCCGCGTTGATCGCGTGGGCCTGGGCGGGGGCCGCGGTGGTGGTGACCACGGTGGTGAGGGTCGCGGCGACGAGCAGCAGGGCTGATCCCGCTGTCTGCCAGCGCCCGGGTCGGATTCTTGGTGCGTCCAATGTGGACATAAGGATGTTTCCCCTCCTGAGCAGTTGACTGCCAGGCAGGGCGCGCGCCGTCGCGCCGGAGCCGTAGCCGGTTGAACCCGACCCGAGGGGATGTCACTCCCGCCGGGTGGCGCCCCCGCCGGTGCAGAGCACCTGGGGTCGCCGGTCGATGGGTTAACCGCGCCGCCGGTTACATCGACGTAACAACTTCGTGTTCAGAGTGACACTAATTTCTATAGATAGATGTGTCCATAGCTTCTGGGTTCCGGAACTAAACTTTTGCTCAGTTAGAAAAAAGTTACTGTCAGTGGCGCCGATCGGTCGCCTCCGCGGCCAGCGCCGCAAGCTGCGCCTTTGCCTGCGCCGACACCGGAGCGTCGACCAACGCCGCCAGCGCGGCGTCCGTACGGACCCTGATCATCTGCTCGATCCGGTCCAGGGTCCCGGTGTCGAGGATGATCCCGCGCAGCTCGGCGGCACCCTCCGGGTCCAGGTCCGGGTTGCCGAACAGGTCCTTCAACCGCAGCGCCTGCTCCCGGTCCGCACTGCCCCGCGCCAAAGCCATCATCACCGTAGGCTTGCCCTCCCGCAAATCGTCGAGCACCGACTTGCCGGTGACCGCCGGATCGCCGAAGACCCCGAGCACGTCGTCACGGAGCTGGAACGCGTCCCCGAGCGGGTCACCGAAGGCGGCGAACGCCGACAGCAGCTCCGGACCGGCACCGGCCAGCGCCGCCCCGATCTGCAACGGCCGGGTCACCGTGTAGCGGGCGCCCTTCATCCTTATCACCGTCAGCGCGCTCGCCACCGAACCGTCGCCGACCCCGGAGACCAGGTCCAGGTACTGCCCGGCGATCACCTCGGTACGCATGTTCGCGAACACGCCGTACCCCTGGTGCACCTGGTCGGCGGAGAGCCCGCACTCGTGGAACATCTGGTCCGCCCACGCGGCGCAGAGGTCACCGCAGAGCAGGGCGGTGCTGCGCCCGTACGACGCCGGGTCGCCCCGCCACGACGAACGGGTGTGCAGGTCGGCGAAGAGCCGGTGCACCGACGGCTCGCCCCGGCGGCGGTCGCTGCCGTCCATGATGTCGTCGTGGATCAGGGCGAAGGCGTGGAACAGTTCCAACGCCGCCGACGCGACCACGATCGGGGTGTCGTCCAAGCCGCCGGCCCCGCGCCAACCCCAGTAGCAGAACATCGGCCGCAACCGCTTGCCGCCGGCCAGCACGAACCGGTGCAGGGTGGTGAAGACACCGCGCGGCGCCCCGTCCGGCCAGTCCGGGTCCTGCCGCTCCAGGAACGCCGACAACTGCGCGTCGAACCGCTTCCGCAACTCCGCCGCGTCGGTCAGCGGCGCGGTCGCGGTCATGACCGCTCCCGCTCGCCGAATCCGGCCAGCTCCAGCAACAGCCCCTTCACGTCGGTCGCCGCGATCTTGTCGCCGGCCCCGGCCGGCACGGAGCAGAGCAGTACCGGCGCGTCGGCCGGATCCTCGGGCAGCCGGCCGTGCGAGCCCTTCACCGCACGCGCACCCGCGTCCAGCCCGACCACGCTCATCATGTACCGCATGCCGAGCTTCTTGCGGGCCAGCGCCACCCCCGCCCGCCGCTTCGCCGCACCGGGCGCCTCCGGGTCGAAGAACAGCTCGGCCGGGTCGTAGCCGGGCTTGCGGTGGATCTCGACCAGCCGGGCGAAGTCCGGTGCCTTCGCGTCGTCCTGCCAGTAGTAGTACGTGAACCAGGCGTCCGGCTCGGCCACCAGCACCAACTCACCGGCCCGCTCGTGGTCCAGGCCGTATCGGGCCTTGCCTTCGGCGTCGAGCACCTCGGCCACCCCGGGCAGGGCGGCGCAGAGCTTCGCCACCGCACCGACGTCGGCCGGGTCCTTCACGTACACGTGGGCGATCTGGTGGTCGGCGACCGCGAACGCCTTCGACGTCCACGGGTCCAGGTATTCCATCCCGTCCTGGGTGTAGACGTGCAGCAGCCCCTCGTCGCGCAGCAGCCGGTTGACGTCAACCGGCCGGGACACGTCGGTGATGCCGTACTCGGACAGCGCCACCACCGTGGCGTTACGGGCCTTAGCCGCGTCCAGCAGCGGGCCGAGCACCCCGTCCAGCTTGGCCGCGGCAGCCGCCGCCTCCGCCGAACCCGGCCCGAAGCGTTGCAGGTCGTAGTCGAGGTGCGGCACGTAGACCAGGGTCAGGTCCGGGTTGTGGGTGGCCATCACCTGCTGCGCCGCCTGGCAGATCCAGCGTGACGACGGCAGCCCCGCCCCCGGCCCCCAGTACGTGAACAGCGGGAAGCCGCCGAGCTTCGAGGTCAGCTCGTCGTGCAGCTCCGGCGGGTCGGTGTAGCAGTCCGGTTCCTTGCGCCCGTCGGCGTAGTAGATCGGCCGGGGCGTGACCGTCCAGTTGACGTCCGCGCCCATCGCGTACCACCAGCAGATGTTCGCCACCGTGTAGTCGGGGCGCTGCTGCCGGGCCGCCTGCCACACCTTCTCCCCGCCCATCAGGGCGTGGTGCTGGCGCCACAGGAACACCTCGCCCAGGTCGCGGAAGTACCACCCGTTGCCGACGATGCCGTGCTCGGTCGGCGGCACACCGGTCAGGAACGTGGCCTGCGCCGAGCAGGTGACCGCCGGCAGCACCGTACCCAGTTCCGCCTCGAACCCGGTCTCGGCCATCGCCCGCAACCGGGGCATGTGGGCGAGCAGTCGCGGGGTCAACCCCACCACGTCGATCACGACCAGCGGTGCCATCTTCTCTCCTTGAGTCATGCCGTCACCGGGGCGGGCACGGGGGTCAGGCCGAGGTCGACCAACTCGTCCCGGGCGAACGCCAGCTCGGCCGCGATGCCGCCGACGAGTTCGGCGTCCGAGTTCGGCCGCCGGGCCGCCGGCAACACCCCCCAGGTGTACGTCTCCACGTCGAAGTGGTCACACCCGGCGCTGTCGCCACCGAGCAGTTCCCGTAGCGCGCCGCGCAGCACCGGGGTGGTCGACCGCAGCGGCGGCTCCGGGTCGGCGTGCAGCGGCACGTGGTAGTGCACCCGCCACGCCCCCGGCAGCCCGTCGGCGAGGGCCTGGTCCAGGTCGTCGGTGGCATACGCGGGATCGGCCGGATCGGCCGCACCGGCACAGCCGGCGCCCCGGGTCTGGTGCAGGAAACGCGGCTCGACGTACCCGCTTAGCTGCTCGGCGGCGGCGACCGGGTCGTCCGCCTGCAACGCCGCCGACACCTGCACCTTCACCACCGGCAGCCCGGCCCGGCGCAACTGCGCCAGCGCGTCGGCCGGCTCCTCCCAGGCGCAGGCGAGGTGGGCCAGGTCCAGGCAGATGCCGAGCCGGTCGGTGTCCACCCGGGCGAGCTGGGCGGCGGCCTGCGCGGTGCTCTCCACCACGCAACCGGGCTCGGGTTCGAAACCGACCCGGACCGCCCGCCCGGTCTGCCAGGCGATCGAGGCCAGGCCGGCGGCGAGCTGTTCGAGCGTACGGGCGGCGGCACCGGACTGCGCCGGGGTCCACGGCGTACGCCAGGCCAGCGGCAGGGTGGAGATGGAGCCTCGGGCGGCGTCGTCGGGCAGCAGGTCGACCAGCACCCGGGCCAGGTCGAGGGTGTACTCCAGCCGTTCCGGCGAGGTCCAGTCCGGGTGGTAGACGCCCAGCTTCACCACCGGGGCCTGGAACGACCGGTACGGGAAACCGTTGAGCGTCACCACCTCCAGCCCCCGCGCGTCGAGTTCCGTACGCAGCCGGCGCCGCAACGCCGGGTCGGCGGCCAGCCCGGCGGCCACCGGGGCGGCCAGCCACAGCCCCAACCCGAGTACGTCGGCGTCGAGCCGGCGACGGATCGGTTCGGCGAACGTGTCGAGCTGGCTGATCACCCCGGCCAGGTCCTCGGCCGGGTGCACGTTGGTGCAGTAGCTCAGGTGGACGGTCTGCCCGTCCGGATGTCGCAGCCGCATCAGCTACCACCTCGCAGGATCGAGTTGCCCTCGAAGGTCGGTTCGGGTCCGGCCGCCGCACCCTCCAGTTCGGCGAGGTCGAGCCGGCCGGACTGGCCGTAGAACTCGATCGGGTTGCGCCAGAGCACCCGGTCCACGTCGTCGTCGCTGAAGCCGGCTTCGAGCATCGCCTCCCCGGTGGTCCGGGTCAGCAGCGGATCGGACCGGCCCCAGTCGGCAGCCGAGTTGACCAGCATCCGTTCGGTGCCGTACTTGCGCAGGATCTCCACCATCCGGGGCGGGGACATCTTGGTGTCCGGGTAGATGGAGAAGCCGGCCCAGCAGCCGGAGTCGCGTACCTGCTCGACGGTGACCTCGTTCAGGTGGTCGATCACCACCCGGCCGGGTTCGATGCCGGATTCGGTCACCACGGCGATGCTCCGGGCCGTACCCCGCGCCTTGTCCCGGTGCGGGGTGTGCACGAGCGCCGGCAGGTCGTACGCGATCGCCAGGGCGAGCTGGGCGGCGAAGACCTCGTCCTCCTCCGGCGTGGTCGAGTCGTACCCGATCTCGCCGACCGCGACCACGTTGTCCTTGTCGAGGTAGCGCGGCAGCAGTTCGAGCACCTCCCGGCAGCGCGGGTCGTTCGCCTCCTTCGGGTTGAGCGCGATGGTGGCGAAGTGCCTGATGCCGAACTGGCTGGCCCGGAACGGCTCCCAGCCGACCAACGAGTCGAAGTAGTCGGCGAACGACCCGACGCTGGTACGCGGCTGGCCCAGCCAGAACGCCGGCTCGACCAGGGCGCGGACCCCGGCGGCGGCCATCCGCTCGTAGTCGTCGGTGGTGCGCGAGGTCATGTGGATGTGCGGGTCGAAGATGCGCATGTCACGCCTCTTTCGTCGTCAGTCGGAGCCGGTCGAGCAGGGCGGTGGCGTCGGCCGGGATGGTGCGGCCGGCGGCGCGACGTTCCTCGTCCAGCCCGGCGAGCATGATCTCCAGCTCACCGTCGGCGCGCTCGTCGAGCCGGTCCACCACGGCCAGCGGCACCTCCATGAACACGCACTTGAGCACCGCCTGGCGCCAGGTGGCGGCGTCGAGGTGCCCGGCGTACGGGCCGAGGGCGGCGGCGACCAGTCGGGTGTCGTTGGTCCGGATCGCGTCGTGCAGCAGCGGGACGGCGGCGGCACCGATCGGCAGCCACGGCAGGGCCCGCAGGACGGCCCGTTTCTCGGCCGCGTCGCCGTACCGGTAGAGGGTTTCCACCTGGCCGACCACCCGGTCGGCCGGCAGCATGGTCAGCAGCAGCACCCGGGCCGCGTCGTCGGCGGTCCAGCCGGGCGCGTCCGGCAGCGGGGCCCGGCCGCACCGCCGGCCGGCGGCGGCGAAGAGCCGACCGACCGCCTCCGGTTCGGTCGCGACCCGCCGCACCGCCTGGTCCAGCCAGTCCGGCTCCGGTACGGCCGAGAGCGCCGCCCGCAGTTGGTCCGGTTCCATTACGCCTCCCCTTCCAAACCGGCCGGGCGCGCCACGGTGGTGGCCGCGCCGGCCCGCTCGCTGTGTTCGTCGCCCCGCGGCCGGACGGGCCCGGTCGCACCGGCCCGCCCGACGGTGCTGCCGATCTGCTCCACCGCCACCTCGGCCTGCCAGGCGGCGGTGTGCAGGAAGTCGACCGAGCGGGCCGCCACGGCCGGTGCGGCGTGCGAGTCGCGGGGCAACTCGACCGCGACCAGACCGGTGTAGCCGGCGTCGGCCAGGGCCCGCAGCACCGGCGGGAAGTCGATCTCGCCGGTGCCGAATTCGAGGTGTTCGTGCACTCCCCGCCGCATGTCGTCGATCTGTACGTTGACCAGGTGCGCGGCGACCTCGGCGACGCAGTCCGGCACCGGCTGCGGCTCCAGGCACCGGCAGTGTCCGATGTCGAGGGTGATGCCGAACCCGGGCGGTGCGCCGAGCGCGTGCCGCAGCCGCCACCAGGCGGCGATGTCCGGCACCAACATGCCCGGTTCGGGTTCGAAGCCGAGCGTGACGCCGGCCGTGAACGCCGCGTCGACCACCTCGGCGCAGCCGGCGACGAGCCGGTCCCAGGCGCTGCTCTCGTCGAGCGCGGTCGGGCGTACCCCGGCCCAGAACGAGACCGCCTCGGCACCGAGGTCGGCGCCGACCGCGATGGCCCGGCGCAGGAACTCGATCCGCAGCGCCGGGTCGTCGTCGAGCAGCGTCGGCGCGTGCTTGCGCCACGGGTCCAGCAGGTACCGGGCCCCTGTCTCGATCACCAGCCCCAGGTCCAGTTCGGCCAGCCGGTTGCCGAGCGCGCCCACCCGGGCCGCCAGGCCGGGCGCGAACGGGTCCAGGTGGTCGTGGTCCAGGGTCAGCGCGACGCCCTGGTAGCCCAGGTCGGCGATGACCCGCAGGGCGTCGTCGAGCCGGTGGTTGGCGAACCCGTTGGTGCCGTAGCCGAACCGCAGGCCGGTCATCGTCGGGTCCCCCGTCGAGCCGGGCCCGCCGGCCCGTGCCGAGCGGCGGTGCTCATGTCGGGGACAGCTTCCGGGCCAGGCGGCGGCCGAGCGGTGCCGCCGCGGCGACCGCCATTCCCAGCACGCCATTGCCGGTCCGGGCGACGAGCGCGCCCTGCAACGCCGGCAGGCCGGTGATGCCCGCCCCGACGGCGGCACGTACCCGTTCGGCGGCCGGGTCGGCGGCGACCCGGGCCTGGGCGGTGCCGTACTGGCCGACGTACCAGGCGGTCAGCGCCGCCGGGATCCACGCCCGCCAGCCCGTGCGGCGGGGGCCGGTCACGGCGGCGGCGGCCACCACTGCGGTGCCGGCCAAAGTAACCCGGGGCAGGGTACGGTCGGCGCCGCTGACCTCCCGCCGGGACAGCTCGGTCACCGTGTACGTGTGCGCGGCCACGGTCACCGCCGCCGGTACGGCCCGCAGCGGCTTGCCGCCGGTCGCGCCGAGCAGCACGTCCAGCCCCCGACAGGCGGCCATCACAGCCGGGCCCGCGGCGGTGTTCTTGGCCTTCACGTCGTACGCCCAGATCGCGCCGGCCAGCGGCACCGCCACGGCCAGCGCCCTGCGCCCACCGGTCAGACCGGCCAGGGCGAGCCCGGCGGCGGTCAGCCCGGCGGAGACCCCGAACGCGGTGCCGGGTGAGATCCGGCCGCTCGGGATCGGCCGCTCGGGGCGTTCGACCGCGTCGAGATGGCGGTCGGCCCAGTCGTTGGCCGCCATCCCGGCCCAGTAGAGCAGCACCGAGGCACCGGCCAATCCCGGCACCCGCCGGTCCAACGCGCCCGCGGCGGCGGCACCGGCCACCACGTCTCCGGGTACGGAGAGCGCGGCCGGTGCCCGGACCAGTTCGGCGAAGTCACCCAGGGAGGGCATGTCGCCGCACCTCAGCCCTGTGCCGGGTCGGACCGGCCGGCGTCGCCGGCCCCGCCCTGCTGTGCCGCGTCGGCGTCGAGCTGGCGGACGAAGGCGCAGAGGGTGGCCCACTGCTCCGGCAGCGAGTGCGGGCCCTCACCGAGCGGGTCCTTGAAGAAGAACGCCAGCTCACCGAGGGGGCCGCCGCGGCCGGTCCGGTGCGCGGTGGCGGTCAGCCGGGCCAGGTCCAGCACCAGCGGAGCGGCGAGCGCCGAGTCGCACCCGTGCCAGGTGAACTCCATCCGCATCGCGGTGCCGAGGAAGCCGGAGAAGGTGACCAGGTCCCACGCGGTCTTGAAGTCGCCGATGTCGTCGACGTACTCGATCCGGGTGTTGCCCTGCGGCACGTAGCCGAGGGTTTCGCCGAGGACCCGCTGCTTGCTGGCGGCCTTGGCGGCGTTCGCGGCCGGTTCGGCCAGGTTCGCGCCGTCGCCGCCACCGAGCAGGTTCACCCCGGACCAGGTACGGACCCGCAGGTTGCGCATCGCGAACATCGGTGCGAGCACCGACTTGACCAGCGTCTCGCCGGTCTTGCCGTCGTGCCCGGCGTACGGCAGCCCTTCGCGGGCGGCCAACTCGGCCAGGGCGGGCAGCCGGGCTCCGGTCGACGGGGTGAAGTCCACATAGGAGCAGCCCGCGGTGAACGCCGCGTACGCGTACGCGGAGCTGTTCGGCAGCACGGTGGCCTCGGTGGACAGTGCCTGTTCCAGCGCGGCCAGGTCGGCGTACGCGGGATGCGGTTCCGGGGCGGGTTCGGTGGCGGAGACGTTCACCATCACCACCCGGTCCAGCCGGTTGCGCTGTTTGAAGTTGGTCAGGTCGGCGACCAGGGCGGCGATCACGTCGGCCTGTCGCTCGGCGGTGGGGACGGGACGGATCTCGTTCTCGACCGCGGCCAGCTCGTCCGGAAGCGCGGTCACCAGCCGGGCCGGCAGTACGCCGGCGGCGGCGAGCGCCTCCGCTTTCTTCACCACCGGGGTGGGGACGAGATCGTGACCGCCGAAGACGAGGTCGGCGTAGGCCGGCAGGGCCGGGCTGCGCAGTGCGGGGAGTTCGGTGACGCAGCCGGTCGGCTCGACGAGCCCGGCTCGCAGGGCCAGGGCCCCGACCACGCTGGTGACGGCGACCGAGCCGCGTGCGCCCACCAGCCAGATTCCCGTACGCATGTTGTGCTCCTTCCTCGCGCGGGGAACTGCACGGCGGCATCCGTGGGGGTTGGACGGATGCGCCGGTATCAATACTGGCGTGCTGGAAAGTCAACGGCGTGGTGGAAGAGCACCCCGCCCGCCCGACCTGCTCGGATGGCGTCCCTCGAACAGCGCCGGAGTCGGCGGCAACGGCGTTGTTCGTGGAACCCGGCAGGTACGGGCGGACGGGGCTGGCAGGCAAGGTCGGTCGGCGTCGCGACCTTGCCTCCCCCGCGTCGTGCCGGCTGGTACGGCGGCGATTTCGCAAGCGCCGTGCCAGCCGGAGTCCTTCCCTGATGTAGTTGTCATCGGATGCGGTCCGGGACGGGGGCCCCGGGCCGAACCCGCGGCTACGGCGTAGCCATCGGGAATGTCGTCCGGTTCGTGCGCCCCGGGGGTCGGGGCAGGTGGTGGTAGTGGGTGGGGCGGCCCCGGGGGTCGGGGCCGGTCGGGCTACTACTGGGCGTCCGGTACGACCGGGGAATCCCGGTCCGGCCGTACCGGACGACCGCGTTACTTCCGTACGCCGCCGTGGTCCTTGCGGACTCGGCGGTGCGTACGCCCTCCGGGTGACCCTGCTCCGGCCGCGGGGCGCAACCGCGACCGGACCCTCGCTGATCGACCCGGAAAGCTCGTCGGGTGGGGGTGTTGGCGCACCGCCACGGGTGGATGTGACTGGGTATCGGGGTGGTGCCGGGTCAGGCGGCGACCGTGACGAGCGTCGGCTCGACCTCGGTCCACGACGAACCCAGCTCCGCCGAGCGCACCACCGCGTCCAGCACGAGCTGGACCTGGAGGGCGTCGGCGAACGACGGGGTCGGGTCGGTCCCGGTGGCGATCGCCTCCAGGAAGTCGCGCATCTCGTGCGTGAACGAGTGCTCGTAACCGATGATGTGTCCCGGCGGCCACCACGCGGACATGTACGGGTGGTCGCCCTCGGTCACCAGGATCCGGTTGAAGCCCTGCTCGGCGGTCGGGCCGCTGGCCTCGTAGAACTCCAGCTCGTTGAGGCGTTCGAGGTCGAACACCACCGAGCCGAGCGATCCGTTGATCTCGACCCGCAGCGCGTTCTTGCGCCCGGTCGCGAAGCGGCTCGCCTCGTACGTGGCCAGGGCCCCGCCGTCGAGCCGCGCCACGAAGACGGCGGCGTCGTCGACGGTCACCTCGCCGGTGGCGATGGCTTCGACGGATCCGTTGCCGGTGGAGGCGGCCAACCCGCTGGACTCCGCCGGCAGCGGCCGCTCCTTGACGAACGTCTCGGTGATCGCACTGACCCCGGTGATCCGTTGTCCGGTCACGTACTGGGTCAGGTCGATGATGTGCGCGCCGATGTCACCCAGCGCCCCGGAACCCGCCCTGTCCCGCTGCAACCGCCAGACCAGCGGGAACTGCGGGTCGACAATCCAGTCCTGCAGGTAGACCGCACGTACGTGCCGGATGACGCCGAGCCGGCCGGATTCGACCAGTTGACGCATGAGGGTGACCGCGGGGACCCGGCGGTAGTTGAACCCGCACATGGACCGTACGCCCAACGCCTGTGCCTTGGCCGCGGCGGCGACCATGGCGCGAGCCTCGTCCACGGAGTTGGCCAGCGGCTTCTCGCACAGTACGTGCTTGCCCGCCGCCAACGCCGCGATCGTGATCTCGGCGTGGCTGTCGCCCGGGGTGCAGACGTCGACCACGTCGATGTCGTCCCGGTTGATCAGGTCACGCCAGTCGGTGGTGTACCCGTCCCAGCCGAGCCGATCGGCGGCCGTGGCCACCTTCGACTCGTCCCGGCCGCAGATCAGGGCCATCCGGGCTCGTGTCGGCAGGTCGAATACGCGGTTCACGGTGCGCCACGCCTGTGAGTGCGCGGCGCCCATGAACGCGTAGCCGACCATGCCGACCCGCAGCTCGCTATCTACAGTGGACAAGGTGGGCCTCCCCTTAGATCAGAACCCGAGCTTGCTGTAAGTGCTCGCGTTCTCCTTGGTGATGGTCTCCGAAGTGAGAGTGATCTCCTTCGGGACCTGCAGCTCGACCAGGTCGGACATGCCCTTGCCCTGTCCGATCAGGCGAGCCAGCGTGATCGCCGAGGATGCCATCGAGGGGCTGTAGGTGACGGTCGCCTTGAGCACGCCGCTGTCGGCCGCGATCGCGTCGATCGCCGCCTTGGAGCCGGCGCCGCCGACCATGAAGAACTCCTTGCGCCCGGCCTGCGTGATCGCGGCGAGCACCCCGATGCCCTGGTCGTCGTCGTGGTTCCAGACCGCGTCGATCTTCGGCTGGGCCTGGAGGAGCTGCGACGCCGCCTTCTGGCCGCTGTCCGCGGTGAACTCGGCCGGGATCCGGCTGGCCACGGTGAAGCCGAAGGTGGCGAGCTCGGCCTTGAAGCCGGCCGAGCGCTCCTGGGTCAGCTCCAGCGAGTCGATGCCCGGGATCTCGGCGATGATCGGGTTGGTGACGCCCTTGGCCTTCATCTGCTCGCCGATGTACTTGCCGGCGGAGACGCCCATGCCGTAGTTGTCGCCCTTGATCTGGAGCCGGTAGGCCAGCGCGTCCGGGAACGCCCGGTCGAGGTTGACCACCGGGATGCCGGCCTTCATGGCCTCCAGGCCGAAGGCGTTGAGCTCCTTGCCGTCGTGCGGGAGCAGGACGATGACGTCCGGCTTCTGCCCGATCAGCGCGCGGAGCGCGGCGAGCTGTGCCGGGGCGTCCGCGCCGGCCTCGACCGTCTTGAAGGTGACGTCCGAGTAGAGCCCCGCCTGGGCCTTGGCGTTGTTGGTGATTGCCGCCATCCAGCCGTGGTCGGCGGCCGGGGCGGAGAAGCCGATGGTGACCGGCTTGCCCGGTGCGGCGGCCGACGCGTCGGCAACCTTGGTCTGGCCCTCGGGTGCCGAAGCCTCGTTACTGGTGCAGGCGGTGAGCAGGGCACCGGCGCCGAGCGCGGCCCCGCCGAACATCAGCCGGCGGCGCGACAGGTCGCGCGCTTGCTGGGTCATAACGACCTCCTGTTTTCTTTGAAGGGTGGGGGTGTGCGGATATGTTGGGTCCGGCGAGCGCCCACGTGCGGCGTCACCTGGAGGGTTGCGGTGCCTCAGGTCGTGGTGACCTTGTTCCGCGCGAAGAACTGGGTGATCGACTGGAACCGGAACTGTTGGATCAGTACGGCGACGACGATGATTCCGCCCTTGACCATGTTCTGGACCTCGACCGGGAGGTTGTTGATCGCGAACAGGTTGGTGATCGTGGCGAAGATGATCACGCCGAGCAGGGAGCCGACGATCGTGCCCCGACCACCGCTGAGCAGCGTGCCGCCGATGATCGCGGCGGCGATCGCGTCGAGTTCGTAAAGGTTGCCCATGGCCGCCTGGGCCGAGTTGGCCTGGGCGGTCAGCATGATCGCGGCGATGCCGCAGCAGAGGCCGGAGAGCCCGTAGAGCATGAGGGTGTGCCACTTGACGTTGATTCCGGCGAGCCGGGCCGCCTCGGGGTTCCCGCCGACGGCGACCGTACGGCGACCGAAGGTGGTGCGGTTGAGCAGCACCCAGCCGACGATCACCACCCCGGCGAAGATGTAGACCAGGATCGGAATGCCGAGCAGCTTGTTGCCGGCGATCCCGTTGATGGTGGCGTTGCCGGAGACCTGGGTCTGCTTGCCCGAGATCTGGGCGGCCAGACCGCGGGCGGCAACCAGCATCGCCAGGGTGGCGATGAACGGCACCAACTTGCCGTACGAGATCAATACACCGTTCACCAGGCCGACGATCGTACCGACGATGATCGCGGTGAAGATCATGCCGGCGGCGCCGTAGCTCTGGGTGGCGACCGTGGTGGCCCACACCCCGGCCAGCGCCACGATCGCGCCGGCCGAGAGGTCGATGCCGCCGCCGATGATCACGAAGGTCATCCCGACGGTGACCACACCGACCACGGAGGCGAGCTGGAGGATCGACAGGACGTTGTTGCGGACCCAGGTGGAGTCGCCGTACAGGTCGGGCTGGGTGACCGCGCCGATGATGATCAGCAGCGCCAGCACGCCCAGCAGACCCAGGTTGCGGGTCATCGCCTCGCCCAGGTCGCCACGCCACTTGCCGCCCTTGGCCGGGGGCGTGGCGCCGCCGTGCTGCGGGGTCTCGGCCACCGCGGTCGCGGTCGCGTCACTCATGCTGGCGCACCTTCCATCAGCGACCCCGACATGACGAGGTCGAGCACAGTGTCTTCGTCAAGTTCGCCGGCCGGCGCTTCGCGCACGACCCGCCCCTCCCGCATGACCAGCACACGGTCGGCCAGGCCGAGCACCTCGGGCACCTCGCTGGAGACCAGCAGGACGCCCACCCCACGCTCGGCGAGCGCACGGATCACCTGGTAGAGCTCGGCGCGGGCGCCGACGTCGACACCCCGGGTCGGCTCGTCCAGCAGCAGCAGCCGGGTGTCGCCGAGCAGCCAGCGCCCGACCACCACCTTCTGCTGGTTACCGCCGGAGAGCGTGCGTACGGCCCGGCGTACGTCGCGCGGGCGCAGTTCCAGTGAGTCGGCGATCTGCTCCGCCTCGGCGCGTTCCTTGCCGGCGTTGGTGAAGCCGAAGCTCGCGTACCGGCCGAACGTGGCCAGGGTGACGTTGCGGTAGATCGGCTCGCCGAGCAGCAGCGCCTGGCTCTTGCGCTCCTCCGGTGCCATGCCCATGCCGGCCTTGACGGCCGCGCCCACGCTGCCCGGACGCAGCTTGCGCCCGTTCATCGTGACGGTGCCGAACTGTGCCCGGCGGGCACCGTAGATGCATTCCAGCAGCTCCGAGCGGCCGGATCCGACCAGCCCGGCGATGCCGACGATCTCACCTGCGTGGACGTTGAGCGAGACGTTCTGGAACTCGCCGTCGCGGCAGAGCCCGTCGACCCGGAGCAGTTCGGTGGCCTCGGTGACGGCGGTCGCCGCGGCCGGACGCTCGGGGAAGACGTACTCGATGTTGCGGCCGGTCATCCGGCTGACCAGGTCCTTGGTCGGGGTGGTGCGGGCGGGCAGGTTCGCCGCCGTGGTCCGGCCGTCCTTCAGTACGGTGACCCGGTCGCCGATCTCGCGCAGCTCGTCCATCCGGTGCGAGATGTAGATGACCGCGATGCCCTGTGCGGTCAGTTCGCGGATGATCCGGAAGAGGTTGCCGACCTCGTCGTGGGCCAGCACCGCGCTCGGCTCGTCCATGATGATCAGCCGGGCGTCGTGCGAGAGCGCGCGGGCCATGCTGACGATCTGCTTGCCGGCGGCCGGCAGGGACCGGACCATCCGGCTAGACGGGATCTCGCCGTGGCCGAGCCGGCCGAGGATGCCGTTGGCCTGACGTTCCATCCTGGCCCGCCGGACGAAGCCGAGGGTGCGCGGCTCGTGGCCGAGGAAGGCGTTCTCCGCCACCGACAGGTCGTCGACCAGGTCGAGTTCCTGGTAGATGGTGGCGATCCCGGCCTTCATCGCGGCCTGCGGGTTGGCGAAGTTGACCGGTTCGCCGAGCCACTCGACCTGCCCGGAGTCGGGCTGGTGCGCGCCGGACAGGACCTTGATCAGGGTGGACTTGCCGGCGCCGTTCTGGCCCAGCAGGCAGTGCACCTCGCCGGCCCGCACCTCGAGCTGTACGCCGTCGAGCGCGCGTACGCCGGGGAACGTCTTCACCACGTCGGTGAGCCGCAGGACGATATTGGGTTGTGCGGAATCTGTCTGTTCGGTGCTGACTTGCTCGCTCACAATGCCTCCCCGAAGGCGACGTCGCTGGCGAGTACCGCGGCGCCGGTGACCCCGGCCCGCGGGCCGAGTTCGGAAAGCACCACCGGCAGGTTGCCGGTGGCCAGCGGAAGCGACCGCCGGTAGACCACGCTGCGAATTTCCGCGAGCAGGATGTGACCCAACTGGGCCAGCCCCCCTCCGATGACAATCATCGATGGATTGGCGAAGCTGACCAGGCCGGCGAGAACTCCGCCCACCCGGCGCCCGCCGTCACGAATGAGCCGGATGCAGGTCACGTCCCCCTCGACGGCGCCCTCGGCGACGTCCAGGGCGGTGACCGCACCGCTCGCCGCGAGCCGCTCGGCCAGCACCGGTGATGCGCCACTGCGAGCCGCGACCGTGGCGTCCTTTGCCATGGCCGCGCCGCTGAACAGCGCTTCCAGGCAGCCGACGTTGCCACATGAACACATCGGACCGTGCGAGTCGACCTGGATGTGGCCGATGTCGCCGGCACATCCGTCGGTGCCCCGGTAGACCTCGCCGGTCAGGTAGATCCCGCACCCGATACCGGTGCCAATCTTGACAAAGAGGAAGTCGTCCACCGAGTGGGCGACGCCTCCGTGCCGTTCTCCGATCGCCATGATGTTGACGTCGTTGTCCACCACCGCGGGGCAGTTGTGCTCGCGGGTGAGCAGCTCGCGTACGGGGAAACGGTCCCAGCCCGGCATGATCGGCGGGGATACCGGCACACCGTCGCGGAAACTCACCGGTCCGGGTACGCCGATGCCGACCGCGTCGAGCCGCTCGTACGCGCCCTCCACCTTGGCCTTGTGCAGCAGCTCGTTGACCCGCTGCAGGACGACCTTGGGACCGGAGCGGATGTCGCTCGCCTCGGTGTACGCGATCACCGGTTCGAGGCGGCCGTTGACCACCTCGACGTCGATCGAACTCGCACCCAGGTCCACCGCGGCGAACCGCAGGGCGGGGTTGAGTTCGACCAGTGTGGACCGGCGACCGCCCCGCGACGCGGCAAGCCCCGCCTCGGCGACGTAGCCGGCGTTCACCAACCGGTCCAGCTCGGCGAGCAGGCGCGGCCGGGGCATCTCCAACCGGTCGGCGAGTTCGGCGCGGGAGACGGCTCCCTGGTCACGGAGCAGTCGCAACAACCGGAGGTGGAGTGGCTCCGCCGTACGCACGTGGACTCACCTCCCGGTCGGGTCTGTTCACATCGACGCAACGTCGAGGTGTTGTGCCCGACACAGTAGGAGCCTTCCGGCGTACCTGTCTAGAGCTTCAGGAGATCTGGAACGAACTTTTGTCTTCTCCAGCAAAAGCAGCGTCCTGATCAAGAAAACTCATTCGTTCGGCGGACGCGTAGCCTTGCGTAGTGTGCGATCGTCGCGGAGCTCCAGGTACGGCTCCTTGTCCGCCGGGTAGCCGGCCGCGATCGCCCTCCCGCGCTCCAGTTCGGCGTTCAGCTCGGCGCCGATCAGGATCGCCACGTTGGTCAGCCAGAGCCAGACCAGGAACACGATCACCGCAGCCAGCGTGCCGTACGTCTTGTTGTACGAGTTGAAGTTGACCACGTAGAGGGCGAGTCCACCCGAGGCGAGCAGCCAGACCACCACGGCGACCACCCCGCCCGGCGTGATCCAGCGGAACCCGCCCTGCCGGGCGTTCGGCGATGCCCAGTAGAGGATCGCGAACATCAGGCTGACCAGCAGCAACAGCACCGGCCACTTGGCGATGTCCCAGACCGTCACCGCCGCCCCGCCGATGCCCAGCACGTTGCCGGCAACCTCGGCCAGCCGGCCGGTGAACACCACGATCAGGGCACTGGCCAGCAGCATCACCCCGATCACGGCGGTCACGGCGAGCCGGATCGGCAGCGTCTTCCAGATCGGCCGCCCCTCGGGGACGTCGTAGATCGCGTTCGACGCGCGCATGAACGCGCCGATGTACCCGGACGCGGACCAGAACGCGGTCAGCAGACCGAGGATCGCCGCCAGGCTGGCCGTGCCACTGTTCTCGCGTACCTGGTTGATCGCCCCGTCCAGGATCTGCTGGATCTCCGGCTGCGGCACCACGTCCCGAATGGTGCCCTGCACGTCGTCGGTGGTCTGCTTACCGAGCAGCCCGAGCAGGGAGACCAGCACCAGCACGCCGGGGAAGATCGAGAGCACGCTGTAGTAGGTCAGCGCCGCCGCCAGGTCGGTCAGGTTGTCCTTCTGGAACTCGGCGACGGTACGCCGCAGCGCCGCCCACCAGGAGGTGCCGGAGAGCCGGACCGGACTCGACGGCCCGTCGTCCGGTGCCGGTGGCCCGTCCGTCGCCGTCGGTGAGCCGTCCCCCGCCGTCGGTGAGCCGTCCTCCGGCGCGGTGCGGTCGGAAGGCTGGTCCGAGGCCATGGCGGCTCTCCTGTCTGCGGGGCGTGGTCACCACCTGTTGCCCCACCGGCAGCCGCGGTAATCCATCCGATCAGGTCACTTGTACAACATCCGGCCCATCCGGCGGGACGCGATCAGCAGGCCCACGAGGGTGGCGACGAGCAGGTACGACACGTCCACCATCCGCAGCCAGCCGCCGGTACCGGTGGTGATGCCCCGGATCAGGTCCACCGCCCGGTAGAGCGGGCTCGCCTCCACGATCCAGCGCAGCACCGTCGGGTAGCCCTGGGCCGGCACGAAGGTGCCGGAGAAGAGGAAGAGGGCGAACTGGGCCGACCCCATCAGGTCGAAGTCCTGCCAACTCCGCATGAAGGTGGACAGGGCCATGCCGAGCGCACCGAAGGCGAAGCCGACCAGCACCGCGGCCGGGAACGCGGCGAGTGCCCGTACGGGGGTGGTCAGGTCCATCGCGACCATCACGGCGAGGAACGCGGCCGAGTAGAGGCTGCCGCGCAGCATCGCCCAGCCCAGCTCACCGAGGGCGATCTCGAACGGCCGTACGGGGGTCGCGAGGATCCCGTCGTACAGCTTCTGGTACTTCATCTTGCCGAAGAAGTTGAAGGTGGTCTCCGACAGTGCTCCGCTCATCGCCGACGAGGCGAGCATCGCCGGGGCGACGAACGCCGCGTACGTCACCACCTGCCCGCCGGGCAGGGTGAGGTCGCCGATCAGGGCGCCGACGCCGACGCCGATCGAGAGCAGGTAGAGCAGCGGCTCGAAGAAGCCGGAGACCAGCACCACCCAGTAGGCGGACTTGAGCGCGGCGACGTTGCGTTCGGCCACCGAGACCGAACGGCGTGCGCCCTCGAAGCCGATCAACCGGGGCAGGACGAGGCTGACCACTGGTGTCCCTTTCCTAGATCACGAGCCGACGGCGGAACGCGGCCCTGGCCAGCAGCCAGCCGCCGACCACCCAGGCGCCGAGGTAGAGCAGGTGACCGGCGACCGACCACTGCGGCGCGACGCCGAGGGTCGCGGCCCGGCACAGGTCGACGCCGTGCCAGAGCGGCGACACGTACGCCGCCCAGCGCAGGCCGACCGGCAGCGAGTCGACCGGGAAGAAGACCCCGGCGAACAGCGTCATCGGGATGACCGCGAACCGGAACAGGATCGCCAGGTAGCTGTCGGTGGGCACCCAGGCGGCGTAGGCGAAGACGGGGGTGGCCATGGCCAGCCCGATCAGCACCACCAGCGGCAGGGTGGCCAGCGCCCAGACCGAGTGCAGCGCGCCGAAGACCGTCGCCACCAGCAGGAACACCGCACTGCTGGTGAGCACCCGGAACGCGACGAAGGCCAGGTGCCCGCCGACGATGTCGGCGACCCGTAGCGGCGCGGCGGCCTGCGCGAAGTAGGTCCGGATCCAGTTGAAGTTGCTCAGCACCGGCCAGGTCGACTCGCCGACCGCGACCTGGAGCGCGGTGGAGGCGATCAGGCCGGGGACGAGGAAGTCGAGGTAGTCGACGCCGCCCACACCCTGGGTGACGTAGGCGCCGACCCCGAGGCCGAAGCCGACCATGGTCAGCAGCGGCAGGACGAACGACGACACCGCGCTGGACCGCCAGGTCCGCCGGGAGTTGACCAGGTGATATTCGAGTACGGCCAGCGTCGGCGCGAGCCCGCCCGCAGGGCGGACCGGCGCACGTGTCGGGGTGGACCCGTCGACGGCCACCATCAGCGCGTCCCGGTCCGGCCGGTTTCCGCCACCCACCGCATCACGTCAGCCTCCGCACAGTTCGGCGGTACGACCAGGGCGTCGTACCGCCGGAACTGTACGGGGAGCGGCTGACGTTTTCGCCGCATTATTCCGCTGGCACCTCGGCTTCGGCGGTGGGCTCCGGTGCTCCGGTGTAAAACGCGGTCGTACGCCCGGCGGCTGCCTTGGCGGCGGCCGGGTCGTCGCCGTCCTCGATCGCCGCGTCGGCCCACCCCTGGCTGCTCAGGGTGATGAACTGCCGGCCCTCGTCGGAGGTGGACCAGGTTTCGACCTCGGCCGGGTCGACCGAGGCGCCGCCGGAGGCGAGGTGCAGGCCCAGGCCGATAAGTCCCAGGTCCCAGCCGACCCCGGTCGCGCCCGGCCCGAACTGCGCCCACCGCTCGTCGTCGACGTGCGCGATGTGGTCCAGTTCGAAGCGGGTCCCGCCGGTCGGCTCGGGGGTCAGCCGGACCTCGATCCAGCTCACCTCGGTGCCGTACTCCCAGGTGGCGGCGAAGCTCTTGGGCGGGTCGCAGCGCTCGACGGTGCCGCCGGCATTGCCCTGCAACTGGTAACGGCCGCCGACGTGTACGTCACCGGTGACGGGCAGGAACCACCGGGCGATGCGCTCGGGCTTGGTGCACGCCTCCCAGAGGTCTTCGAGGGTGGTGTCGTACACCCGGCTGATCGTCTGTACGCGCGCCTCCCCCGCCTCCAGTACGCGCTTGCCGACCCGTCGCCGTACGGCGTTGATCTGCTGGTTCACATCGATCATGGATCTGTCCTCTGCTCTGTCGGGTTGTCGGTCGGGTCTGTCTGCGTCTCGGGTGGGTTCAGGCGGCGCTCCCGCTTGCCCCGGGCGATCTCGGTCGCCAGCGCGTCCAGGTGCGGGGTCCAGAACCGGCGGAAGCGGTCCAGCCACACGTCCACGTCCCGCAGGGGTTCGGAGTTCACCGCGTAGAGCCGGCGGGCGCCCTGTGGTCGTACGGTCGCGAAGCCGTTCTCGCGCAGCACCCGCAGGTGTTGCGACACCGCAGGCTGGCTGATCCCGAACTCCTCGGAGATCACCGTGGTGACCGCACCGGAGGTCAGCTCGCCCTCGGCGAGCAGTTCGAGGATCCGCCGCCGCACCGGGTCCCCGAGTACGTCGAACGCGTGCACGAGCAGGAAGTTATCAGCGCACGCTTATATAAGTCAAAGGTGGCGCACTGTGTGTCGATCGTCAGAGTGCGTCGCCACCGGGCGGCGGGGGTATCCGACCCTGCCGGACGGAGCGTCGAAGCAGGTAGACGTCCACGGCCACGGCCCCGAACAGCGCGATGTTGGTGACCAGTGAGACCACGATCGGACGAAGCAGAAGCAGTACGGGGCTCAGCAGCCCGAGAATCGCCAGACCGACCAATCCCGGCCACGGCAGGCGGCGGAACACCGACACGTGGAACATGAACCGACCGAACAGGAAAAGCGCGGCCCCACCCACGATGAGCATCACCCACGCGTCCCGGGGATCACTGAGCGGCTCGATGATCAGCACCTCGTTGCCGACCGCGGTGAGCAGGGTTCCGGCGATCACCAGCGCGTGGCACAGGGCGACCGAAACCGCCATCCTCGGCCGGTTCTGATCGAGAATGCCGCCGATCCGCAGACCGCCGGGAATCAGATAACCGCGCCAGAGCAGCACCACGTTGAGGAACGACAACCCGAAGGCGAGCGTACGCAGCGGGGTGATTCCCGCGGTGGCGTAGGTGAGACCGTTGACCAGGATCACCTCGCCCAGCGCGATGATGAACACCTGCTGGTACCGCTCCGACAGGTGCTCGCCGACGTTGCGGAGATTCTCGTCCGGCACCCGGCCGAGCCCCGGCGTCGGCCAGCCGAGCCAGGCGATCCCGTAGTCGATCACCAAGGCGACCAGCCAGAGCGCCACCCGTCCGGGCTCCGGCAGAAAGGCACCGACCAACCAGGGCACCGCCGAGATCGAGAACCAGATCAGGACCAGCAACGAACGGCGTTGCAGCGGATGACCACGCAGCAACGACAGCAGCAACACGCCCCGGCCGAAGTGGATGAGGACGTACGCCCCGGCGAAGATGAGCCCGTGCGGCCCGAACGCGCTCGGTATGGCGGACACCATCACCAGGCCGACGAACATGATGCCGAGAACGAGCCCCCGGATTATCGGCTCGTTGGGGTTGTACCAGTCGGTCGACCAGGCGGTGGCGATCCAGATCCAGTACGTACCCGCGAACAGGATCAGCGTCTGGAGCAGATTGCCCCAGCTCAGATCGTCGAAGAGACGCCTCGACAGCAGGGTGAGTCCGAAGATGACGGCCAGGTCGAAGAAGAGTTCGAGGGCCGACGCCTGGCGCGGATGCTCACGCTTACGCAGCAGCCTCGCCGCCAGGTTCCCCGCCACTAATTCGTCCGCCTCACCTCATCCACCGCCGATATTCGTACCACGCGGTGAGGGGTCGGCAGGTCGATATGGCTGGTGCTAGGGCATAGCCAGCAGGGCAGCGATCACGGATCGCAACTCCGGGGGCTCCAGCCGGTCCGGAAGTGAATCCAATTCGGCATCCGTGAACCAGCCGGTCGAATCGAGGTTGTGCTGTTCGTCCACGAGCAGTCCGGCGCGGGTCAGCGCGGGTCGCTCGTCGGGAAAGCGAGCTAGGAAGAACTGTTCGGGGCCGACGAACCGCTTGCCGTTCCACCGGACGTCCCGCTGTACCGGCACAGAGTGATCGAGGATTGCCGCCGGGTCGAGCCCGGTCTCCTCGAACAGTTCACGCCGGGCCGCCTCGTACGGCGTCTCGCCCGGTTCGATCCCACCGCCGGGCGGCTCCCAGAGCAACGCACCGTCGAACGGGTCCCGCCACCGCAGCAGCAGCACCCGTTCGACGGCATCGAGGCAGATCACCCGCGTCGCGGGCCGGTACGTCGCTTCCACGCCCCCCAGGCTAGTCGAGAAGCACCAACACGAACCGGATCAGCGATTGAGCGTGAGGTAGATCGCCAGGGTGAAGTTGGCGATCAGCATGACCGCGCCGAGGACGGCGAACAGCCGCTGCAATGCCGTCCACCGCTGGGTCTTTTCCTCGCGTACGTTGGTCGCCTTCTCCACCAGGGCGGCGGCGACCGTCACCGCGATCTTCTCCCGTTCTCCGGCGTCACGACGATCGGATGTCACGTCCGCGCTGAACTTGCTGACGTTCGAGCGCAGTTCGTCGGTGAGGTTCTGCAACGCCTGGGTCATCTCGTCGATCGAACCGTTTATCTTCTCGAAGTGGTCGTCATGACCCTGGAGTCGCTGCTCGATCCGCCCGGCATCCAGCCCACGGGTGTAGGCGTCATTCTCACCCGACGAACGCTGCGGCGAGGTCATGTCAAGACTCGTGCTCGTCGAGCCTGCCGTACGACGATCGTCATGTGCTCGCTCATGGTGATCCCTGTCTTCCGTTCCGTGTCGCGTCGGATGGGTCCGGAAGGGGGTGGCCCGCCACTACCCGCCGGAGCGGGTGTCGGGCGGGGCCAGAACGTGCCTGTGTCGATACTTCGGTGATCGACCGTGGAGGCACCCGGTGACCGGGTACGACACCTCTACATCTCCACAATCGCAGGTCAACGGGCATTTGCCCAGTCCGAAACCCGTCCTTTTCGGCCCGGCCCGCAAGACAGGCCCGCACCACCCTCCGAAGACTACGGAAAGTAGCACCCAACGATCATCAACCAATGTGGCACAGCTCTGACCTGGACTTATGTCCATCAAGGTGGTAGCCAGTGACCCCGCTCCGCCACCCGACGAGGTTGACGTCGACGTACTCCTATCGCGATCGCCCCGCCCCGATTGATCACGAACGGCGTCCGCACCTTCAAGGCCGGCATCGAGGAGCGATGAAATGTTATCCATTCGGAGTGTGCGACCTCGGCCAACTCTCGTCCGCCTCGGATCACTCTGATGGCGTCGCACGGGGAGGGGCCACGCGAAATCGTGATCGGGATGCAGTGGACCGCGGATATCGTCTACGAGTTGATGAAAGCGAACCATCAACGCTACGAGCAACGGTTCGCCGCACACGAAGAGAGCATGAAAGCGGCGCTCACGGCTCGCGACCAGTGGATTACGGTAGCCCTGGCGGCACACGAGAAGTTGGAGGCGGCAGCGCTGGCGGCACAGGACAAGGCCGTCCTGGCGGCAGCCCTGCGCCGGTCGAGGCAGTCGAGCGGGCCGAGCACGGCAACGTCGCGTATTTCACACGCCATGGCCAACGTTTCGCCGCAGTAGTTCCACCACGTCACATGGACTTGGACGAAAAGGTAGTCGCTGTCGTCGCTTCGGTAATCAGCATCTTGGCCAAGACAGACCCCGCAGGTGCTCGTCAGGCCGTGGTGAGCCTGCTTCACGAGGTTGACCCGACTCGGAGCGAGGGTCATCGGCGCGCACACGAAGACCTTGAAGATCTCCTTGACGACCTGGACAACAGCGGGTTGGCCGAGGAGCGGTTAGCTGAGCACCAAGCCGGGGAGCCGGCGGTGTCATGGGAGCAAGCAAAGCGGGAGCTTGACCTGTGACATGGAAGGTTGAGATCAACGCCGCCGCGCTGAAGCAACTCGTCAACCTCGACAAACCCGTTCGCCGACGACGTAGCCCGCGCTCCCTCCAGGGGCAGCGCGGGCGCCGGTCGTAGCGTCATGGGGTTACGGGCGGCGGGCGACGTCCGCGACAAACGCGCGCCAGGCCGCCGGACCGAAGGCCAAGGTGCCACCGTCACGGTCCTTGGTGTCCCGCACGAACACCCTGCCCGTCAGGTTGTCCGCCACCTCGACACAGTTGCCGCCCTGGGCGCCGCTTCGGGTGGACTTACGCCAGCGGGTGCCGGTCAGATCCATGGCTCAACTATCTCCTTGATCAGGTCTAGCGACTGTCGGCTTGGCAAAGCGTCGATACACACTCTCCCACCTGACCAGCACGGTTTCCACGCTCTTGATCCGTCCGACCTCGAACCCAACGAGGCTGGTCCTCCGGGCGGCCCAGGCCGGCACAGTTGACCCCGAGAAACGACAGCGCCCGCTCTGCATCCGAGAACGCAGTGCGGGCGCCGGTGCGGCTGAAGGGTTACGGGCGGCGGGCGACGTCCGCGACAAACGCGCGCCAGGCCGCCGGTCCGAAGGCCAGGGTGCCACCGTCACGGTCCTTGGTGTCCCGCACGAACACCCTGCCCGGCAGGTTGTCCGCCACCTCGACACAGTTGCCGCCGCTGGCGTTGCTCCGGGTGGACTTACGCCAGCGGGTGCCGGTCAGATCCATGGCTCAACTATCTCCTTGATCAGGTCTAGCGACTGCTGCCGTGGGAGGGCGTCGTTACGCACACTCTCCCACCTCGACAGCAGGGTTTCCACGTCCTCGGTGCGGTCCGCCACATCCCCACCGAGCTGACTATCCAGATATCCGACCCATCCGCCGTCTGCCGAACGGGCGAGGATGAGCGGGCCGCCCAGCCCGATGTGCAGGCCAACGGTGGCGGGCATGACGTGCACGCTGATGTTCGGGCGTTCGGCGCAGGCGATCAGGTGCATGAGCTGCTCGGCCATAATCTTCTCGAACCCGCCCCCGAAGCGTTGTAGGGCCGACTGGTCGACCACGACGGTGAGCTGGGGTGGGTGCTCCTGGTCCAGGATGGCCTGCCGTTCGATCCGAGCGGCCACCAACTTGTCCACCTCCTCCTCGCTGAGGCGGACATCCCCCCGGATGACCGCGCGGGCGTAGTCCGGCGTTTGGAGCAGTCCGGGGATCAGATTCGCTTCGAAGCACCGCAGTTGGAGGGCGCTGCGTTCGGCATCCAGCCAGGGGCGGAACCAGGTGGGTTCGCCGTCGCGTTTGGCCAGTTCCAGCATGGCGACGAACAGGCCCTCGGTCTGGAGGATCTCGTCGGCTCGGGCCAGGTAGGTCTCGTCCAGGGGGCGGTGACCGACCTCCACCGAGGACACCAGCGAGGCCGAATAATGGGCTCGCTTACCGAAGTCCTCCTGACTCATCCCGGCGGCGATACGCATTCGCCGTAACTGTGCCCGAATCAGGTCCGCCGTGGGTACGGGTTTGGTCGCCACACTTCCTCCATAGTTTTGTGATCATCACTGTTGATCCACATACGAGATAAGCCAGGATCTACGCTTCCGCCAGGTGCGCCCCAAGGACCTTCCCATAAATAAATGGTTGCGGGCAAGGTGTCTTCAGCGGAACCGTTCGGATTCGGTCGGCAAAGGACCGGGCGGGACTGCGGGGCCGCCCCGGCTTCCCCACCCGCCCGCCCGGGGCGGCCCCTTCCATTCCCGACGGCGAATAGGAGACGTTATGAGTCGGCGCGGCCGGATCCGGCACGCGATGCGGCTGCACCTGCCCATGCGCCCCTCGTGGCGGTGTCGCCGCTGCGCAGGCAGGTGGCCCTGTCCACCAGCGAAGCTCGGCCTGCTCGCCGACTTCGGGCGCAACCGGATCGCCCTGTGCCACTACCTCTCCGGCCAGTACGTCCGCGCCCTCGACGACCTGGCCGAGTTCAGCCCGAACGCCCCCCGCGAGGACCTCTACACCCGGTTCATGGGCTGGCCGATGACGCTGGGCCGATGACGGATTCGGGTGGTTCGCGGCTGGTGAAGGTGACGGTGAACCTGAATCCGACGGCAGCCGACGCGCTTACCGGGCTCGCCGCCGGGCAGCGGTTGAGTCGTACCGATGCGTTGAACCGGGCGTTGCGGGTCGCGTACCTGATGCACGACCTGGCGCCCGACGGCCATTTCCGGATCGTCAAACCGGACGGAGTCCCGGTCGACGTCTACCTCGTCTAGACCGCATGACTCGAAAAACCTCTACATCAAATTCGATGTACGCCCCGACGGGGCTACCGCTTCCATTCCCGACACGCCCGAACACGAAAGCAGGAATGTGGCGGAAGAAGGGAGTTGCCGGAATTGCGGAGCACCGTGACCAATGATGATCCACGCGCACTGAGCTGTCGAAAGCCCCGCCCGGAGAACAGCTCAGCGCGCGTGGATCATCCCGACACCACAAGCGGCAGGGTGGACGGGGTGGAGGCGGGGCGGGGCGGGCCGCGTAACCTGCGGGCTGTGACCAGTACCAGTAGTCGTAGTTATGGAGATCCGTCCGGTGTCGCCCGGAGTCTCGACGTCGTGGGTGAACGCTGGGGACTGCTGGTGGTACGCGACCTGCTGCCCGGCCCGAAGGAGTTCCCCGCGCTGCTCGCCGGCCTGCCCGGGATCAGCCCGAACGTGCTGAGCAAGCGCCTGCGCGAGTTGGTCGAGTTCGAGGTGGTCCGCTTCCGCGACCTGGGCGCCCCCGACCGCGTACGCATCTACGAGCTGACCGACTGGGGACGCGAGCTGGAGCCGGCGCTGCGCGCCCTCGAACAGTGGGGGCAGCGAGCCCCGATGCCGCCGACCACCGAACGCTGGTGAGCCGCGCGCCCTCAGTCGATGAGGGTGCGGCCGGTCAGGTGCAGGAAGACGTCTTCGAGGCTGCTGCGGCGGACCAGGGAGCTGGACGGGAGCAGCGCGCGGTTGTGCACCTCGGTCAGGGCGGCGTCGCCGTTGTCGACGTAGAGCAGGATGCGGTCGGGTAGGACCTCGGTGCGCTCGGCGATGCCGGAGAGCTTGCCGGCGAACTCCTCCTGCGACTGGGTCGGGAAACGCAGCTCCACCACCTCGCGGGTCGAGTAGCGCTCGATCAGGTCGCGGGGCGAGCCCTCGGCGACGATCTTGCCGCCGTCCATCACCACCAGGCGGTCGCAGAGCTGCTCGGCCTCGTCCATGTAGTGGGTGGTGAGCACCAGCGTGACGCCCTGCTGCTTGAGCCGGAACAGCCGCTCCCAGACCAGGTGCCGGGCCTGCGGGTCGAGCCCGGTGGTCGGCTCGTCGAGCAGCACGATCTCGGGCTCGTTGACCAGTGCGCGGGCGATGGTGAGCCGGCGCTTCATGCCGCCGGAGAGCGGCTCGACCTTGCTGTTGGCCCGCTCGGTCAACTGCACGAAGTCGAGCAGCTCGGCGGAGCGCTCGCGGGCCACCTTGCGCGGGATGCCGAAATAACGGGCGTACGTGGTCAGGTTTTCCCGCACGGTCAGCTCGGGGTCGAGGTTGTCCGTCTGGGGGCAGACGCCGAGCCGGGCCCGAATCGCGGGGCCGTCGCGTCTCGGGTCCATGCCGAGGATGCGCAACTCGCCGTCGGTGGGCGGGGAGACGCAGCCGACCATGCGCATGGTCGAACTCTTGCCGGCGCCGTTGGGGCCGAGGAAGCCGAACGCCTCCCCGGGACGCACCTCGACGTCGATTCCATCGACGGCGGTGAAGTTGCCGAACCGCTTGACCAGTCCGCGAGCTTGAATGAGAGGTTGTTCCGTGGCCACGGCGACGACCCTAGCCCGGACGTACGACACCTCCCACCGAGTTTCCGGCAGGTTACGGTTTTCGTTTTCATAAGCGCAACTTTGTCACCTGCGGGAAGAGAGTTTCCCGTCAGATGACTCTTTCTTTTTGACCTTGATCGCGGGTACGGTCCGCAACAGGAGATCGACCCGTCCGGAATCCCGACCCTGTTGGCGCAGGGTCTCCCCCGGCTCTGTTGGCGCAGAGCCCTCGGCTCTGGTGGCACAGGGCCCCGGGTCGGCTCCGCACTTCGGCGAATCGGCGCACGCCAGCACCACACCTGCCCACCGAGAGCTGAAAGGGAAGCCAACACATGGCCTCACCAGACACCACCAACCCCGCCTGGAGCCGTCGCGGGTTCCTCGGGCTGTCCGCCTGCGCCGCGGCCAGCGCGATCACCGTCGCCGGCCCGTTCAGCGGGATGGCCCAGGCCGCCGACGGCGGCGCCGTACGCGACAGCCAGGGTCACCGGCTGCCCGTCGGCAAGATCGGCATCCAGCTCTACTCGATCCGCAGCGACCCGGCTCCGTTCGCCGACAAACTGCCGAAGCTCGCCCAGCTCGGCTTCAAGGAGATCGAGTTCGCCGGCTACGGGACCAACCCGACCGACGCCGACATCCTGGCGATCCGCAAGCTGCTCGACGACAACGGCCTCAAGGCCGTCGGCTCCCACGTCGGCTTCGGCTCGTTCCAGACCGACCTGACCCGGCAGCTCGACATCGCGCAGATGCTCGGCATGAAGTTCGTCGGCACCGCGAACGCGCCGACCGGCAGCCGGTACAAGTCCGACTGGCGGGCCGCGGCCGACGCGTACAACGCCGTCGGTGGGGCCGCCAAGGCCCGCGGGCTGAAGTTCTACCAGCACAACCACGACGGGGAGTACAACTTCCTGCTCGACACCGGCCCGCTGGACGCCAACGGCAAGCCGACCCGCTCCACCGGTCAGCGCGGCCTGGAGTACTTCTTCGGGCTCACCGACCCCGAGCTGGTCTACTTCGAAATGGACATCTACTGGGCGTACCAGGCCCAGGTGCGGTTCAAGACCTACGTGGACGAGTTCGGCGCCACTCGGCGCAAGAACCTCGACCCGATCAAGACGATCGCCAAGCAGCAGGAGCGCTTCCCGCTGTTCCACGTCAAGGACGGCGTACTCAACGCCGAGGGCACCAGCCTCTCGATGACCGAGTTCGGCGTACCGGGCGGGTACGTGCCGTTCGAGGACTTCTTCAAGAGCCTGAAGTCGCTCGACGAGCACCACTACATCTGGGAGCAGGACAACGCCGGCTCGACCCCGGTCGAGCAGGGCGGCGTCTGGGGCGCCACCGAGCGCAGCGTCAACGCCATCAAGGCAACGCGCTTCTGAGTCACATCAGAGCGACCCGCTGCTGAGTAACAGAGCCACCACCGCAGGATCCGTCGGCCGGGGAGTCCCTTCCCCGGCCGGCGGGCCGCTCGGACAGGTCGCCGGCAACAGCTCCCGCGTGCTCGGTCAGTCCGGCAGGGCGCCCGGGTCACCGGTGTCACGGGCCGCCGCCACCAGCGCGCCGGTCTGCTCCACCACGGCCTCGTCGTCGGTCGGCGTACCGGGGTCGTAGCGGACCGTCCACCGCAGGCCGTCGACCCCGCTGACCCGCCGGGCCACCACCCGTACCGCACCGCCCGCGGGCAGCTTGTAGTGCGCGGTGTACGAGACAGAGCTGGTCACCCGCGCGCGTACCTGGTGCGGCACGTCGCCCGGCTCCAACAGCAGGTACGTCTCCACCGGCAGGTCCGCCACCACCAGGTAACCGCCGTCCCGCTCCGCCACCACCTCAGCCGGGGTGATCGCGAGTTCGCGGCCGGACCAGACCGCCTTGTTGATGTCGTGCCAGCCCAGCCGGTGCGCCCGACCGGGCAGCCAGAGCCCGCGGTTGCTGACCACCACCACGCCGTCGCCGTTGGCCGTGTCCGCCCAGGAGAGCATCCGCTCGTCCCGCTCCAGCGGTGGCCGCCTGTCCGCCGCCAGCTTCGGCTTCCGGTTGAACAGTCCCACTCAGAAACCTCCCGCAGCCTGCTCGCGCAACGCCCGCGCGTGCTGCTCCAACGAGAGCAGCTCACCGAAGAGCGCGAAGTACTCGTCCTTGTTGGCCACCGGATTGATCCGCTGCACCTTCGACTTCAGGTCCCGGATCCGGGTGGTGACCGCACCCCACTCCAACCGGGCCAGGGTGATCGACACGTAACGCGGGTCCGGGTCACCGTCGATCCGCAGCGGCTCCACCGCCAACTCGCCGACCAGGGCGCGACCGCCGAGATCGGTGCAGGCGTCGCGTACGCGTTCGATCCAGACCGCGCCGCTGGCCGCGCTCGCCGCGCCGCCGGCCTCGGTGATCGCCTCGCGGACACCGTGGTGCATCGGGTGCAGGTAGACCTCCGGGCCGAGCGCGTCGAACATCGGCCCGGCCAGCACCGGCTCCTGTAGCGCCAGCTTCAGCGCCTCCCGCTCCACCATCACCTGCGGGTTGTCCACTGCCGGTGGGGCGGGCGCGGCGGGCCGGGGCGGGGCGGTCGACGTACCGCCGGGGGTTGGCTTGGTGGGCGCGGACGCCGCGTTCAGCACGGCCCGCTGCACCGGCTCGATCTCCATGCCGAGGTCACCGGCGAGCTTGCGGACGTATTCCGGCCGCTTCTCCCGGTCCTTGAGCTTGGCGACCAGCGGCGCGGCCTGGCGCATCGCCTCCACCCGGCCGTCGACGGTGTCCAGGTCGAACCGGTTGAGCACGTGCCGCAGCGCGAAGTCGACCAGCGGCTCCCGGCGGGCGATCAGGTCACGCACGGCCATGTCGCCCTTTGCCAGGCGCAGGTCGCACGGGTCCATGCTGTCGGGGCTGACCGCGATGAAGGTACGCCCGACGAACCGCTGGTCGTCCTCGAACGCCCGCAGCGCCGCCTTCTGCCCGGCGGCATCCCCGTCGAAGGTGAAGATGATTTCGCCGGCCACCGCGTCGGTGTCCAGCAGCAGTCGCCGCAGTACGCCGATGTGGTCCGCGCCGAAGGCCGTCCCGCAGGTCGCCACCGCCGTCGGTACGCCCGCCAGGTGACAGGCCATCACGTCGGTGTAACCCTCGACGATCACCGCCCGGCCCTGCTTGGCGATCTCCCGCTTGGCCTGGTCGATGCCGTAGAGCACGTGCGACTTCTTGTAGATCGGCGTCTCGGGCGTGTTCAGGTACTTCGGGCCGTCGTCGTCGTCGAACAGCTTGCGCGCGCCGAAGCCGATCACGTCCCCGGTCAACTCCCGGATCGGCCAGAGCAGCCGGCGCCGGAAACGGTCGATCAGCGAACCGGACCGGGCCTCCCGGGCCAGCCCGGCGGTGATCAGCTCCTGCGGGCTGAAACCCCGCTGCCGCAGGTGTTTGGTGAGCAGGTCCCAGCCGTCGGGGGCGAAGCCGCAGCCATAGCGTTCGGCGGCCGCCCGGTCGAAACCGCGCTGGGCCAGGAACTCACGCGCCGGACGGGCCCCGGCGGCACCGAGCTGACCGGCGTAGAACTCGACCGCGGCGGCGTGCGCGGCGACCAGCCGCTGCTTCTGGCCCTGCTGCTGGCGTACGGGCGCCGGCCCGGCCTCCAGGTAGCGCAACTGGATGCCGGCCCGGCCAGCGAGCCGCTCGACCGACTCCAGGAACGACAGGTGCTCGGCGTCCATCAGGAACTTGATCGCGTCGCCACCGGCACCGCAGCCGTGGCAGAAGTAGACGTTCCGCGCGGGTGAGACGGTGAACGAGGGTGTCTTCTCGTCGTGGAACGGGCAGAGGCCCTTGAGGTTGCCGCCGCCAGCCGACTTCAGGGTGACCGTTTCGGAGATCACGTCGGCGATCGAGGTGCGCTCACGGACCAGCGTGATGTCCTCGTCCCTGATCCGCCCCGCCATGCGCCACCCCCTCCGGGCTACATCCTGCCCTGCCGCACCGATCCGACCCCCTCCGGGTGGCACCGCCGACGCTCGCCGGCCACCAGCTCCGGCCGGAGGGCCGAATCATTCGGACCGCCTATAACGGGATCAATGCCATGGCATCGTCATCATCATGCGCATTCTGCTCACCGGCGCGACCGGATACATCGGTTCCGCCGTACTGCCCGGTCTGCTGCTCGACGGTCACGAGGTCACCGCGATCGCCCGCAGCGACGACGCGGTCGCCACCATCACCGCCACCGGAGCGACCGCGCTGAGCGGCGACGTCACCGACAGCGACCTGCTCAGCCAGGCCGCGCGCGAGGCCGACGGTGTGATCCACGTCGTCACACCGGGCGGGCAGATCACCGACGCGCTGGACAACGCCGTGGTGACCGGGGTCCTGGCCGGGATCGAGGGCAGCGGAAAGCCGTACATCCACAGCTCCGGCATCTGGGTGCACGGCAACACCCACGGGGTGGCCGACGAGAACACGCCCCTCGACCCGCCGAAACTCACCGCCTGGCGACCGAAGATCATCGAACGGATGCGGGCCGCCAAGGGCATCCGCAACATCATCATCTCCCCCGCCGTCGTCTACGGCCACGGCTCCGGGCTGGTACGGATGATCGTCGACGGGCCGCAGACCTCGGATCCCGAACCGGCCCTGCTCTTCCCCGGCACCGGCGACCAGCACTGGACCAGCATCTACATCGACGACGTGGCCACCTTCTACTCCGCCGCCCTGATGCGGGCCCCCGCCGGGTCGTACTACATCGTGGCCAGCGGTCAGAACCCGACCATGCGCGAGATCGCCACCGCCGCCAGCCGCTCCCGAGGGCTCGGCGGCCGGATCGCCCCCGAACCACCGGAGGACAGCCGCCGCCGGCTCGGCCCGATCGCCGAGGCGTTCTCCCTGGACCAGCAGGCCAGCGGCGCCAAGGCCCGCGAACTCGGTTGGAAGCCGATCGGCCCGTCCCTGCTCGACGAGATCGAAACCGGCTCGTACGCCCGCCGGATCTGACCGGGCGCAGACGCGGTGAGCTGGTGGAACCTCGGAAACGTACGCCGCCGCGGCATCGGGTGGCTGCGGCTCGGGCTGCACGAGTCCGAACTTCCGCTCGACCAGGACGAACGGCACGCCACCTGGTTGGAACTCTTCTTCGACCTGGTCTTCGTGCTCGCCCTGGCCACCGTGCAGAACCGGCTGGACGTGCCGACCCCGCACCTCGGCGACCTCGCCGCCACCCTCGGCCTGTTCTCGGTGGTCTGGCTGGCCTGGATCGGTCAGGCCTTCTACGACACCCGGTTCGATCCCGACGACATCCTGCACCGGCTCGCCGTACTCGTCGGCATGGTCGGCGCCGGGGCGATGGCGGTCGGCGCCGCCAGCGCCCCGCACACCCTGCTGCTACCGATCGGCTACATCGTCGTACGGATCATGCTGATCGTGCTCTACCTGCGCGTACGCAACAGCAGCCCGGCCAGCCACCTGCTCACCACGGTGTACCTGATCGGCTTCGGTGCCGGCGTACTGGTCTGGATCGTCTCGCTGGGCGTACCCGAGCGCATCCGGCCGCTGCTGTGGGCGATCGCGCTCACGATCGAGTTCCTCACCCCGTGGCTGGGCCGGTCCCGGGTGACCCGGATCCCGGTGGACACCTCACACCTGCCCGAGCGGATCGGCCAGTTCACCATCATCCTGCTCGGCACCACCCTCACCGACCTGCGGGACGCCATCGCCCCCCGCCCCGAGGTCGACGTGGTCGTGGCCGCCGGGGTCGCGCTGGTGATCCCGGCGGCGGTGTGGTGGGTCTACACCACCTTCGTCACCACCGGGCTGGCCCTGCCCCGGCTGAGCGCGGGACTCGCCTACTCGTACGTGCACTCGTTCCTCGGCGCCGCGCTGCTGCTGCTCGGCTGGGCACTCGGGGAGGTCGTCGGGCAGGTCAGCGTGCACGCGGACGCACTGCCGAACCGGCTGCGCCTGCTGCTCGCGGTGGCGCTGATCACCTGGATGCTCTGCGGCCTCGGCCTGCAGTGGGTGTCGCTGGGCTACATACCGCGCCGCCGGGCGTTGATCGGGGTGTGCGGCATCGCCCCGATCATCCTCATCACGATCCTGGTGACCGACCCGTTCACGCTGCTCTGCCTGCTCGCCGTCGTGCTGGTCGGCTACGCCATCGTGGTCAGCCGGCACATCGTGCACCTCGGCAACGCCCGCGCCACCACCACGTGACCCGTCAGCCGGCCTGATCGGGCACCACGGGTCAGGCGAGTTCCAGGGCTTCCTGCTCCTCGATCCGGCGGTTCCACTCGGGCTTGACCGCACGCCAGCCCTCGTCGTCGGCGCCGAGCCGCCAGTAGCCGGAAATGGAAAGCCGGTCCCGGCTCAGGCCACGCTCCACCCTGAGCAGGTGCCGCAGTTCCTTGACGAAGGCGGCCTCGCCGTGCACGAACGCGTGCGGCGTACCCGGGGGAAGTTCCGCCTCCCGGACGGCGGCGACCAGGGCCTCGCCGACGGTGCCGGCGCCCCGGTGCAGCCAGACGACCTCGGCGTGCGCCTCGGTGCTCAGCTTCTGCTCCTCCTCGGGGCCGGCGACCTCGAGGAAGACCCGGACGGTGGCGTCCATCGGCAGCCGCTCCAGGGTGGCGGCGATGGCCGGCAGGGCGCTCTCGTCGCCGACGAGCAGGTGCCAGTCGGCCTCCGGATCCGGCGCGTAGCCGCCGCCGGGTCCGACGAACATCACGGGGTCGCCGGGGCGGGCCCGGACCGCCCACGGACCGGCCAGCCCCTCGTCGCCGTGGTAGACGAAGTCGATGGTCAGCTCCAGCGCTACCGGATCGAAGGCCCGGACGGTGTACGCGCGCAGCCTCGGCCACTGCTCGGCCGGCAGGTCGCGGCGGACCGATTCCAGGTCGAACGGCACCGGATAGTCGACGTCCGGTCGGGGGAAGAGCAGCTTCACGTAGTGGTCGGTGCAGCCGCCGATGTCGAGTCCGGCCAGCTCCGGACCACCGAGCACGACCCGGATCATGTGCGGCGTGAGCTGCTCGGTGCGGCTCACGGTAGCGTTGGTGACCTGGGCACGCGCTTTACGGTCCGTCATGAGGTTAGGTTAGCCTCACTTCCTGGTCCGTGCCGGACGGGTATCCGATCGAGGCGCAAATCACGCCGCTCAGCGGGCCAGCCGGTGCGCGAGCCAGGACAGGGCCAGCGGATAGCGGTAGTCGATGCCGCCGTGACCCGCATCGAAGAGTTCGAACCGTACCCGCTCGTCGGGCAGCCCGACCCGGCCGAGTTCGGCCCGGAACGCCTCCGCGCCGAGATCGAGGAACCACTCGTCGCGGGTGCCGGCGTCGAGCCACACCGCGCGCAGCGAACCGACCGCGTCCCGGTAGCGCTCGACCATCCGGACCGGATCCCAGTCCAGCCAGCGCTGCCACACCTCCGGCCGCAACACCCCCGTACGCGGGTCGAACGGCAGTTCCGGCGTACCGTCCGGGCCGGCGGAGAAACACGCCGTGCAGCCGAGCAGCATCAGCAGGTTCTGGTCGCCCGGTTTGGTGAACGACGGCCGCGACCGGAAGTCCTCCCACCAGCGGAAGATGTCCTGGTCGTAGTCGCGCAGATAGCGCACCGCGTGGCCGAACTCGGGCACGTAACACAGCTCGTAGAGGGTGTCACCGGCGTGGCTGGCGAGCGCACCGAACAGGTCCGGCCGGAGCATCGGCGTGATCATCGCCCCGAAGCCGCCGGACGACTTGCCCGAGATGGCCCGCGACTCCCGGTCGTCGATGGTCCGGTACCGCGCGTCCACCCACGGCACCACCTCGTCACACAGGTACGAGTGGTACGCCCCGGTGCCGGGCGAGTCGACGAACTGCGAACCGCCGTACGCGGTCCAGGCGTCGACGTACACCACTATGCAGCCGGGTGCCTCACCGGAGGCGAACACCTGGTCCGCGGTCTCCACGAACGGCTGCCGGTACGGCATCCGGTTCGCCCACATCGACACGTGCCCGGTGTAGCCCTGGATCACGTACACGCTGGGGTAACGCACCTGCGGGTCGTCGTCGTAGCCCGGCGGCACGTACACCCAGATCGGCCGCTCGTGCGGGTCACCGAGCGGGTTACCGCGCAGCAGTTCGGAGGAGATGACGTCGCGGTCGAGCCGGCCGGCCAGCTCGTGGTCCCAGGGCAGCATGCCCCCGAGTGAACCACGCCGCAGCGGTCCGGATCACCCCGCCACGGACGCGGTCGGTCGGTCAGCCGGCGGCGAGGCGGTGGTGCCAGGCGATCGCCGCCGGGTCGGTCAGCGAGGCGACCTGGTCGATCACCACCCGCAGCCGGGCCGCGTCGGTGCCGGCGGCCCGCCACAGTGGTGCGAAGACCGGATCGAGCGCGTCCGGCGCGCGCAGGGTCAGCGCGTGCACCAGTTCGGTGATCACCTCGCGTTGGCGGGCGTACCAGCGGTCGGCTCCGGGGCGGCGCATCACGTACCGCAGTGCCATGCCCTTGAGCAGCGCGCACTGGGCCCTGACCGGACGGGGCACCACCAGGTCGGCGGCGTAGCGGCGCAACGGGCCGGGGCCGTACGCGGCTCGGGTGGCCTCGACCGCGGTGGAGACGAACCGACCGGTCAGCGCGCTGGTCGTCTGCTTCAGCGCGACCTGGGCCCGGTGGCTGCCGTCGTAACCGGCCAGCGGCGCCAGCACCGGGTCGGCGAGCAGTTCGACCAGCACCACGGAAAGGTCGTCGGCGGACTCGCCGGAGTAGTTGGCGGCCACGTCGGCGCAGAGCGCGGCCCGCTCCTGCACGTCGGCGAGCAGGTCCGGCAGCCGCAGGTAGCCCCGGTAGACGCCGTCCTCCACGTCGTGCACCGAGTAGGCCACGTCGTCGGCCCAGTCCATCACCTGCGCCTCCAGGCAGACCGCCCGCTCCGGTGCGCCCCGGCGCAGCCAGGCGAAAACCTCGGCGTCGTCGGCGTACACGCCGAACTTGCGCTGACCGGGCCGGCGCGGCCAGGGATACTTGCCGGCCGCGTCGAGCGAGGCGCGGGTCAGGTTGAGGCCCGCGGAGGCGCCGTCGGGCCGCAGCACCTTGGCCTCCAACCTGGACAGTACGCGCAGCGTCTGCGCGTTGCCCTCGAAGCCGCCGCAGGACTGGGAGAGGCTGTCGAGCACCGCCTCGCCGTGGTGACCGAACGGCGGGTGCCCGAGGTCGTGCGCCAGCCCGGCGACGTCGACCACATCCGGGTCGGCGCCGAGCCGCTCGCCCATCTCCCGGCCGATCTGCGCCACCTCCAGCGAGTGGGTCAGCCGGGTACGCAGGAAGTCGTCGGTGCCCGCGGTGTGCACCTGGGTCTTGGCCGCCAACCGGCGGAAGGCGGCCGAGTGCAGCACCCGGGCCCGGTCGCGCTGGTACGGCCCGCGCCCCTGGCCGGTTCCCTTGGGTGGCTCGGCGACCAGGCGCTCGGCGTCGCCGTCGTGGTTCACCCGTTCACCCTGTCACCCGTTCACGGTGCGGTCGACGGCGCCTGCAACACGCAGAACTCGTTCCCCTCCGGGTCGGCCAGCACGGTCCACCGGTCGGTCCGCCGCTGCCCGACGTCGACGTGCCGGGCGCCCATGTTGACCAGGCGTTCCACCTCGGCCTCCCGGTCGGTCGGGCGCAGGTCGATGTGCAGCCGGTTCTTCGTCGACTTGCCCTCGGGTACGGGCACGAAGATGAGGCCGGGCAGTTCGTCGGCGGATCGCCGGATTTCCACCTCGTCGGGCTTCTCGTAGGTGATCCGGTAGCCGAGTGCCTCGGCCCACCAGCGCGCGAGGCGTGCCGGGTCCTGGGCGTCGACCACCAGGTTCTCCCAGAGACTGCCCATGGCAGAGACCTCCGTTGTGATCAGGCGACGAAACTTGAGTGACGCCCAGGTTACGCCCGCCCGTACGGGTCGGCGCACCGCCGAGCGGACGGCACCGAACGCAGCCATTTGGTGATCCCCCGCAACCACCGATCAGGCCAGAGTTGCTGTCCAATTGCCGACCGTCACGGGATGACACCGGCCAATGGCCAGGTGTAGCGTGCCGTAAACAGAAGGTCACCAGCCGGCGGCGATACCGGCCGGGCCCAGTGCGGCCGACCGGCCCACTGTCCCACCCGCGACCATCCGCGTTGCCGGCCGGCGTCGACCCGACAGGGCACGCCCAGGTGCTGCCCGCCCGCGCCACCGCTCACCCGTGCCACTGCCCAGCCGCGCCACCGCTCCGCTCACCCGCGCCACCGCTCACCCGTGCCACTGCCCAGCCGCGCCACCGACATCGCCCGGACATGCCGGCCGTCCGGAGCCCTCAGCAGGACAGTTAAAGGAGACTTTCCCGTGGATGCTGACGCCGCCATCCGGGCCGAGCTGTACCGGCTGCGCCGCCGGCTACCCGATCTCTCCGGCGCGGTGCTCGGCGGAGTGGACGGCCTCATGGTCGCCTGCGACCTGACCGCCGGTGACCCGCACCACCTCGCCGCGCTCTCCGCCGCGACGCTCGGCATCGGTCACCGCTTCGCCCAGTCGGCCGGTCACGGCGCCCTGCACGAGTCGGTCGTACGCAGCGCCGGTGGCTGCGTCATCACCTACCCGGCCGGCGCGTACGGGCTGCTGACGCTGGTGACCTATCCGGACAGCAACGTGGAACGGATCCACCCCGAGGCGCGGGCGACCGCGCAGCGGCTCGGCACGATGGTCGACTCGCTGCGGCACGCGGCGGCGATGGCCAACGGACCCAGCCCCGACCCGACCGCCCCGCTCGCCGTACGCACTCCGATGGCGACGCTGCCGGCCGACCTCTGGGCCGAGACGGGCGGCCTGCGCCCACCGGGGCTGCACTGACGCGTACGCCCGCACAGTCCCCGGTGGACGGTGGCTCAGCGGCTGTCCGAACCGGTGGTCTCGATCGCGGCGCGACCCGCCTCCAGCCGGGCGACCGGCACCCGGAACGGCGAGCAGGAGACGTAGTCCAGCCCGACCTCGTGGAAGAAGTGCACCGACTCCGGGTCGCCGCCGTGCTCACCGCAGACCCCGATCTTGAGTCCGGGCCGGGCGGCCCGACCCTCCTCCGTCGCGATCCGGACCAGCCGGCCCACCCCGTCCCGGTCGATCGACTCGAACGGGGAGATGCCGAAGATGCCCAACTCCAGGTAACGCCAGAAGAAGGCGCCCTCCACGTCGTCGCGGGAGAATCCCCAGCCCATCTGGGTCAGGTCGTTGGTGCCGAAGGAGAAGAACTCGGCCGCCTCGGCGATCTGCCCGGCGGTCAGCGCCGCCCGGGGCACCTCGATCATGGTGCCCACCAGCACCTTCACCCCGCTGTCCCCGACCACCTCGGTGATGATCTTCTCGGCCTCCGCGCGTACGGTCTCCAACTCCTGCACCGCGCCGACCAGCGGGACCATGATCTCCGGCTCGGCCACCAGTCCCTCGCGGGCGCAGGCGACCGCCGCCTCCACGATCGCCCGTACCTGCATCGCGAACAGGCCGGGGATGACCAGGCCGAGGCGGACACCGCGCAGCCCGAGCATCGGGTTCTGCTCGTGCATCCGGCGTACCGCCGACAGCAGCGCCTCCTGCTTGGCCACGTCCTGACCGCGTTCCTGGGCGACCGCCACGTTCACCGCCAACTCCTCCAGCGGCGGCAGGAACTCGTGCAACGGCGGGTCGATCAGGCGTACGGTCACCGGCTGGCCGTCCATCTCGCGGAAGATCTCCACGAAGTCGGCCCGTTGCAGCGGCAGCAGTGCAGCCAGCGCCTCCTGCCGTTCGGTCTCGGTCCGGGCCAGGATCAGCCGTTCGACCAGCTCCCGCCGGTCGCCGAGGAACATGTGCTCGGTCCGGCACAGGCCGATCCCCTCGGCACCGAAGCGCCGCGCCCGGGCCGCGTCCTCGCCGGTGTCGGCGTTCGTGCGTACCCGCAGCACCCGCCGCTGGTCGGCGTGCGTCATGATCCGGTGTACGGCCTGCACCAGCGGATCGTCCGACTCCGCCGGCTCCAGGCTGCCCTCGAAGTAGCGCACCACCTCGGACGGCGACACCGGCACCTCGCCCAGGTAGACCCGGCCGGTGGTGCCGTCGATGGAGACGACGTCACCCTCCTTCACCACCTGCCCGTGCGCGGTGAACTGCTTCGCGCGTACGTTCACGTCCAGTGCGTCGGCGCCGCAGACGCAGGTCTTGCCCATCCCCCGGGCGACCACGGCGGCGTGACTGGTCTTGCCGCCGCGCGAGGTGAGGATGCCCTGGGCGGCGATCATGCCGGGCAGGTCGTCCGGGCTGGTCTCCCGGCGGACCAGGATGACCGACTCCCCCTCGCCGGCCAGTTCCACCGCGCGGGCGGCGTCGAAGACCACCTTGCCCACCGCCGCACCCGGTGACGCCCCGATCCCGTCGGCCAGCGGGGCGATGTCGTGCTCCAGCCGGAACCTCGGGAACATGAGCTGGGCGAGCTGCGCGCCGTTGACCCGGTGCAGCGCCTCGTCCAGGTCAATCAGCCCCTCGTCGACGAGCTGCCCGGCGATCACGAACGCCGCCGCCGCGGTCCGCTTGCCGACCCGGGTCTGGAGCATCCACAGCTTGCCGCGCTCGATGGTGAACTCGATGTCGCACAGGTCGCGGTAGTGCTCCTCCAGCCGGGCCATGATGCCGAGCAGTTCCCCGTACGAGCGGGGGTCGAGCTTTTCGAGTTGTTGCAGCGGGACGGTGCTGCGGATGCCGGCGACCACGTCCTCGCCCTGGGCGTTGGCCAGGTAGTCGCCGTAGATGCCCTGGGCGCCGCTGGCCGGGTCGCGGGTGAACGCGACCCCGGTGCCGGAGTCCGGCCCGAGGTTGCCGAAGACCATCGCGACCACGTTGACCGCGGTGCCGAGGTCGGCCGGGATCCGCTCCTGCCGGCGGTAGAGCACCGCCCGGTCGGCGTTCCACGAGCCGAAGACGGCGAAGATGGCCAGGTCGAGCTGTTCGCGCGGGGTCTGCGGGAAGTCCCGCCCGGTGTGCTTACGGAAGATCGTCTTGTACGTGTCGACCAGCGCCCGCAGGTCGGCCGCGTCGAGATCGAGGTCGTTCGTGGTGTCCTTGGCCCGCTTCGCCTCGTCCAGTGCGTGCTCGAACTCCTCGCCCGGCACCTCGCAGACGGTCTTGCCGAACATCTGGATCAGGCGCCGGTACGAGTCCCAGGCGAACCGCTCGTTGCCGCCGGACTGGGCGGCGAGCCCGGCCACGCTGTCGTCGTTGAGCCCGACGTTGAGGACGGTCTCCATCATGCCCGGCATGGAGAACTTCGCCCCGGAGCGGACCGAGACCAGCAGCGGGTCGCCCGGGTCGCCGAGCCGCTTGCCCATTGCCCGCTCCAGTGCGGTCAGGTGCGCGGTGATCTGCTCGGCGAGTTCGTCGGGGGCGGTTCCGGTGGCCAGGTACGCCTGGCAGGCCTCGGTGGTGATGGTGAAGCCGGGTGGCACCGGCAGGCCGAGGTTGGTCATCTCGGCCAGGTTGGCGCCCTTGCCGCCGAGCAGATCCTTGAGATCCATGTTGCCCTCGGCGAAGTTGTAGACGAACTTGCGCGTTTCGCTCGGCGCGCTGTCTCTCGGCGCGCTGTCCCTCGGCGCGCTGTCCCTCGCTGCGGTTTCGCTCGATGCCACCAGAAGCCTCCCACGTACGACGCTGAACGAAGGTTTAGTTGGTCTGTTACCCCGGCGGCGGAAGTCCGTACCGGGGAGAACCAATGGCCATTGGTCCGCGAAGGTTAAGCCAGCCTAAGGCGACCCGTCAGCATTGGGTGACAATAGGCACAGGCGTCGTCCCTGTCCGTGTTCGCACCAGTTTATGGGAGCGTTTCCACGCGCACGAGCAAGCATTTGAGCAGCGCTAACCTTGGTGGTCACACCCGTACGGCATCCACCCCCGCTCTGGCCGCGAGGAAGCTGACTGACGATGAGCAGTGCACCCCTGGAGCAGTCCCGCACGCACCCGCCCGTACCCCGGCCCCGCACCGGCTCCCCCGCGGCCGATGGCGTCGGGAGCCGGTTGACCGAGGTGGTCCCCGCTCCGGTGAGCACGCGACCCAACCCCGGCGTGCGTTACCTGCTCACCGCCGACACCGCGATCCGGACCAGCGACGACCCGGCCGCGCTCGCCGTCGGCGAACAGCTCGCCGACCTGCTCCGCCCGGCCACCGGCCACCCGCTACCGGTCACCCCGCTCACCGCCGCCGAAACTCCCCCGGCCGACACCGTCACCCTGCTGCTCGACGCGACCGCCGTCGCGGCCGAGGAGCCGGAGGGCGGCTACCGGCTCGACGTGACCACCGAACACGTCGTCGTACGGGCAGCCACCGCCGACGGCCTCTTCTACGGCGTGCAGACCCTGCGGCAGCTACTGCCGGTGGCGATCGAGAGCGCGACCGTCCAACCCGGCCCATGGGAGGTGCCCGGCGGACAGATCCTCGACGCACCCCGGTTCGCCTACCGGGGCGCGATGCTCGACGTCTCCCGGCACTTCTTCGAGGTGCCCGACGTGCTCCGCCTCGTCGACCAACTCGCCCGCTACAAGCTCAACCACCTGCACCTGCACCTCACCGACGACCAGGGCTGGCGGATCGCCATCGACTCCTGGCCCCGGCTGGCCGAGATCGGCGGCGCCACCGAGGTCGACGGCGGGACCGGCGGCTACTACACCCAGGCCGACTACCAGACCATCGTCGAGTACGCCGCCGCCCGCCGGATCACCGTCGTACCCGAGATCGACCTGCCCGGCCACACCAACGCCGCACTCAGCGCGTACGGGGAACTCGCGCCGGACGGGGTCGCCCCGGCGCCGTACACGGGCACCGAGGTCGGGTTCAGCTCGGTTGCCGTGACGAGCGAACGGACGTACGACTTCGTCGACGACGTACTCGGCGAGTTGGCCGCCCTCACCCCCGGCCCGTACCTGCACGTCGGAGGCGACGAGGCGTTCAAGCTCGACGCGACCGCCTACAGCACCGTGATGAACCGGGTGCAGCGGATCGTCGTCGCCAAGAACAAGACCGTGGTCGGCTGGCACCAGCTCGCACCGGCCGAGCACGTACCGGGCCGGGTGCTGCAGTACTGGGGCACCACCACCAGCGACCAGAACGTGGCGGCCGCCGTACGGCAGGGCGCGCGGGTGATCATGTCGCCGGGCAACCGCACCTACCTGGACATGAAGTACACCGACGCGACCACGCTGGGGCAGGACTGGGCCGGCCTGATCGACGTGCGGACCGCGTACGACTGGGATCCGGGGACGTACCTCGACGGGGTGCCGGCGGAGTCCGTACTCGGCGTCGAAGCACCACTGTGGACGGAGACGATCCGTACGGTCGCCGACATCGAGTTCATGACGTACCCCCGACTGGTGGCAATCGCCGAACTGGCCTGGTCACCGACAGCCGCACGGGACTGGACCTCCTTCCGACTCCGCCTGGCCGCCCACTCCCCCCGCTGGACCCGAGCCAACATCAACTTCCACCCCTCCCCCGAAATCCCCTGGCCCCCCACGGAGTAACGCGTCGATCTTGCACTTGTGGTTGTTCACAAACCCGACCTAGCACCCCAAACCCAGGCACCACAACTGCAAGATCGTCGGGGTGGGGGGGTGGGGGGGGAGGGGGGTTAGCCGCCGGAGTGGGATAGTTCGGCGTCGGCGGGGACTTGGTCGCTGTCGCGGTCGGTTAGCCAGCCGTCGGGGAGGTGGACTTTGCCGGGGGAGTTGGTGCGGCCACGGGGCTGGCCCAGGGTGCCGACCGGGAACGGCTCGGCCGGGTCGAGCTTGCCCAGCAGGTCGTCCAGTTCGGCCAGGCTGTTGATCATCGCCATCGCCCGGCGCAGCTCGCCGCCGACCGGGAAACCCTTGAGATACCAGGCCACGTGCTTGCGGAAGTCGGTGCAGCCGTCCCGCTCGCTGCCCAACCACTCGGCCAGCAACTCCGCGTGCCGGCGCATCGTGCCGGCCACCTGACCGAGATCGGGCAGCCGCCGCTCGGACCGCCCCTCGAACGCCGCCGCCAGGTCGGCGAAAAGCCACGGCCGCCCCAGGCAGCCCCGGCCGACCACCACCCCGTCCGCCCCGGTCTCGGCCACCATCCGGAGCGCGTCGTCCGCCTCCCAGATGTCGCCGTTACCCAGCACCGGTACGTCCAGCGCCTGCTTCAGGGTGGCGATCGCGTCCCAGTCCGCGCTGCCCGAGTAGCGCTGTTCGGCCGTACGCGCGTGCAGCGCCACCGCCGCCACCCCGGCCTCCTGCGCGGCAAGACCGGCCTCGACGTACGTCAGGTGGTTGTCGTCTATGCCCTTGCGCATCTTCACCGTGACCGGCACCCCGGCCGGTGCCGCCGCCTGCACCGCGGCCCGGACCAACCGGGCGAAGAGCCGGCGCCGCCACGGCAACGCCGCGCCGCCGCCCTTGCGGGTGACCTTCGGCACCGGGCAGCCGAAGTTGAGGTCGATGTGGTCGGCCAGGTCCTCCTCGACCACCATCCGCACCGCCGCCGCGGTGGTCTCCGGGTCCACGCCGTAGAGCTGGAGGCTGCGCGGGCGCTCGTCACCACCGAACGCGATCATGCGCATGGTGCGCGGGTTCCGCTCCACCAACGCCCGGGTGGTGACCATTTCGCAGACGTAGAGCCCGCCGCCCTGTTCCCGACAAAGCTGACGGAAGGCAACATTGGTGATGCCGGCCATCGGCGCGAGCACCACCGGTGGCCACACCTGGTGCCCGCCGAGGGCCAGCGAACCCGGCACGGCCGGGGCGGCGGTCGACGTCATCCTCCGAGCATCCCACCTCACTGCGCACGATCGGTAAGGACCCCCGCTCGCCGATGCAATCTATATTTACGCCCGTGCTCACCTTCGCCGCACTCGTGCTCGGCTTGGGGTTCTGTCTGCTGATCGTCAGCGGGATCGCGATCCTGCTCCGCTGGGGTGAGGCCCGCCAGCGGCGGATCCTGGAACGGACCCCGCTGGTGCCGTGCGCCCACTGGCGTCCCGGCCGGCAGCGGATGGCCGCCACCGGCATGATCACCGCCGGGCCGGCGGGGCTGGTGGTCGCCCCGGTCACCGGCACCACCTGCGCCTGGTACGCCGTCGAACTGGTCCGCGACCCCTCCCGCCGGTACGACGACAGCGTGACGAGCGTCGACCACCTGTGGGCGCAGGAGGCACCGGGGCCACCCGCGCTCCAGGACCCCACCGGACGCCTGCTCGTCGACCCCCGACTGCTGCGCCGACCGTCGACCGACGGGGACCCGCCGATCACCACCACCACGGTCCGCCGCTACCGCCGCGACGACGAGCACCTGGTACCGGCGTTCATTCCCCGGGAGACGTTCACCGGCACCAGGAAGCACGAGACCCTGGTGCTGACCGAGCTGATCGTGCCCGCCGGGCAGCTCGTCCACGCGGTCGGCAGCGCGCGGTCGGACGGCGTCTACACCGTGCTGACCGCGTCCCGGCGTGGGCCGGTGACCGTCCTCACCACCGACAGCGCCGAGCAGGTGCACCACCGCCGGATCACGGCGATGGCCGACTCCCGGATGGTGGCCCGGTCGTTCAGCCTCATCGGCGTGGCCGTGATCGCGGTGGCGAGCCTGCTCATGTGGCTGAGCTGGCCCGACGGCTGACCGGCCCGGCAGCCGAGCTGGCCCGACGGCTGACCGCCGCGAAGCCCGAGCTGGGCCGGCGGGTCAGCAGCCGGGGAGGCGCTCGATCAGGTAGTTCTCCACCTGGTCGAGGGAGACGCGTTCCTGGAGCATGGTGTCCCGGTTCCGTACGGTGACCGCGTTGTCGTTCAGGGTGTCGAAGTCGACCGTGACGCAGAACGGCGTGCCGATCTCGTCCTGCCGGCGGTACCGCCGACCGATCGCCTGCGAGTCGTCGAACTCGACCACCCAGCGCTTGCGCAGCGCCGTACTCAGGTCGCGGGCCTTCGGGGACAGTTCCGGGTTACGCGACAGCGGCAGCACGGCGACCTTCACCGGGGACAGCCGGGGGTCGAACCGCAGCACGGTCCGCTTGTCCACGCCACCCTTGGTGTTCGGCGCCTCGTCCTCGTCGTACGCCTCCAGCAGGAACGCCAGCACCGCGCGGGTCAGGCCGGCGGCCGGCTCGATCACGTACGGCATCCAGCGCTCGCCCTTCTCCTGGTCGAAGTAGGAGAGGTCGACACCGGAGTGCTTGCTGTGCGTGGTGAGATCGAAGTCGGTCCGGTTGGCGATGCCCTCCAGCTCGGAGAACTCGGTGCCGCCGAACATGAACCTGTACTCGATGTCCACGGTGCGCTTCGAGTAGTGCGAGAGCTTCTCCTTCGGGTGCTCGAACATCCGCAGGTTCGACTCGCTCAGCCCGAGGTCGATGTACCAGTTCCAGCGCTCGCGCAGCCAGTATTCGTGCCACTGCTCGTCCGAGCCCGGCTCGACGAAGAATTCCATCTCCATCTGCTCGAACTCACGCGTACGGAAGATGAAGTTGCCCGGCGTGATCTCGTTGCGGAACGACTTGCCGACCTGGGCGATGCCGAACGGCGGCTTCTTGCGCGCCGAGGTCATCACGTTGGCGAAGTTGACGAAGATCCCCTGCGCCGTCTCCGGCCGCAGGTAGTGCAGGCCCTCGTCGCTCTCCACCGGGCCGAGGTAGGTCTTCATCAGCCCGTTGAACATCCGCGGCTCGGTGAAGGTGCCCTTGTTGCCGCAGTTCGCGCAGTTCAGCTCGGCCAGCGAGGTCGGCGGGCGGCCGTTGCGGGCCTCGAACGCCTCTTCCAGGTGGTCCGCCCGGTACCGCTTGTGGCAGGACTGGCACTCGGTCAGCGGGTCGACGAACGCCTCCAGGTGCCCGGAGGCGGCCCAGACGTCCCGGGCCAGGATGACGGCCGAGTCGAGACCGACCACGTCGTCGCGCTGCTGCACCATGTTGCGCCACCACTGGCGGCGGACGTTCTCCTTCAGCTCGACGCCGAGGGGGCCGTAGTCCCAGGCCGACCGGGTGCCTCCGTAGATCTCGCTGGAGGGGAAGACGAAGCCTCGACGCTTGGCGAGACTGACCACGGCATCGATACGGTCGGCTGGCATTGGTTCTCCTCCTACGCCGACTGGCGGTCGGCGGGGACCTGTTCAGGGACGGGACGGACAGCGCGGAACCCGGCAGACCTCACCGAGGGTCCAAGCCCAGCAGGTTACTCCGCCGCTCGGCACCATCGCCTACTCCCCCACCGGCCCCGCCGGCTCCCGTCGGCTCCCCGTCGGCCGGTGCCGAGGCTCCCCGTCGGCTGATGCCGGAGATCCCCTGTCGGCTGATGCCGGAGATCCCCCGTCAGCTGATGCCGCAGATCTCCAGGGCGCCGGTACGGCCGTCCTGCGCCAACCGCACCCGCAGGTCGTCGCGCCCACCACCGGCGTACGTGACCCCGACCGGCACGATCAGGTCGTTGACCGCCGTCACGTCGCCGACCTGGAACGAGTCGATCTCCGGCTCCTCGGAGACCCGTTCCTCGAACTCCCGCGGCGACTCCCGGCGCTGGGCGGCGTCGCAGAGGAAGTCGTACGCCTCGTTGTACTCCTCGTTGCTGACCGCCTCGAAGTAGTCACCGGCGACCGCGCGGGCCTGCTCGTTGACCGCCTCGGTGCCGGCGACGGTCAGGCCGACCACCGCCGCGACCCCGCCGCCGCAGCAGAGCAGGACGGCCAGGCCGGCGACCCCGAGCCCGAGCCACATCCGCATGGTCCGGCCCTCGGTCGGCGGGGCAGCGAACGGGGGTGTCACACCCGGCCCCGGCGGCGGTACGGGCACACCGTAGGACCCCGGCCCGGGTGTCACCGGGTACGCGGGCGGCGCACCCTCCGATCCTGGCGTCACCGGGTACGGCAGCGGCGGGCCGGCCGGCCCCGGAGTGCTCATGGACGCAAGGGTAGTGCCCTCGGCGCCACCGGCTCCGACCGCAACCTCGTCGCCCCCGGCCGCGATCCCATCGATACCGACCGCAACCTCGTCGCCCCCGGCCGCGAGCCCATCGATACCGACCTCAGCTCATCGGCTCGGGTCGGTGGCCCGGTCGCTGACGGCGACCTCTACCTGACCGCCGGGCTCGGCGGTGGCGAGGGCCTCGAACGCGGACGGCTCGTCCAGTGACTCGGCGAGCAGCGGGGTGGCGTAGATCTTGACGTCGAACGCGCCGAGCGCCCGCCGGTAGGTCCCGACCGACTCCCACTCGGTGACCAGCGACCACTGCCGGGGGTCCTCCAGCGCACGGACGAGTTGCCCGCGCTGGTAGCCGGGTCGGGCGGCCAATGCCGCCAGCGCGGCATGGGCCCGTTCCGTGAAGGACGCGGCGGCGTCCTCGTCGACCACGAACCGGTTCGTCACCAGCACCCGGTGCCTCCTCGTAGAGTCTGTGCCATGCAGCGTACGCAGAGCGTCTTGCTGGCCCGTCTCGCCCGGGCGAACCCGACCGCCGTGTTCCTCGCCACGGTCGCGGTGGTGCTGGTGGGACTCTTCGCACCGGGAATCGTCGGCGGGGCGGTGCTGCTGGCGCTCGCCGCCGGCCTGGTGGCCCTGCTGCGGATCACCTGGCCGGTGCAGCCGCCGGCCACCCGCACCATCCGCCTGCTGATGCTGACCCTGCTGGTGGCGGTCGCCCTGGTGAAGATCCTCTAGTTGCCTTCCTTACATGCACTCATGCGTTTTTGACAATCATTGTCGCCTGCGCGGACAGTGGGTGACATGGTGATCCGCTCGGCTCCGCGTACCCTGGCCGCCGTGGCCAGCGCCCTGCTCATGCTGGGCGGCCTCGCCGCCTGCGGGCAGGATGCCGCCGGGGGCGATGCCGGAGGCCGGGTCCAGGTGGTCGCCGCGTTCTACCCCCTGCAGTACGTCGCCGAGCGGGTCGGCGGTGACGCCGTACGGGTCACCAACCTGGCCAAGCCGGGTGCCGAACCACACGACCTGGAGCTGAACCCGAGCCAGGTCGGCCAGGTCAGCGAGGCGGACGTGATCGTCTTCCTCAAGGGCTTCCAGCCGGCCGTCGACGACGCGGTGGAGCAGGTCGGCGGCGACCGTACCTTCGACGTCGCCGGGGTGGAGCCGCTGCGCGACGCCGCCGAGGGTGGCCACGAGCACGACGAGGGTGCCGGTGCCGGTGGGCGGTCCGAGGTCAAGGACCCGCACGTCTGGCTCGACCCGACCCGGCTCGCCACCATCGGCGACCGGCTCGCCGAGCGGCTCGCCAGGACCGACCCGAACCGGGCGGCCGACTACACCGCGCGGGCACAGGCGCTGCGTACGGACCTGAGCGCGCTGGACCAGGAGTACACCCAGGGGCTGCGCACCTGCCAGCGCCGGGAACTCGTGACCGCGCACACCGCCTTCGGTTACCTCGCCGCCCGCTACCAGCTCGAACAGGTCGGCATCTCCGGTGTCACGCCGGAGGACGAGCCGTCGCCGAAGCGGCTGGCCGAGGTGGCCGACGAGGCCAGGGAGCACGGCGCCACCACGATCTTCTTCGAGACCCTGGTCAGTCCGAAGGTCGCCGAGACCATCGCCCGGGAGGTCGGGGCGAAGACCGCCGTCCTTGATCCAATCGAGGGACTGCCGGCGGGCGGCAACGCGGACTACCTTTCGGTGATGCGTACCAACCTCGGCGCCCTCAAGACCGCCCTGAACTGCCCATGAGCGAGCATCCACGGGTGGGCGGAGAGCAGCGCGGGCAGTCCCGGACGGTGATCAACGTCGACCGGGCGATCGTCGCGTACGACGAACGCCCCATCCTGCGGGGCGTCTCGCTGAAGGTGACCGCCGGTGAGGTGGTCGCCGTACTCGGGGCGAACGGCTCGGGCAAGTCGACCCTGATCCGTGCCGTACTCGGGCTGGTCCCGCTGAGCCGGGGGTCGGTCGAGCTGTTCGGCACCCCGCTGCGGCGGTTCCGGCAGTGGGCCCGGCTCGGTTACGTACCGCAGCGGCTCGGCGCGGGCGGCGGCGTACCGGCGACGGTGGCCGAGGTGGTCGGGTCCGGCCGGCTGGCCCGGCGCGGCTTCCTGCGCCCGCCCGGCGCGGCCGACCGTACGGCGGTGGCCAGCGCCCTGCGCGCGGTCGGTCTCGCCGACCGTGCCGGCGACCCGGTCGCCACCCTCTCCGGCGGCCAACAGCAGCGCACCCTGATCGCCCGCGCCCTGGCCGGGCAGCCGGAGCTGCTGATCCTGGACGAGCCGACCGCGGGTGTCGACGCGGCCAGCCAGGAGGCTTTCGCCGGCGCGCTGCGCCACTTCGTCGCCGACGGCGGCACGGTCCTGCTCGTCGCCCACGAACTCGGCCCGCTGGCCCCACTGATCAGCCGGGCGGTGGTCGTCGCACAGGGAGAGATCGTGCACAACGGCGCGGTGCCGGAGCCGGCGGGTCATCACGCCGGTGCCGGGCACGACCACGTCCACCCGCACGGTCCGGAGGAACTACCAGGGTTGTGCATCGAATGAGCCTCTTCCAGTACGAATTCATGCTCCGCGCGCTGGTCGGCGCGCTGGTCATCGGGTTGGCCGCCCCGGCGCTCGGCATCTACCTGGTACAGCGCCGGATGTCGCTGATCGGTGACGGGGTCGGGCACGTCGCCCTCACCGGGGTCGGGGTGGGCCTGCTGCTGAACGCCTCCCCGGTGCTCACCGCCGTGATCGTCGCGGCGGTCGGCGCGGTCGTCATCGAGCTGGTACGGGAACGGGGCCGGACGTCCGGGGACCTGGCATTGGCGCTGCTGTTCTACGGCGGGATCGCCGGTGGGGTGATGCTGGTCGGCCTCTCCGACAACCGCAGCAACGCGAACCTGATGTCGTACCTGTTCGGCGCGTTGACCACGACGGCGCCGCGGGACCTGGTGGTGATCGTGGTGATCGCGGCGGTGGTGCTGGTCACGATGATCGGCCTGCGCCCGGTGCTGTTCGCGATCTCACACGACGAGGAGTACGCCCGGGTTTCCGGGGTGCCGGTACGCGCGCTGAACCTGCTGCTCGCCGCGACCACGGCGGTGACCGTGACGATCGCCATGCGGACCGTCGGGCTGCTGCTGATCAGCGCCCTGATGGTGATCCCGGTCGCCACCGCACAGCAGTTCACCAGGGGCTTCCGCAGCACGATGGCGGCGGCGATGACCCTTGGCCTGCTCGCCGCCGCGGTCGGGGTGTGGCTGGCCGGGACCGCCGACACCGCACCGGGGGCGACGATCGTGGTGGTTTCGATCGCCGGTTTCCTGCTCATCGCGGCCGGTGGTGCCGGCTGGCGGGCGGCCCGTCGACGGGTGGTTCCGGTCACGACGGGCATTTCGCCGGTCGAGGCACCGGAATCGGTACTGGAGCCCGCCGCCCCGTTGGTCGGACCGGGACGATAGTGGTTACCGTTACGGGGTGACGAGCGGAAGCGGATACGAAGTGTACGAGAGCGCGGGTGAACTGCTGCGCGCCTTGTCCGCCCCGATCCGGGTCGCGATCGTCACGGAGCTGGCCGACGGCGAGCGCTGCGTGCACGAGTTGGTGGAGAAGCTCGGGGCGGCGCAACCACTGGTTTCCCAGCACCTGCGGGTGCTGCGCGGGGCGGGCGTGGTGCGCGGCTCCCGCCGTGGCCGGGAGATCGCGTACGCGCTGGTCGACGAGCACATCGCGCACATCGTCGCGGACGCCGTCAGCCATGCCGGCGAGGCGGCACCGGCCCGTCTGACGGCGAGCTGAGCGACCCGCCGGCGAGCTGGGCACTTGGAGGGGATCATGACGGACGCGGAGGCGGAGACCGGCACCGCCGTACGCAACACCCGGCAGCGCAGCGCGGTCAGCGCCCTGCTGGGCGAGGTTGCGGGCTTCCACAGCGCCCAGGACCTGCACGGGATGCTGCGCGACCGGGGCGAACGGGTCGGCCTGACCACCGTCTACCGGACCTTGCAGGGGCTCGCCGACGCCGGTGAGATCGACGTGATGCGCCCGGCCGGTGGCGAGCACCTCTACCGGCGGTGCAGCAACGGGCACCATCACCACCTGGTCTGCCGGGGCTGTGGCCGTACGGTCGAGATCGAGGGGCCGGCGGTGGAGACCTGGGCGGACCGGGTCGCCGCCAAACACGGGTACGCCGACGTCAGCCACACCCTGGAGATCTTCGGCACCTGCCCGGACTGCGCCGCCTGAAGCCATTCACGTCCGCAAATCTGAGCACTCTCGAAGTAGCCGCTGCGGCGATCCCGATTCGATACTCGGTCGGCATATTTGCCGTCGCCTGGGCAACGGCTGCGAATCGGGAGGACCGCCATGAGTCAGACGCGCGATCCGGATCTCATCCACATCCCCTCCACCGCAGTTCCCGACTCCGCTCCAACCTCGACCCTGGTCAATGGGTATTTTCCCCGTCGTCGAGGACTCATCATCCTGCTCAGCGTGCTCGGCGGTTTCCTGCTGACCGTGGTCTGGTCCGCGGAGTTCGTCGACTCCACCATCGGGGACAACGTCGCCAACACCCTGCTGGGTCACGACGCCAAGGAGACCCCGATCGCCGGCATCGCCGCCGGCATCGCGTTCGCCTTCGTGTCCGGGCTGGCCGGCACGTTCACCGCGTGCAACATCGCCGCGTTCGGAGCGGTGGCACCCCTGCTCGGCGGGACCGGGGGCCGGTGGCAACGGCTCGGCCAGGCACTGAAGCCACTGGGCTGGCTGGCTGTCGGCATGCTCGCCGTCTCCATCCCGTACGGGGTGGTGGTCGGACTCGTCGGCACCGACATGCCGCAGTTCTCGACCGCACCGAATCCGGTCGGTGAACTGTCGCCGCGCAGCATCCAGTCGATGGTGGTGTTCGGACTGGTCGGACTCGCGATGACCTATCTCGGGTTGGCTGCACTCGGAGTCGTACGCGACCCGTTCGCCCGGATCGCCCGGCGCTTCCCGAACGCGCCGATGGTGTTCATGGGAGTGCTGATCGGCGCATTCCTGATCGGACGCCCGTTCCCGCTGTTCCGGCAGATGTTCCGGGACGCCGCCGAGAGCGGAAACCCGCTGTACGGCGCCGCCGCATTCACCCTCCAGTCGCTGGGCAACATCGTGGTGATGGCGGTGCTGTTCCTGATCCTCACGTACGTGGTCGGCGGGCGGTTGCAGCGGTGGATCGCGGTCAACCCGCGCCGGATCACCGTCGTCACCGCGGTAGCCCTGCTGGTGGCCGGGGTCTTCACCTTCCTCTACTGGGACGTACGGCTGCTCGACCGGCGGGAAATCATCCCCTGGTACCCCACCGCCCCCTGGGCGTAGCGCAGGTGCGTCCGTCGGGACCTCGTGCGCTCCGCCCGAACGTGGCACCCTGGCCGGCGTGAAGATTTACGCTGACCGTTTTCCCAAAGCCGCCCGGCAGGTCCTCACCGATCTGCTCGTGATCGCCTGGGTGTACCTGTCGATCCGGTTCTCGATGTGGCTCCACGACCTGATCCAGAAGCTCGCCGTTCCGGGCCAGAAGTTGGAGGGCGCCGGCACCGACCTGGCCCGGAACTTCAGCGAGACAAGCGACAAGATCGGTCGTACGCCGCTGGTCGGTGACGACCTGACCGGCCCGTTCGACCGGGCGGCCGACGCCGCCCGGTCGCTCGCCGAAGCCGGCCACAACCAGCAGGAGCAGGTCGCCGACCTGGCTCTCACGCTGGCCCTGCTCGCCCTCGTCTTCCCGCTCGCCCTGGTGCTGCTGGGCTGGTTGCCGCTGCGGCTGCGGTGGATCCGCCGGGCCAACGCGGCGACCTCGTTGCGCAACGCACCGGCCGGGCGGGACCTGCTGGCGCTGCGGGCGTTGACCAACCAGCCGCTGCGCCGGCTCACCAAAATCGATCCGGACGTCGCCGAGGCGTGGCGGCGCGGCGACGAATCCACCGTCGATGCGCTGGCCGCCCTGGAACTTAGGCGCCTCGGCCTGCGTGTCGGTCGATAGAGTCGACAACTGTGCGTATCCTGCTGGGCCTACTGAGCGTCCTCCTGCTGCTCTACGCGGCCGCCCTGCTCTGGGCCGCCCAGCGAGGTCGGGGCATCCCCCGGATCGGTTACCTGCTCCTGATCCCGCTCAACCTGGCCGTGGTCGCCCTGGTCATCCTGGTCGTCTGGTAACAGCTCCCGGGTCTCCGGCTGGGCGGTGGTGGACGGGTCCGGCGGGATGCGGCGGCGTACGTCCGGCACGGTGGCCGGGCCCGGCTCCCAGGCGGCGACCCATTCCCGCTCGGCGGGCGGGGTGATCACCCCGTCCTCGACGAACGCGTACCGGCCGGCGAGGATCCGCCTGGCCGCCGCCACGTCGACCGAGTCGGTGTTCTCCCACAAGGTATGGAACAGGATCTCGACCCTGGACCGGGCCTGGCGGCAGAACAGGTCGGCCAGTTCCACGCCCTCGGGGCGCTGCTCGGATTCGGCGCGGGCCCGTACGGCGACCGCCGACATCGCGAACAACTCCGCGCCGATGTCCACGATCCGGCCGAGGAACGCCTGCTTGCGTTCGAGTTTGCCCTGCCAGCGGGACATCGCGTAGAAGGTCGAGCGGGCGAGTTTGCGGGAGGAGCGCTCGACGTAACGCAGGTGCTGGGCCGACGGGCCGAACTCGGCGTACGAGTTGGGTTGCTGGCCTCGACCGACCGCGAGCGTCGGCAGCCATTTCGCGTAGAAGGCACCGGCGGTGGCGGCGGCGCGGGCCTTGCGGCCGAGTCCGGCATCGGGATCGATGATGTCGCCGGCCACGGCGAGGTGGGCGTCGACCGCCTCGCGGGCGATCAGCAGGTGCATGATCTCGGTGGAGCCCTCGAAGATCCGGTTGATCCGCAGGTCGCGCAGGAGCTGTTCGACCGCGGCGGCGCGTTCACCTCGGGCGGCGATCGAGTCCGCGGTCTCGTAGCCCCGCCCGCCCCGGATCTGGACCAGTTCGTCGCCGATCTGCCAGGCGATCTCGCTGGCGTAGAGCTTGACCAGGGCCGCTTCGATCCGGATGTCGTTGCGGTCGTCGTCGGCGAGCAGGCAGCAGAGGTCGAGCATGGTCTCCAGGCCGTACGTGCTGGCGGCGATGAAGGCGAGCTTCTTGGCCACCGCCTCGTGCTGGCCGACGGGCCGACCCCACTGGACCCGCTCGGCGGACCATCCGCGGGCCACGTTGAGTGACCACTTGGCGGCGCCGACGCACATCGCGGGCAGCGACAGCCGCCCGGTGTTGAGCGTGGTCAGGGCGATCTTGAGGCCCTTGCCCTCGCCGCCGATGACGTTCTCCTTCGGCACCACCACGTCGTGGAACCGGGTGACGCTGTTCTCCAGCCCGCGCAGGCCGAGGAACTCGTTGCGCCGTTCCACGGTGATGCCCGGCGAGTCGCCCTCGACCACGAACGCGGTGATCCCGCCGCGCCGACCCTCGGCGGCCGGCACCCGCGCCATGACCACGAGCAGGGTGGCGACGGTGCCGTTGGTAGCCCAGAGCTTGACCCCGTTGAGCCGGTAGCCGGTGCCGTCCTGCGTGGGTTCGGCGGTGGTGCCCAGCCGGGCCGGGTCGGAGCCGACGTCGGGCTCGGTGAGCAGGAACGCGGAGACCTCACCGGCGGCGAGCCGGGGCAGGAAACGCTGTTTCTGCTCGTCGGAGCCGAACATCTTCAGCGGCTGCGGCACACCGATCGACTGGTGGGCGGAGAGCAGCGCGCCGATCGCCGGGCTGGCCGAGCCGGCGAGGGTCAGCGCCCGGCAGTAGTGCAGGTTCGACAGCCCGAGGCCGCCGTACTTCTCGTCGATCTTCATGCCGAAGGCGCCGAGCCGGGCCAGCCCGTGGAACACCTCGTCGGGGATCCGTGCGTCGCGTTCGATCCGGGCGCCGTCGACCTCGGTGCGCACGTAGGTGTCGAGCCGGCCGAGGAACTCCTCGGCCTTGCCGGCGCGGTCCGGGTCGGTCCGCGGCCACGGGTCGATCAGGTCGAGCCGGAACCGGCCGAGGAAGAGTTCCTTGGCGAAGCTCGGTTTGCCCCAGTCGGTCTGCCGGGCCGCCTCGGCGACCAGACGAGCCTCCTTTTCGGAGACCTGACCGGCCTCCTTGGGCAGTGGCCCGGCTCCGTCGTTCGAGCTGGTCGGCGCCGGTTCGTCGGTGCCGTCCGCCGCCGGCCGGTCATTCTGCGTGGTGGTCATGGCAACCCCCTAGCGAGGTACGGTGCAAGCCCGCGTTGCCCTGCACGGACAACGCTACTGCGCCCCTGTTACCCAGCGGTAGGTTCGTGCACTCCCCAGGATTTCCGGCAACGAACGGCACCTGTGCCGGTACGCCGAACGGTCGGCGTACCGGGGTCGGTCACTCGCGTCCGCGCAGTTCCTCGTTGATCCGCAGCGCTTCCTCTAGTTGGTCTTCGAGGATGATGATCCGGCAGGCCGCGTCGAGGGCGGTGCCCCGGTCGACCAGTTCCCGCGCCCGCGCGGCGAGGCGCAGCTGGTAGCGGGAGTATCGGCGGTGGCCGCCGGCCGAGCGCTGGGGTTCGATCAGTTTCGCCTCGTCCAGGCTGCGCAGGAATCCCGGGGTGATCCCGAGCATCTCCGCGGCCCGGCCCATCGTGTAGGCGGGGTAATGCTCGTCGTCGAACGTCGTGTTCGGGTCTTGACCCATTGCACCTCCGCGTCACGAGGGCCCCGGTGCCGAAGCACCGGGGCCCAGGGTTTTGGGTTGAACACCATTCACCGGCGCTGACGCCGGTCCAACGTGTGCGTACCGGCCGTCTGAAGCGGCTGGCGGTACGCGGATCGCATAATCGTGACCGGAGACCACCCTTCTTCCGATGGGGCTACGGTGTCCGTCCGGCGGGCATCAGCGCCGCCGACGGGCGATCCAACGGTGTTGTTTCCCTCCCCTTTCCTCTGATTCCTCTACTTACCTTGCTGATCCTTCAACTTGCCTTGCTGATACCTCAACTGCCTTGCCGTGCTTTCTACTGCGACCTTGCCGTGCTTTCTACTGCGACCTTGCCGTGCTTTCTACTGCGGTGTTTCCCGTCGCTGCCGGAGCCCCCAGTCGACTGCTTGGCCCCATGCACTTCCGACGGTGTCACGAGCCGGAGCCCTGGTAGGTGCCTGGCCCCAACCCCTCTGCCGGTCGTGTCCTCACGCCCCGGTCAGTACGTCCGCGTCTTTGTTGATCGTGCTCTCTCGACACCAGGAACGTTACCCGCCTCGACGGCAAATATCTACCCCAACCGCGATAGTTTTTATAGTGAATCCAGCTCAACTCTGAGACATCGACCGGTGACTCTCCGACACCACCACGTCAGCTCCGGTCAGCTCCCCGGCAGCACCCGCGGGCTCTCGTCCTCCGCCGCGTCCTCGTCCTCGTCGTCGTCCTCGCCCCACTTGCGACGCAGGTACGGCAACCCGGCCCAGAAGGTCAGGAACCAGGCCGCGGTCAACCCACTCAGCACGAACGCGATCGGGCGGGGCAGCACGAAGTCGGTGATCAGCAGCACCGAGCTGACCATCGCGATCAGCATGAAGCCCAGCCCGCCGGTCGCCATGCTGTGCGCGAAGAGCACCAGCTCAGGCTTGCGACCCTGGCGGAACAGCGCCCGGTGGAACGCGACCGGCGAGATGATCAGCGCGGTCGCCGCGGCGGCGGCGAGCAGCGCCACCACGTACACGTCCTTCTGGAACTGGCTGGTGTCCGGAAAGCCGTTGCTGAACGGGAGCGTGAGCAGGAACGCGAACAGGATCTGCACACCGGTCTGTGCGACCCGCAACTCCTGGAGCAGATCGGCGAAGTTGCGCTGCCAGCGCTGCTTCTCGGTCTCCTTGGACACCCTCGGGCCACCTCTCGTTCATGTTTCGGATGCGGCCAGGTTTGCCCGGCGGGAGTTTGCACCAAACATGACCAGGACTCACGGACGAGCAGCCAACCGACCCCCGCCCACTTCGTACCGATTCCACAACCACGCCACACATTGCCACCGCGCTGCCACCGTCCTGCCGCAACAAAGGACTTCATCTGGACAACCAGCTTCACGCCCGGGTCGTGAGCCACCACGAGGACGTTGCGACTCTCCAGGAGGCATGGGAGCGTATTCGGAGCGAGGCACTGACCCATCGGCAGTCCATCAACCTGATCAAGGAAGTGGCGCAGACATGGAGCTGACCGGCGCGGCCTGGCGCACGTCCACCCGCTCGTCGAACGGTGGCGACACATGCGTCGAGGTGGCCGACAACCTGCCCGGCATCGTCGGCGTACGCGACAGCAAGGACCGCCAAGGCCCCGTCCTCACCTTCGACCCCACGGCATGGCAGGCGTTCGTCACCACGGTCCAGGGCCGCTGACCGCACTCGTCTCCCCGCTCGCAGTGCTGGCCCCCGGCGAATTCGGCGGCCCTTGTCGATCGATCCGATTCCATAGACTTCCGGGATGTCCCACTCCCCACGGCTGCGCAAATACGCGTCCGTATCCACCGCCCTGGCACTGCTCGATGATCGGCAACTCGGCAGGCTGGTGGACGAGGCGCCGCCGGTAGCTTCCGGCATCGGGGGCGCGGCCGTCGCGTTGGAGGTCGAGGGCGTACCGGTCTTCGCGAAGCGCGTACCCCTGACCGACCTGGAACGGGAGCCCGGCAACGTCAGGTCGACCGCCAACATGTTCCAACTTCCCACCGCCTGCCAGTACGGCGTCGGCGGGCCGAGCTTCGGCGTGTGGCGGGAACTGGCCGCGAACGTCATGACGACGAACTGGGTACTGACCGGGCAGAGCGGGAGCTTCCCGCTGATGTACCACTGGCGGGTACTGCCAGGGTCGCTGCCGACGCCCGACGAACACGTCGACGTGGAGGCCACAGTCGCGTACTGGGGCGGTTCGTCGGCCGTACGGGAACGGCTCCTGGCGACCGCCCGGTCCACCGCCACCGTGGTGCTGTTCCTCGAACGCCTGCCGCAGACGCTGGACGCCTGGCTGACCGAGCAGGTCGCCCTCGGCACCGACGCGATCGAGGCCGCCTGCGTGATGGTGGAACGGAACCTGATCGCCGACGTCGCCTTCATGAACGACAACGGCATGGTGCACTTCGACCCGCATTTCCGGAACATCCTCACCGACGGCCGGAGGCTCTACCTCGCCGATCTCGGCCTGGCCACCTCACCCCGGTTCGACCTCTCCCCCGCCGAGCGCGACTTCCTCGTCACGAACGCGAGCCACGACGCCGCGTACGCGGTGACGACGCTGGTCAACTGGCTGGTCAGCGCCCTGGTCGGCCCGACCCTCCCGGGGCGGTTCACCGCCGCCGAGCGCAACCGACTGGTCCGCCGCTACGCCGAAGGCGAGCGCCCCGCGAACCTCCCCCCGGCCGCCGCCGCGATCATCCACCGCCACGCCCCCGTCAGCGCGGCCCTGAACGACTTCTACTGGCACCTCCACGGCACCACCCGCACCACCCCCTACCCCACCAACCCCCTCAACCACCTCCTCCCCCACCCCCACCCCCACCCCCTCTCCCTCCCCCACCCCCCGCCCCGTTGATCTTGCAGTTGTGGCGCCCAGGATGTCGGATTGACCACTTTTGTGAGGCACCACAACTGCAAGATCGCCGGGGAAGGCGGGGGCGGGCGGGGAACGCGGGGGGCGGGCGGGGAAGGCGGGGAGGAGGGCGGGGGGTGGGGTTAGCCGGGGGTGTTGGTGCGGTCGGTGTGTAGGAGGGTTGTGTAGTTGGTGATTTGGATTGGGTCTAGCAGCACGAGTTCGTGGGCGGTGAGTTCTCCGGTCTTCGGGTTGAAGATCAGGAGGTGCTGCTGGTCGTGTACCTGGTCGTCGAAGGTGATGGCCAGTCCCGCCCGTCCGACCCGGTCGGTCACCTCACCCCGCCACCGGAAACCGGGTACGTCGGCCAGCACCCGCAGGATCTCCGCCCGGGTTCGGCGCGGGACGACGTAGCGCCCGTACACCGTCATGGTTTCCTTGCTCACGGCGCCGGCGCCGTGCTCGACCTTGAGCAGGTCGGCCAGGCCCGCGCGGTCCGTCGGGAGCGGCCGGATGGCGGTCGGCGGCAATTGGTCCGCCCCGCCGACCTGCGGGAACTTCTTGGTCGTCTGCGGAGGGTTGCGGGTCCAGTAGTCGCGGGACGCCTCGTCCGGGTACTCCGGATCCAGTTCGGTCCGGATCTGCTGCCCGCTTCCGTCGGCGGCCTGCCAGATCCTGAGTTCGCTGACCATCCCCATCACGTAGGGGCCGTTGCCCATCAGCGGATCACCCCACGACTTCGAGGAGTGGTAGGCGTATTTGCCGGTGCTGTTCTCGTACGGCGCGTCTTCCAGCCGTCCGGCGAGGGCGCGCAGTTCCTCGGCGGCCGGCGCGGTGTTCTCGCCGAACTGGTAGGCGATCGGCAGCAACACGCGGTTCGCCGGGTCGCCGTCTCCGGGCCGGTCGACGATGTTCGGCACCTTCACTATTCGGTCGTCGGAGGTGTAGACGACGGTTCCGGCGGCGGCCAGGGCGACCGCCGCGCCCGCGGCCAGGACGAGTCGGCGGGTCGGGCGGGCGGGACGACGGCCACCGACGGGCGCGGGCGCGGCCTCGGCGAGGACGATCAGGTCGTGCGCCGACAGCCGGGGCGGCGCGACGGCGCCGGGTCGGACCGGGTCGGCCGGCCCGAGCAGGGTACGGGTTTGCCGTTCTCCGAACATCACGGTTCCTCTCAGGACGTGGTGGGCGCCGGCTGGGGCGCGGGCCGGGCCGTCCGGGTGGTTATCGCGGCGGTCAGTCGTCTGCGGGCGCGATGCAAGCGCACCGCGGCGGTCGTACGGGTGCAGCCGAGCACCTGGGCGGCCTCGGAAACGGTCAGCTCCTCCCAGCCGACCAACCGGAGGATCTCCTGTTCGAGGTCGGTGAGCGTGGCCAGTGCGGTACGGATGTCAGCGACCGCGACACTCGCCTCGGGTCCGGACGGGACCCGTTCCCAGAGCCGTTCCGGGTCACCGATCGGCAGTACGTCGGGCGCGGACCGGCGGGCCCGCCAGTGGTTCGCCAGCAGTCGCCGGGCCACCCCGTACAGCCATGGCAGGGTGCGGTCGGGCACCTCGGCGCGGCGCCGCCAGGCGATCACGAAGACCTCCTGGGCGAGTTCGGCCGACGACTCGGGATCGCCGAGCCGGCGCTGCCCGTAGCTGACGATCTGGGCGTAGTGCTCGGTGTAGATCCCGGTGAACCAGCTCTCGTCGCGTCTGTGCGGTGGACCCATCCGAACTCCCAACTCGTCGGCGATCTTCACCCTGTCCTGTGTCGCCGCCGACGCGATGATTACCGGTACGCCCGGCCCTGGGCTTAAGTCCAGCTTTGGTGGGTTGACCCGGATCGACGGGAGTGGTTCCCTACCAGATGTAAACAGTCTTAACAGTTTTCTTGGGGAGATCAGGTGAAAAGTCCACGTAGAACGGCTGGTTTCGCCGCCGCCACGGTAACGGTGGCGGTGACCGCCACGCTGCCGCTGGCCTGGGGCAACTCCGCCAGCGCCGCCGAAACCGTGCTCTCCCAGGGTCGCCCCACCACGAGTTCGTCGGTGGAGAACTCGACGCTCGGGCCGGGCAACGCGGTCGACGGCTCCACCGGCACGCGGTGGGCCAGTGCCGAGGGCGTCGACCCGCAGTGGCTCCGGGTGGACCTCGGCGGCACCCGTACGATCACGCACGTCAAGCTGGACTGGGAGGCCGCGTACGGCAGCGCGTACCAGATCCAGACCTCGGCCGACGGGACGAACTGGACCACCATCTACTCCACGAGCAGCGGCAACGGCGGGGTGGACGACCTGACCGGGCTCACCGGCAGCGGACGTTACGTCCGGATGTACGGCACCAGCCGAGGCACCGCGTACGGCTACTCGCTCTGGGAACTGACCGTCTACGGCGCCGGCTCCGGCGGCGGTACGCCCACGCCCACCCCCAGCACGCCGGGCGGGGTGGACCTGACCGACCCGCACAAGAAGGACATCGCCATGCAACTGGTGTCCAGCGCGGAGAACTCCTCACTGGACTGGCGGGCGCAGTACCGCTACATCGAGGACATCCGGGACGGGCGCGGTTACACCGCCGGCATCATCGGTTTCTGCTCCGGCACCGGGGACATGCTCCAGGTCGTGCAGCGTTACACCAACCAGTCCCCGAACAACGTGCTGGCCAGGTACCTGCCGGCGCTGCGCAGCGTGAACGGCTCCGACTCGCACGCCGGGCTCGACCCGAACTTCCCCGCCGACTGGCGCACGGCCGCCCAGGACCCGGTGTTCCAGGCGGCGCAGGACGCCGAACGGGACGGTACCTACTTCAACCCGTCGGTGAACCAGGCCAAGCAGGACGGGCTGCGCGCGCTCGGGCAGTTCGCCTACTACGACGCGATCGTCATGCACGGACCCGGCAACAGCGCGGTCAGCTTCGGCGGCATCCGCGCCGCCGCGATGCGGGTCGCCCGTACGCCGGCACAGGGCGGCAGCGAGGTCGACTACCTCAACGCGTTCCTCGACGCGCGGGTGGCCGCGATGAAGACCGAGGAGGCGCACAGCGACACCAGCCGCGTCGACACCGCGCAACGGGTTTTCTTGCGCAACGGCAACCTCGACCTGAACACGCCGCTGACCTGGCAGGTCTACGGCGACACCTTCACCATCAACAGCTAGCGCCCTGCTGACCACCAACGTGACGGGGGCCGAGGCTTTCGCCTCGACCCCCCATCCGTAGCCGAACACCCACCGAGCTACCGGAGGTAGCACACCTCGGGGATCTCCCCCGTCGACCAGGTACATCGTCGAGTCATGCCAGTCGGCGCCCGGCCTCAGGCCTACTCCGCGAATACGACACGCAATCTCTGCCGGCCGACATCATCGACCCAGGGCTCCACTCCCACGACAGCGGCCTCGTCGGGCGCCGACACCACCGCCGTGTAGATGTCGCCTCCATAAATCATCGCAGTATAGCTCTCGATCTTCACCATGTTCGAAACATCCTCGTACCCGCCCAGCAAGAGGGAAGGAGTAAGGACGACGTTCTCGTTAGGGGACAAGCGGCCGAATTTTCCGATGCAGGCCAACGCCACCGGATGAGAGGGGCTCAGTGCATTCTGGACAATTTCTTGATCCAAGAAGTGTGCAAACGAGTCGAAGATGGGTCGCACACTCAAGAGATTCACATCCAGGAGGTAGACAACGTCTTCGTAGGAACTTCCGGTCCAACGCAGGGCGTACTGATCTCCGAACGCAGTCTCGCCGAACATGAGGAAGGAGGGATCCGCCTTTCCATCCCAGGCGAATCGCCATCCTTCTTCCTCGTTCCATGACCGGAGATCCATGTGCCGGTCCTCACGGATCCCGAACACGCGGTTCATGCCGCTGTGAACCGTGAATCCGTTTGCGATGCGGAGAGCTGCCGCGTAAACGCTTGGCAGCTCTCCCAAGAGCGTCTCCGTTCGATCAGAATCGTCTAGAGCCTGTCCCACATCTGCAAGTTCCAACCCTTGCAGACGTCGGAGAACGTCTCCGCTCATCGCATCCCCTCACCGCATCACGTGATGTACACGCCGTCAACGAGGAAGCCTCGCAGAGTCTTCCCGATCCGGGAACTGAGGCCGCCGCCCGCGATGCTATTTGCCCTTGATGGGGAGGGCAACCACGACGGCGGATTCGCCATACCAGTCACTCCCGTGTCCGGCATGTGGCCCGGCACCCATCCCGCCGGATAGTTGCCGGGGTTGGTCCTCCGCTCCGCTTCGATGGCAGCACGCATATCCGCCTGGAGCAACCTGGTCGACTGCACGACCTGCGGGCCGTTCGCCTCTAGCCACTTATTCGAACCTCGCGCGTAGTCGTGCAGGTTCTGCACCTCGTCCGGCGTCAGGGCGGGCTTTCCCTTTTTCGTGGCCGTACTCATGTTGTAGTACTCACCGCGGGTCGACAGCGGGCAGGACGGCCCACTCACGCCCACGTCGATGAGCCCTGGCGCGGACGGCAGGCCCCCGACGTTGTGCACAAGGACCGGCGTGTCGCCTGCGACCACATAGTACGTGTGGATGCCATCGACGGTCAGGTTGTAGGTGACCTGCTCTGCCTGGTAGTGCCGGATCGCACCGACCTGCGCGTAGGTGCCCGCAGAGGTACGCAAGAGTTCCCCGGGCTGGAGATCTCCGGCCTCCACCCAGCGGCCCTGTGTCACCGACCAGAACGGATGGTGGTCGGTGGTGGTGAGCGCCTGCCCCTTGCCGTCCTCGCCCTTGACGGTGACCTCGACGTACGCCTTGTCGTCGTCGGTACGGATGGTGTGGGTCACCTGCCGCGCCTCGGTCCGGCCGGTCTCCGGGTCGGTGGCGAGCACGGTGTCGCCAGGCCGCACCTGCTCGATCGGCACGCGGCTGCCGTCGGCGAGCACGACGGGTGTGCCGGCGACGAAGCTGTCCTTGCAGTCCGGCTTCTTCTTCGTCGCGGCCTTGGCCTTCGCCGCCGCTGCCTTCGCCTTGGCCGCAGCGGCTGCGGCGGCTCGTCTCGCTGCCGTCTCAGCGGCGGCCTTGGCCGCTGCCGCCTTCGCCGCAGCCTCTGCCGCCGCTCTCGCCGCAGCCGCCTTCGCGGCCTGAGCCGCCTGCTCCGCGCCCTGGAGAATGGCGCGGGCCCACTTGATTTCCTGGAAGAAGGTGACGACGGCCTTGCCGGCCCGGAAGATCGCCTCGGCGATCTTCTTCGCCTTGAAGATCTTGCCCCAGGGCAACGCGCCGATCACCATCGATACACAGGCGCCCAGGTCACCCTTGATGCAGTTGAGAATGTCGTTGATCCCGAGGAACTCCATCAGGATCTGGCCACCGGCCTCCAGGACGATGTCCAACACACTCTTGCTTTGCAACTGCTGGGCCTTGGCCACGTCCTCCGGACTCGGCCCGGTGTCCCCCGCCCCGGTGGCAGCCGCTTCCGGGGTCGCCCCGGTTGGATCGGTGTACGAGGTCGGGTTGTTGTCCCCGTAGGTGTAGGCCGAGGTCGCCGCACCCCCCTGCGGCATCGGGTCGGCCGAGGAGAATCTGCCTGTCTCCGGGTTGTAGTTCCGGGCCCGCAGGTAATAGTTGCCATTGCCGGAGCTGGAATCCTGGTAGGCCCCGGCGAACTGCATCGGGTTGTCCGGGGCGCTCTCCTGGGTGCCCGGCCCCTGCCCACCCCAGCCGCTGGGCGAGTGCTCCTGACCGCCCTGTCCGGCCAGGGTCGGGCCGGCACGCGGGTTGCCGAACGGGTCGTAGTCGTAACCGACCAGCGGCGTTCCGGACGGCGAGAGCATGTTCGCCACACCACCGAGCGAGTCGTGGGTGTAGGAATGCGCTCCGGCCGCCCCGTCCAGCAGCGCCAGCGGTTCGTCATCCGGGCCGTAGGCGAAGTCCCGCTTCTCGATAGTCTGGCCGGTGGAGTTGGTCACCGTGTCGACCGCGATCTGCGGCAGCGTTCCGTTGACGTCCCACGACCAGCGTTGCGTCTGTGCCTGCGCACCGGGATCGGTGGTGGTGGTCAACCTCAATCCGGTGGCGTCGTACGCGAACGTCGCCACCCGGCCGTCGACCGTCGCCTTGGCCAGCGAGTTGTCGAGGTTGTACTCGAACTTGTCGGTGCCGGAACGAATCTGGTTGCCGTTCAGGTCGTACGCGTACTCGGTGGTGGTGACGTGCTTCGGCTCCCGGATCACCCGCTTGGTGAGCTGGTCCGCGTCGTCGTACTGGTAGGTGGTGGTGTCGTCACCGGCGTTCCCGGTGCGTTTCTGGCTGGTCCGGTTGCCGACCAGGTCGTACTCGTAGTCGATCCGCCCGACCGGCTTGGTCCTGCCGCCGCACGAGTCGACCGCGTAACAGGCCGAGGTGAGCCGGTCGACCTTGTCGTAGGCGTAGGCGACCGTTTCCGAGACCCCGCCCCGGGTGGTCACCACCTTCGTCGGGTTGCCCAACTCGTCCAGGTCGAGCTGGTAGGCCGAGATCGGGTCCTGGGGCAGCGCCACCGGCACCACCGGGTCCGAGGCGACGGACGGCGCACCGGCGCCGTACCGGTCGTGGGCGGTGACGGTGAAGGTGTACGCGACACCCGCGTCCAGCCCGTTGACGATCGCGCTGCTCGCGGTCGGGCCGACCGTGACCGACTTGCCGCCGGGCTGGGCGGTGACGGTGTAACCGGCGACGTCGTCGTGCCCGTGGTCCTTCGACGGCTTCCAGGAGACCACCGCCAGTCCGGCGCCGGGCTGCGCGGTCACGTCGGTCGGCGGCTTCGGCCGGTCGTCACCGGCGACAGTGTTGGGAGAGTCGGCGGTCGGCAGCGTGAACTGCTCGGGTGCCGGGGCGCGGGTGGTGCCGATGCTGGTCAGGCGGCCGGCGTCGTCGTACCCGCGTTGCTCGATCAACCCGGTCGGCGTCGGCAGCGTGGTGCTGGTCCGGCGGCCGGCGACGTCGTAGCCGAACCGCCAGGTGGAGGCGACCGCGCCGGCCGAGCCACCGGAGGCGGTCAACGAGGTGATCCGGCTGTCCCCGTCGTAGTCGGCGGTGATCCGGGTGCCGTCCGGGTAGGCGCGCAGGGTGATGTTGCCCCGCACGTCGTAGTCGTAGTCGAACTCCTCCACCAGGTTGGTGGCGGGTTCGTTACGGGTCACCTTGTCGATCTGGTCCTCGTCGTCGTAGACGACGGTGCGTACGCCGGTCGGGTCGCCGAACGTGGTGGTCCGGTCCTTGGCGTCGTAGCCCCAGGTGTACCTGGGGCCCTCGCTGCCGAGCGCCCGCGCCTCCCGGCGGCCGACGATGTCGTAGGTGTCCACCGCGGTCCGGCGGGCCCGCTCCTGCGGCGACAGGCGCTCGCGCTCGTCCAGGGTGATGGTGGAGACCGGATTGCCCTCGGCGTCGTAACTGACCTCGGTGACCCGGCCGAGCGGGTCCGTGCTGCTGATCGCCCTTCCGGCTTCGTCGTACTTCACCGAGGTCCGGTGGCCGTTCGGGTCCCGCACGGACGAGGGCAGGCCGTCCTCGTAGTAGTCGTAGACGGTGGAACGGTCGGCCGGCTCGCGCGGGTCATACGGGCTGTCCGGGGTGTGCACCGTACGCGGAAGGTCGTCCTCCCGGTACGTGTAGTGCGTGGTGCGGTCCTTCGCGTCGGTGACCGAGAGCAGCCGGTTGTTCGCGTCGTAGCGGTAGGACGTGACGTGGTCCAGCGGGTCGATGCTCTTGACCCGGTTACCGGCCAGGTCGTACTCGTGGTGGCTGGTGAACCGCTCCTTGTCCGCACCCTCGACGTTGCCGCGCGGCTCGGTGGCGGCGACGAGCAGACCGTCGCCGTCGTACTCCCAGGTGCTGATGCCACCGGTGGCGGCGATCTGCTTGATCTTGTTGCCGGCCTCGTCGTACTCGAATCGCGAGGTGTTCGTGCCCGCGTCCCGGATCGAGGTCTGGCGCCCGTTCCGGTCGTACTCCATCCGGGAGGTGCGGCCCAGGTTGTCGCTGACGGCGGTGACGTTGCCGGTGTTGTCCCGGTCGAACTGCGAGGTCTTGTTGTGCTCGTCGGTCCTGGTCCTGGTCCGGTCCAACTCGTCGACGCCGATGTCCCGGCTGACCGTACGGCCCCCGGGGTACGGGCGCTCGACCCGGAGCGGGTTGTCGTTGGCGTCGTAGTAGTAGGTGGTGGTGAAGTCCGCCGGGTTCGCCCCGGGTACGTTGCCGCGCGGCGAGGTGACCTTGTTCAGCAACCCCTTCGCGTTGTACGCGTACGTGGTGACCAGGTCGGGCTCGTGCTTCATCTCCACCCGGGCCGAGGCGCGTCGCCCCGCGTCGGTGTAGGTGTACGAGGTGGTACGCCGGGAGTCGCTGACCGAGCGGAGCAGCCCGTTGTCGAAGTAGCGGTACTCGGTGCGCGCGTCGAGCTGGGTCGTCTGCGTCCTGGTCCGGCCGACCTCGTCGTAGCTGGTCCGAACCACCCCGCGCTTGCCCGGCTGGTGCACGACGGTGGGCCGGTCCTGGGCGTCGAACTCGTACCGGGTGGTGTAGTCGTCGCGGTCGGCGTGCCGGACCGTGCCGCGCGGGTCGACGGTCGACGTCGCCCGCCCGGTGCGGTCGTAGCCGACCTCCGAACGGCGTCCCTCCGGCGAGATGACCGCCTTGAGCAGGCCCGAGTTGTGGTCCCCGACCGGCAGGTTCTCGTACCGGGTCACCTTGCCCCGCTGGTCGGTCTGGCTGACCAGCAGGCCGCGCTCGTCGTACGCGTAGGTGATTTTGTTCTTCTCCGCGTCGACGCTCTCGACCAGCTCGTCGAACTCGTTGTAGGTGTCCTGCCAGACGTTGCCGTTGGCGTCGGTGTGCTCGGTCGGGTTGTTCCGGGCGTCGTACTTCGTCTTCGTGCCGAAGTTGAGCGATCTCGGCGCGGTCTGCGAGATGCGGTTGCCGGCGTCGTCGAAGGTCGCCTCGTGCTGGCTGTGTTTGCCGTTGACCACCAGCGGGCGGTTGAGCGAGCCGTCGTAGCGGTGGTTCTCGGTGTCGCCGTTGCCGCGCTGGGTGTAGATCAGCACGTTGCCCCGGTAGCCGTCGTAGACCTTCACCGCGTCCGGGTCGACGGTCAGCGCCTCCTGCTCCGCCGCCTTCCACTCGAACGTGGTCGCCTTGCCGAGCGCGTCGCTCTGGCGCACCACCCGGTTGTCGGCGCCGTACTCGTTGCGCAGTTCGACGATCCGCTGCGGGTTCATGACCTCGGTCAGCAGCCCGTTGGCACCGTAGGTGTACTTCCAGTGGTAACCGCGCGCGTCCTTGACCGCGGTCAGCACCGTGCCGGTGTAGTAGTACTGCGTCTGGCGGCCGTCCGGCAGCCGGATCTCCCGGATCAGGCCGGCGTCCACCTTGACCTTCACCTCGCGCCCGGAGGCGTCCGTGACGGTCACCCCGGTCGCGGTGTACGCGAGCCGCGTCCCCATGCCACGCGCGTTCGCGACCGAGACCAGCCGGCCCTGCGCGTCGAAGCGGTGGGTGATCTGCGAGAGTGTGACCAGTTCCCAGCCGTCCGCGATCCGGCGCAGGTTCGACCGGACACCCGGCGGGCGCCGGTAGCTCTCGCCGTCGAGCCGGTAGATCGCCTCGGCACCGTCCTCGGCCCGGACCACCACGCCGTCGGCCGACTCGGTGACGGTCATGCCGTAGGACCAGGCCCAGCCGGGACCGAACGGACCGCCGGCCGGGCTCGCCGAGGAATAGGTGCGGGACGAGGCGAACGGTACGCCGAACGACGCCATGCCCAGGTCCTGCTCGACCCGGACGAACGCGCCGGTGGCGGTGTTCACGCCGATGCCGCGTACCGCCTGACCGGCGGCGGTCAGGCCGAGCGCGTTGCCACAGCCGCAGCCGGCGGCCTGACCGGCCGGGATGGCCGGCGGCTCGATGGTCGTACGCGGCTTCGCGTTGTCCGACGGCTCGGAGATGATTTCCCGGCCGTCGTCGAAGATCGCGGTGGCGGTGACGTAGTAGTCCTTGGTCGGGTCGAGCACCCAACCTTCCCTGGTGCCGAACGACCGACAGTACTGACGCTGGCCGGTGCACCGCGCCCGCTCCAACTCGTCCTTGCCGAGCGTGGTCGACGCCTGCTCGGTACGGGACTCGGCGTCGTAGATCGTCGCCTTCCAGGAGGTCCAGGGCTGTTCCTCGCCGGCCACGTCGAAGTAGGCGACGACCGAGGTCTCGCCGAGCGCGAAGCCGGACCGGAGCAGCAGGTTGTCGAAGACCTCGTCCTCGGCGGCGGTGCGGGCGACGCCCGGCTTGGGCACCCGGGCCCACTCGGCGGCCGAGAGTCGGTTCGGCTCGCCCTGCGCGGCGGTGCCCGGCGGCACCACGGGTGGGCGTTTGTCCGGCGGGAATTCCTTGTCGGGCCGGACCGAATCGGGCAGCGGCCGGTCGACCGGGCCGGGGCCGGGACTGGCGGTCGGAACTGGCGCGACCTGGGCGCGGGCCACCTTCGCGGGCGGCGCCAAGGTGACGACAAGGGTCAGGATGCAGAGCAGCGCCAACCATCGGGCGCGCGGAATCCACAGCAGGGTACGACTGAACACGATCGGAGCCTCCCCGTGAAAGCCATGCCCGATGGTTCAGATCACCGGGCATTTACCCGACCGATAATAGGTGCTGGTCAATATTCGTGCGGGTCATGAAGGCGACAGGAAATTCCCCCGATAAGCCCATAGAGATCGATCATGAGCTATTGCTATGGTTGCACCGATTTCCACTGATCCCTTGTGGACTGACGATCAGTCGCTACCGGCACACCGGTTCCTGGCGGGTGCCCGAGGGTGCCGAGAAAGCCGTCGAGCAGCTCGACCTGCCGGGCGGGTGGGAACTGCGCCTGGTCGAACAGCGCCTGCACGACCAATCCGTGGGCGAAGGCCGCGGCGATCGCCACCACCTGGTCGGTGTCGGTCGCGAGGGGCAGTTCCCCGAGGTCACGGGCGGTTTCGACGTGCGTACGCAGGCGGGCCCGCCAACGGTCGTAGCGGGCGGTCTGGCTGGCGCCGAGCGCCGGGTCGGCGAGTGCCGCGTCCCAGAAACTGACCCAGGCCCGGCTCACCGCCGTCAACTCGGGGGTCACCGGCAGTACGTCCAGCAGCGCGGCCCGCAGCGCGGCCAGTCCCGGCCCGGCGGCGACGTGCCGAGGTCGGGCGGCGGTGCGTTCCTCGGCCAGGTCGAGCGCGTGCCGCAGCAGCGCCTGCTTGCTGGGAAAATAGTGGCTGACCAGGCCGGTGGAGGCACCCATCCGGGCGGCGACGGCACGCATGGTCAGGCCGCCGAAGCCGTGCTCGGCGAGCACGTTCCAGACCGCGTCGGAGACGTCCCGCCGCCTCGCGTCATGGTCACCCTTCGCGGGCATCGCGTACTCCTCACCGCCGTGGCCGACGCTATAGTACGTAACAAACGTTTGGTACGTACATCCTGAGTCTGGAGCCCCCGCATGCTCAGTCACCCCCTCGCCCCCGGCGCGGACCTCCGGCCGCTCGAACCCTGGCAGGCGGCCGAGTTCGCCGGGTACGTCGAACGGCACCGGGCGCACCTGGCCCCGTGGCTGCCCTGGGCGGTGACCATCACCGACACCGACTCGGCCCGGCAGTTCCTCCAGCGCTACGCCGACTCCCAGGCTGCCGACGGGGGCCGGATATTCGGCATCTGGCTCGACGGCGTACTCGTCGGCGGGGTGCTGTTCCGGGTCTTCGACAGCCGGGTCGGCACCTGCGAGATCGGGGTCTGGCTCGCCCCGCGGGCGCAGGGGCGTGGGCTGGTCACCCTGGCCGCCCGGCAGCTGATCGACTGGGCGCTCGGCGTACGCGGTCTGACCAGGGTGGAATGGCGTACGGTGCCCGACAACAACCGCAGCATCGCGACCGCCCGACGGCTGGGCATGACCCGCGAAGGTGTGCTCCGTCAGGCGTTCCCGCACAACGGCGTACGCCACGACATCGAGATCTGGGCCCTGACGGCGGCGTAGGCCGATCGTGGTCCCCGGTCAGCTCGGGCCGGCGAATCCGCCCCTGGGCTCGATCAGTTCGAGGTTGGTCCCGTCCGGATCGTCGAAGTACGCGACCCGGGTGCCGACCGCGTCCGGCGGGGTCACCTCGTCGGCGGCAAAGGTGTAGGGCTCGCCGAGGAAGTCGTAGCCGGCGTCGCGCATCCGGGTGTAGACCGATTGGAGATCGTCCACCTGGAAGCAGAGGTGCATCGACCCCGGCCGGTTGGCGGCGGACTGCCCGGGAGCACCGACCGGGTCCTCGAACTCGATCAGGTCGATGCCGAGATTGCTCAGGTGGAAGGTGGCGTAACGCAGCTTCGACACGGGCAGCCCCTGCGATCGCGCGAAGCCCTGACCCTTCATGCTCTCGTTGTCGACCGCCGGCTCCACCCCGGTCAACGCCCGGTAGAAGGCGACCGAGCGATCAAGGTCGGAGACGGAGATTCCGACGTGTGCGGCCGTGTCGAGGCCGAACGATTCCTCCGGAGTGCCTGCCATGCTGTCCCCTTCCACGGTCCCGGTCGCGCCTGCGCGCACCGATCCCATGGCAGTGCCCACTGGCCGGGGAACTAACCGTCGAGCGGGGCAACTCACCCCGACCGGCCTCGCTTCACTCGTACGGTTGCTTCGGTGGTTCGACCTGGCGCCACGACTCCACCTCGAGGTACGGGATCTCCTCGTCGTTGACCGGGTCCTTGGCGATCCGGTCGGAGTAGCGGCCGACCACGTCGACCCAGGTGTCCGGGGCCAGGCCGGTCGGCGGGTCACCGGCCAGGCCGAGCTTGATCGGCCGACCGTCGGCCGCACAGCAGGACAGGATCATGCGGGCCAGGATCGGTTCGCCGTCGGCACCGGTGGCGACGAACCCGGTGAGCTGCACCCGCCGGTCACCGAGCGAGACGCCCTTGTCGAAGATGGCCCGGGAGGCGTAGTCGAGCACGCCGATCCGGACCGGGTCACCCTCGGGCAGCGGTGGGTAGTCGGACAGCGGCTGGCTACCGAGCGCGGTCCCGGCCTGGCCGGCCGCGTACGAGCCCAGCGCCGGTGGGGCGACCAGCAGCAGGCCGAGCACGGGCAGGATGAGCAGCCAACCGACCCGCGGCTCGTGGTGGCCCTTGCCCCCGTGCCCGTGGTCGTGCCCGTGGTCGTCCGCCACCGCCTCGCCGCCGGCCGTACGCCGGGCCGGGCGCAGGTCGTGCACCAGGGTCATCACCGCCACGGCGATCAGCAGGATCGCGGACCCGATCAGGAAGGGTTGCAAACCCTCCTTGACGTAACGCAGGTACATGTCGCCGAGACTGGCCTTGAGCACCGCCCCGCCGAGCAGCAGCAACACGACCGCCTGTGCCTGTCGGTTCATCAGAGCACCACCGCTCCCACTCCCACCGCCACCAGTACGGCGACCGCGAACGTCGCCGGGGCGAACCGGAACGCGAACCGTCGCCCGAAGACACCGGCCTGCATCGAGATCAGCTTGAGGTCGACCATCGGCCCGACGACCAGGAACGTCAGCCGGGCGGTGAGCGAGAACTGGGACAGCGACGCGGCGACGAACGCGTCCGCCTCCGAGCAGATCGACAGCAGCACCGCGAGGACCGCCAGCGCCAGCACCGACAGGATCGGATTGTCGGCGAGGGTCTGCAACCAGCGTTCCGGGACCAGCACGTTGATACAGGCCGCAGCCATCGCGCCGAGCACCAGGAAGCCGCCCGCGTGCACCACGTCGTGCCGTACGGCCGAGAAGAACGCCCGCCCCTTCGACAGTCCGTCCAGGTCGGGGCGGTGCGGCAGCCGGATCCAGTCGGCCCGGCCCAGGCGCAGCCAGAGCCAGCCCATCAGCATCGCGACGATCAGGCTGGCGACTCCCCGACCGACCACCATCTCCGGGTTCTGCGGGAAGGCGACCGCGGTGGCGGTGAGCACTATCGGGTTGATCGCCGGTGCGGCGAGCAGGAACGCCAGCGCGGCGGCCGGGGTGACGCCCCGACGGATCAGCGACCCGGCGATCGGCACCGCGCCGCACTCGCAACCGGGCAGGATCACTCCCGCGCAGCTCGCCACCGGTACGGCCAGCGCCGGATGTTTCGGCAACGCCTTCGCCCAGAAGGAGCGGGGCACGAAAACCGCGATCACCGCGCTGAGTACGACACCGAAGACGAGGAACGGCACCGCCTGCACCATCACCGAGACGAAAACCGTGGTCCAGGTCTGCAGCCGGGGGCCGGAGATCGCGTCGGCGATCGGGCCACGGAAGACGACCAGCAGGACGAGCAGCCCGGCGAGCACCTCCACCGACCCGATCCGGTCGCCGAACAGCCGTTGACGAGGTGCCGGGTCGCCGGCTGTGGGCGTACCGCCGGGGGTGGTGTGGCCACGGTCGGGACCGGTGGTCAGACCCGGCGCCGTGCCGTCGACGCCACCGGTCGCGGGCGGGATCGTCCAGTCGATCTCGTCGCCGGGCCCGGCGCGGCGCTGCGTCGCGCGGTCGGAGGCGGTCACGGCGTCTCTGCTCTCCTCGCTCGGCCGGGTCCGGGGGCAGCTCACCCTAACCCGAGTCGCGGTGTCCACCACCACACCCGATCGATACGCCACTGTGCCGTGCCGCCGGTCGGTGCTAGCGTCGCCGAAACAACTTCACATCCGACAGGGGAGCGCACAGCGCTGAGAGTGCGGGATGACATCCGCAGACCCTCGAACCTGATCTGGGTAATGCCAGCGCAGGGAGTTCGGTCATGCTCCGGCCGCGCCGGAGTCCGGCACCACGCCGGGCCGAGGCGTGCGACTTCTCCTGGTTCATTTCGAGAACTGGGAGCCAACACCATGAACAACCGCTGGCGGACACTCGACATCGTCATCGCCTCGACCCTCGGGGTGGCGTTCGGCGTCATCTTCTGGGCCTGGGGCCTGCTCTGGAACGGTCCGGCCGACGCCATTCCGCTGCCCGGTCGCGCCGTCATCTACGGCGTGTGGCTGGTGCCGGCCGTCCTGGGCGCGCTGGTGATCCGCAAGCCGGGCGCGGCCCTCTACACGCTGACCCTGGCCGCCCTGGTCTCGGTGGCCCTGGGCACCAGTTGGGGCTGGACGCTCGTGGTGCAGGGGCCGATCGAGGCGGCCGCCGCGGAGCTGGCCTTCGCCGCTTTCGCGTACCGGGTCTACCGGCTGCCGGTGAGCCTGCTGGCCGCCGCGCTGGCCGGCCTCGCCGCCGCCATCTACGACATCTACGTCTGGTACCCCGGCACCGCCTGGGACAGCTTCCGCCTCCCCTACCTCGCCCTGACCACCGCAAGCTCCCTGGTGGTGGCCGGCCTAGGCAGCATCGCCCTAACCCAAGCCCTAGCCAACACCGGCGTCCTGGACCGCTTCCCCGCCGGCCGCACCCGCCCCACGATCTAACCCCCCTCCCTCCCCCCTCCTCCCTCCTCCCTCCTTCCCCCCGGACACATGGTGTTGATCATGAAGTTAGCGACGATTTGATCTTGTTCTGGGGGCGTCAACTTCATGATCAACGACTTGGGGAGGGGGTGAGCGCGGTGGGTGGGGTGGGTGGGGTGGTGGTCAGGGGGTTTGGGTGGCGGCATGCGGGGCGGAAGGGGTGGGCGGTTCGGGGGGTTGATCTGCGGATTTCGCGCGGGGAGCGGGTGTTGTTGCTGGGGGGTTCGGGGGCGGGTAAGAGCACGTTGTTGGCGGCGCTCGCGGGGCTGCTCGCCGAGGACTCCGGTGAACAGGCGGGGCTGATCGAGGTCGACGGGGTCGATCCGCGTACGGCACGGGACCGGGTCGGCATCCTGTTCCAGGACCCGGAGAGCCAACTCGTGATGGCACGGGCCGGCGACGACGTGGCGTTCGGGCTGGAGAACCGGGGCGTGGCGGCCGGCGAGATCTGGCCCCGGGTCGACGAGGCGATGCACCGGGTCGGTTTCCCCTACGGACGTGACCGGTCCACCGCCGCCCTCAGTGGCGGCGAACAGCAACGACTCGCCCTGGCCGGCGTACTGGCGCTCCGGCCCCGGCTGCTCCTGCTCGACGAACCCACCGCCAACCTCGACCCGGCCGGCGCCGCCCTGGTCCGGGACGCGATCGCCGCCGCGGTGGACCGCGACACCACCCTGATCCTGGTCGAACACCGGGTCGCGGAGGCACTTCCCCTGGTCGACCGCGTGGTGGTCCTGGAGCCTGGCGGCGGCATCCGCGCCGACGGCAGCCCGGACGAGGTCTTCGCCGCGCACGGCGACGCCCTCGCCGACGCCGGGGTCTGGGTACCCGGCCGGTCGGTGCGCGCCCGACCGGCAACCACCGCCGCCGGCGAACTGCTGCTCACCGCCGACCGGCTCGGCCTGCCACCCCGGCTGGCCCCGACCGATCTGACCGTACGGGGCGGCGAGGCGGTTGCCGTACTCGGGCGAAACGGGGTCGGCAAGACCACCCTGGCGCTGCAACTCGGCGGGCTGATGAAACCCGGCACCGGGCGACTCGACGCCACCCCCGCCCTGGCCGGAGCCGACGCCGGTACGCCACCACACCGCTGGCGGGCCAACACGCTGGTACGCCGGATCGGCTCGGTCTTCCAGGACCCCGAGCACCAGTTCCTCGCCGGTACGGTCTTCGACGAACTGGCCCTCGGGCCACGCCGGACCGGCCAACCAGAACCCGTCGTACGCTCCACGGTGGACGATCTGCTCACCCGGCTGCGGCTGGACCGGCTCGCCGGGGCGAACCCGTACACCCTCTCCGGTGGCGAGGCGCGGCGGCTGAGCGTGGCGACCGCCCTGGCCACCGCGCCCCGGCTGCTCGTACTCGACGAGCCCACCTTCGGCCAGGACCGGCGTACCTGGATCGAGCTGGTCGACCTGCTCGCCGACCTGCGCGACGCCGGCCACGGCATCGTCACCGTCACCCACGACGCCGACTTCGTCACCGCGATCGCCGACCGGACCGTGACCCTGCCCGGCCGAGACGACCCCGCCACCGACCCGACAACCGACCGCCTGAACCGGGGAGTTGGCGCGTGATCAGCACTGGGCCGGTGGGGGCGGCAACGGCGCCGCTGGCGCGGCGCAATCCGGTGGCGAAGCTCGCCGCGGCGCTGGTCTTCTCGTTCACCCTGGTCGCGACGATCGACCCGGTCGCGCCCGCCGTCGCCATCGCCATCGAACTGGCCGTGCTGCCGCTGTTCGGCCTCGGCTACCGCACCCTGGCCCGGCGGGCCTGGCCACTGCTGATCGGCTCGCTGGGCATCGTGCTCACCATGGTGCTGTTCGCCGCCGACCGGAGCGGAACGGTGCTGCTCGACGCCGGCCCGATCACGGTCACCACCGGCGTGCTCACCACCGCGCTGGGCCTGGTCCTGCGGGTGCTCGCGGTGGCACTGCCCGGCGTACTGGTCTTCGCCACCACCGACCCGACCGACCTGGCCGACGCGCTGATCCAGAACGCCAGGGTGTCACCCCGATTCGCGCTCGGCGCGCTGGCCGCGTTCCGGATGCTGCCGCTGCTCGCCACCGAATGGCAACTGCTGGGCATGGCGCGGCGGGCCCGAGGCGTGGACGCCGGACGTAACCCGATCGCCCGGCTGCGACTGTTCGGCGCCACCGCGTTCGCCCTGCTCGTCGGGGCGATCCGTCGGGGCACCCGGCTCGCCACCGCGATGGACGCCCGCGGCTTCGACGGCGGCACCCCGCGTACGGTCGCCCGGCGGCAGCGGTTCACCGTCGCCGACACCGCGCTGGTGGCCGGTGCCGCCGTACTGGCCGGGGCGGCGCTGACGGTCAGCGTCCTGCTCGGTACGTTCCAACCTCTGCTCGGCTGATCATCACCGGCATGGCACTCGCCGGCTTGCCGGCAGCGCTCGTCACCGGCATCCCAATCCCGCACGCAGGCCGACGCGAGCACGGGGCAGGAGACGGAGGGCGGCGCGAACACGGGGCACGAGACGGAGGGCGGCGCGAACACGGGGCACGAGACGGAGGGCAGCGCGAACACGGGGCACGAGACGGAGGCGGCGCGAACACGGGGCAGGACACGGAGGGCGGTGTGGGGACAGGTGACGGCGCCGGGCTTACTTCGACTGGGCGGTGACCTTCGTGGCGGTGACCGTGCCGGCGGAGTTGGGTCCGTCGACGGTGACGGTGTCACCGGCCTTGAGGTCCTTGAGTGAACCGGTCTTGGCGACCGCTACCGCAGTGTCGGCGCCGGTCCGGACGGTGATCACGGTGCCGTCGTCGGTCTGCACGTACACGGTGGTGCCGTCGACCAGCTTCACCGTGCCGGTGGTGGTCTGTGCCGTACCGCTGTCGGCGCCGGGCGCGCTGCCGCCGGTAGTGCCGTCCGGTCGGCCGGCGCCGCCGGGGAAGCCGGCGAAACCGCCCGCGCCGCGCTGGGTGCCCCGGCCGGTCGCGGCCGCCGGACCGGAGCCGGGCGGATCGCCGTACGACTTCTGCACCTGCACCCCGCCGAGGAAACCGCCGATCAGCAGCACCGCCGCCCCGAGGTAGAGCGTTGCCCGGTTCCACCAGCGACGCCCCGCCACGGCGGCCAGTTCGGCGGCGAGGTCACCGTCGTCGTCCGGGCCCGCCCCGGCCTGCGGGGTGAACGTGTCGGCGACCACGAGGGGCGGGCCGACGACGGTCGGGGCGTCCGCCGCGTCGTCCCGATGGACTCCGGGTGCACCCGGCGAACGGCGACCCCACCGCACTGCTCTGCTCATCGCTGCTTCCCCGGAATCGCTGGTAGTCACTCGTGGCTCACTCGTAACGGAGGGCGTCGATCGGCCGCAGACCCGCGGCCCGGCTGGCTGGAACGCTGCCGAAGAAGAGTCCGATCGCGACCGAGACACCCAACGCCAGGGCGATCGAGCTCGGCACCACCACCGGTTTCACGCCGACGATGGTGAAATGACTGCCGGCCAGCGCCGCCAGCACCCCGAGTCCCCCGCCGACCAGGCTGAGCATGGTCGCCTCGGCCAGGAACTGGGTGAGGATCACCCGGCGGGGCGCACCGAGCGCCTTGCGGATGCCGATCTCGCGGGTCCGTTCGGTCACCGTGACCAGCATGATGTTGGTGATGCCGATCCCGCCGACGAGCAGGCTGATCCCGGCCACCGCACCGAGCAGTACGGTGAACGTGTCCGCGGTCTCGGTCTGGGTCTGGAGCAACTGGGCCGCGTTCTGGATCCGGTACGGCGTACCCTGCGCCCGTCCGGCGGCGGCGCCACCGCGGGCAGCCGCCCCTGCGGCAACCGGGCCACCCGCAACCGCTCCACCGGCGGCTGGTGCGACCTTGAGCCGCTGGTCGAGAATGGTGGCGATCTGCGCCTGGGCGTCGTCCACCCGGTCCGGTCCGGTCGCCTCGACGAGCACCGAGTTGACCGCGCCGTACCCGGTCAGGGTCTGCTGCACCGCGGTCAGCGGCGCGATCGCCACGTCGTTGGCGTCCTGGAAACCGGTCGCCGACCCCTTCTCCGCGAGTACGCCCACCACCGTGTAGAGCGCACCGCCGACGGTCACCTGCGCGCCGAGTGGGTCCGTACCGGGGAACAACTCGGCGGCCACGGTCTGCCCGATCAGCACCACCCGGCGGCCCTGGGTGAGATCCGAGTCGCCGAACGCGGCACCGGTCGCGACCGAGGTGTTCGACGCACCGAGGTAACTCGGGTACGTGCCGACGAACTGCGACACCTGATGGTCGGCGCCCTGGTACGTGATGGTCGCCGAGGCGCTCACCACCGGGGAGACCGACCGCACGTCCGGTGCCAGCACCGGGTCCTTCAGCGCCAGCGCCGTCGGTACGGTGATCGCGTCGCTGCTGCTGCCGCCCCGCGCGGTGCTCTGCACGGTGAGGGTGTTGCTGCCCAGCGCCGCGATCCGGTCGGTGATCTGCTTCGCCGAGCCGTTGCCGACCGCGACGAGCAGGATCACCGCGCCGACCCCGATCAGTACGCCGAGCATGGTCAGCGCCGAGCGGAGCTTGTTCACGGTGATCCCGCGTACGGCGAACCGCAGGATCTCGAAGAAGCTCATCCGATCCGCTCCAGCCGTACGGTCGGCCGGTCGGCCCCGCCGTCGCCGACGGAACCCGGGCCGCCGCCCTTACCCCTGCCGTCGCCCGGACCGTCCTGGCGCTGGTCGCTGGCGATCTCCCCGTCGAAGAGCCGGACCAGGCGTTTGGCCCGGTCACCCACTTCCGGCTCGTGCGTGATCATCACGATGGTGCGTCCGGCCGCGTTCAGCCGGTCGAAGATGGCCAGTACGTCCGCGGTCGACCGGCTGTCCAGATTGCCGGTCGGCTCGTCGGCCAGGATCAGCGCCGGTTCGGTGACCAGTGCCCGGGCCACCGCGACCCGTTGCTGCTGACCGCCGGAGAGCTGGTTCGGCTCGTGCCCGGCCCGGTCCGCCAGCCCCACCAGGTCCAGCGCGGCCAGCGCCCGCCGACGCCGTTCGTTCGCCTTGACCCCGGCGTACGCCAGCGGCAGTTCCACGTTGGCGACCGCGCTGGTCCGGGCGATCAGGTTGAACGCCTGGAAGACGAAACCGATCCGCCGGTTGCGGACCAGGGCGAGTTGGCGATCGTCGAGCCGGCTCACGTCCACCCCGTCGAGCAGGTACTGCCCGGTGGTGGGCACGTCCAGGCAGCCGAGGATGTTCATCAGCGTCGACTTGCCCGAACCCGACGAGCCCATGATGGCCAGGTAGTCACCCGCACCGACGACGAGCGACACCCCGCGCAGCGCGTGCACGGTCGCCTCGCCCTCGCCGTACCGCTTGGTCAGCCGGCGGACGTCGAGCACCGCGCGCTCCGGCGCGGTCATCGCCCGCCTCCCGCGGCGCCGGCACCGCGCGGGAAGCCGCCACCGCCGGTGAAGCCGCCACCGCCGGTGAGCCCGCCGCCCGGCCGGCCGCCACCGGTCGTCCCGGTACCGGTCGTGCTGGTACGGAGCACGACCAGCTCACCGACCTGCAACCCGGACGTGACCTGTACGGTCTGGTCGCCGGTCAGCCCGACCTCGACCGGGCGGGTCACCGGCTGCCCGTTCTCCAGCACGGTGACGGTGTGCCGGTTGCCGACGGTGGTGAGCGCCGCCGAGTTGACGTAGATGGTGTCCTCCACCTGGCCGACCGTCACCGACGCCTGCACGGTCTGGCCGGGGCGGGCGCCGGGCGGTAGCTGGTCCACCCCGAACACCACGCCGTAGGTGACCACGTTGTTGCTGGTGCTGGCGTTCGGGTCGATCGAGGACAGCTTGCCGGTCGCGGTCGCACCGGCGAGCGCGTTCCAGGTGATCGTGGCCGGCTGGCCGACCTTGAGTTTGGTCGCGTCGGCCTCGGCGACCGAGGCGGACACCTCCAGTTTGCCCAGGTCGGCGAGCTGGACGAAACCGGTGGTCGAGCTGCCTGACGCCGAAGCACCTCCGGAAGACCCACCGCCGGAAGACCCATTGCCGGACGACGATCCTCCCGACGAGGACCCCGACCCGCTCGACCCGGAACCGGACGAACTGGAACCGGAACCGCCGGTGGAGCTGCCGACGCTGCCGTTGACGGCCACCACGGTCCCGGCCATCGGTGCCTTCAGCACCGTCCCGTCGACCGCGTCCCGGGCCGTGTCGACGGCCAACTGGGCGGTGGTGACCTGGCTCTGGGCGTCGGTGGTGTCGGTGCCGGCCGCCTCGGCTCGGTCCCGGGCCGCCCGGGCCGCGTCCAGATTGGCCTGCGCGGCGGTGAGCTGCCGGTTCGCGGCGGTCGGGTTCACCTTGGCCAGCACCGTGCCCTGGGTGACCAGATCACCGACCTTGACCCGGATTTCGCTGACCGTACCGCCGGTGCCGAAGGTGGCGCTCGCGGTGGCGGCGCTGCGCAACGTACCGGCCGCCGACACGGTGGCGGTCACCGTGCCCTGCCCGACCGGGATCGTACGGGTGGCGCCCCCGGTCGCCGCCGAACTCGACTCGGGCTTGACGAAGGAGGTGTAGATCCAGACACCGCCGCCGATGATCGCCAGGCCGAGTATGGCGTTGACGAGCACCGACGGGCGGCGTAGCGAGACCAGACGTCGCACCGGCATGCGGGCCAGCCTGGATCGTCCGGCTCGGAACAGCCCCGGCGTCAGCTCGGAGCAAGCTGGGAACCACCCGCGTGCTCGGGCGGCGGGCTGCCGTCGGGCGTGGTGGTGACCTGTTCGGCGGGGCTGACCGGAGCGGGGTCCATCATGGTCGGTAACACCACCCGGAAGGTGGCGCCGGTGCCGGGCGGGCCGACCAGGTCGACCCGGCCGCCGTGGGCGTGCACGATCGCCGCCACGATGGCCAGCCCCAACCCGGAACCGACACCGGGAGTACGGGTACGGCTCTGGTCGACCCGGTAGAGCCGTTCGAAGATCCGGCCCGCGTGCTCGGGCGGTACGCCCGGACCGGTGTCGGAGACCTCCAGCACCGCGTACTCGGGTCCGCTGCCGGGCAGGGCGGGATCAGCGGCGGTGAAGTGGCCGACCCGGACGGTGATGTCGGCGTTCGGCGGGGTGTGTTGCAGCGCGTTCGTGACCAGGTTCGTCGCCACCTGCCGCAACTGGTGCTCGTCGCCGAGCACGGTCACCTGTTCCAGCCCGCCGCCGAACGGATCGGGGCCGGACGGATCCGGGCCGGACGGATCCGGGCCGGACGGATCGGGGCCGGACGGATCCGGGCCGCCGCCGGGCTTCGGGGCGGTGCCGAGCGGGACCAGCCGGACCGGGCGGTCGGGCCGGCGGGCGTGCGCGTCCCGGATGGTGTCGGCGGCGATCGCCAGCAGGTCCACCGGTGCCCGGCGCATCGGCCGGCTCAGGTCCAGCCGGGCGAGTTGCAGCAGGTCCTCGACGAGCAGGCCCATCCGGGCCGCCTCGTTCTCGATCCGGCTCATGGCCTCGTCCAGCACCGGCCCGGGTGGCGTCCCGCCGCGCCGGTACAGCTCGGCGAAGCCGCGGATCGAGGTGAGCGGCGTACGCAACTCGTGCGAGGCGTCCGCGACGAACTGCCGCAACCGCTGCTCGGAGACCGTACGGGCGGCCATCTCGGCGCCGATCCGGTCGAGCATGACGTTGAGCGCGATGCCCAGCCGTCCCGGCTCGGTGTGCGGGTCGGCGTCCTCCACCCGCCGGGCCAGGTTGCCGGCGGTGATCTCGCTGGAGATGCGTTCCATCCGGGTCAGCGGGCGCAGTCCGATCCGTACCACCAGGGCGGCGACCAGGCCGAGCACGAGCAGGACCAGCAGCATCACCGCGCCGTCGATAAGCAACAGACCGTCGGCGGTGGCGTCGACGTCGCGCAGCGAGGACGCCACCACGGCCAGCCCGCCGTTCGCGGTCGGTGCGGCCAGCACCCGCCAGCTGCTGTGCGAGTCCGCCGAGTCGACCGTGAACGGTTCACGGCGCTCGGCCAGGTCGGTGAAGCCGGTCAGGTCGGGTGGGGAGAGTTCCTCGTGGGACAGGACGGCGACCAGCACCCGCCCGTCCGGGCCGTAGATCACCACTGCCTGGCCGGGGCCACCGGCGGGAGCGGGTCGGCCGCCGCGGGCCGCCCCGGGTCCGAAGTCCGGCACCAGACCCGCGATGTACGGGCGGATCGACCGCGCCAGCTGCTCGTCCACCCGGTCGGTGAGGTACGACCGCAGCAACACCAGCCCGGCCGCGTTCGCCACGATCAACGCGATCGCGGTCAGTACGGCGATCACCACCACCAGCCGGGCACGCAGTGTCCAGTGGCTCCACCTGCGTACCCGGGCCAGTCGCCGCCGCCACCGCCCGACCGGGGGTGCCGCCGTCCAGTCGGGCGGTGGCGGGGGCGGCCAGCCGGGTACGGCGGTCCCACCCGGTGGGGCGTGACCGCCGGGCTGGCCGGGCCGGCCGGTCATTCGCCGGCCGGTCGAGGCAGCCGGAGCGCATACCCCACGCCCCGTACCGTCTGGATCAGTGGCGGATCCCACCGGTCGATCTTCTTGCGCAGGTAGTAGACGTACGACTCGACGATCCGGCCGTCGCCGCCGAAGTCGTAACTCCACACCCGGTCCAGGATCTGTGCCTTGCTGACCACCCGACCGGCGTTGACCATGAGGTAGCGCAGCAGGTTGAACTCGGTCGGCGACAGGTCCACCAACCGGCCCGCGCGGCGTACCTCGTGCGCGTCCTCGTTCAGCTCCAAGTCGGCATAGTGGATCACACCCGGCTCCGGCTCGACCCGGCTGCGCCGCAGGATGGCCCGGATCCGCAGCACGACCTCCTCCAGGCTGAACGGCTTGGTGACGTAGTCGTCGGCACCGACGGTCAGCCCGGAGATCCGGTCCTCCACCGCGTCCCGCGCGGTCAGGAAGAGCACCGGTACGCCCCGGCCGTCGGCCGCCGTCCGCAACCGCCGGGCCACCTGGAAGCCGTCCAGGTCCGGCATCATCACGTCGAGCACCACGAGGTCCGGCTCGAATTCGGCGGCGGCGGTCAGCGCCTCGTGCCCGCCGTACGCGATCCGCACCTCGAAATCGATCAGCCGCAGGGTCGCCGACAGCAACGCGCAGATGTTCGGCTCGTCGTCCACGACGAGCACCCTGGTCGACCGCCGGGCCGACGCTCCTGCCGATGGGCGCACCCGTCGACCTCCTCCCCCTCGAACTCCGCGTCATCTTTAGCCGAGCCCGCTGGGAGCGACCTGGGAGCCGGGTCACGATGAGCTGGGGAATCACCAGCCGAGTACGACTTCGTCCCCTTCGGCGAGGCCGTCGGTGATCTCGACGTACTGGTCACCCCGTACGCCGGTGGTCACCTGGCGGGCCTCGGTGCCGCCGGCCGGGGTCCGGACCTGCACCTGGCCGGTCGCCGGCCCGCCGCCGCTCTGCTCGGCCCCGGTGAAGTGGACGGCGGTGGCGGGCACCCGCAGCACGCCCGGCACCGACTCGATCGTCACCCGGGCGTTCGCGCTCTGCCCGACCAGCGCGTCGGCGGGCACCTGCGCGAAGCTGAGCAGGGCGCCGTACCGGACGAGTTGCCCGTCGACGGTGCCGACCGGATCGACCTGGGTCACCGTGGCCGGGAACTCCTCGCCGGGCCGGTTCGCCAGGGTCACGGTGGCGGTGAGGCCGACGGCGAGCCGCCCCGCGTCCGCCTCGGGGAAACTCGCCTCGACCTCCATCCCGGCCACGTCGCCCAGCGTGATGAAGGAACTGCCGCCGCCCACCACCGCGCCGACTCCTCCGGCGACGGAAAGGATCTTGCCGGCGATCGGCGCGGTGATGCTGGTGCCGGCCAGCGCATCCGAGGCGTTGTCCAGGTTGAGCTGGGCGTTGGTCACCTGCTGAGACGCCCGCAGTACGGGGTCCGGGCCGCCCGCCGACGCGGAGCCGCCGCGGCCGGCGCAGTCCCGCGCACCGCCCGAGGGCTGGCCAGCGGTCTGCCCGGTCCCGGTCGGTGCCGACGCCCAGCCCGACGTGGCGGCCGGGCTCGGCGTCGGCGAGCCGGGATGGCTGGACGCGCTCGGCGTGACAGACCTGCTCGGCGTGACGGACCTGCTCGGCGTGACGGACCTGCTCGGCGTGGCGGACCTGCTCGGCGTGACGGACCTGCTCGGCGTGGCGGACCTGCTCGGCGTCGCGCCTGCTCCCCCGCCCGTACCGCCGCTGCCGGTGCCGGTTGCCGGGGCGCAGGTGGTGGACGGGGTGGCCTGTCGCTGCTCGGCGGCGTCGAGCGCGGTCCGCGCCTCGGCGAGCGCGTCCCGGGCGGAGTCGACGCGCTGTTGGGCGTCGGCGGGGTCGAGCCGGGCCAGCAACTGACCGGCGCTCACCTGGTCACCCGCGCGTACCTTGACCTCGGTGACCGTACCGGCGCCGGTGAATCCGAGACTGCGGGTCTGTGCCGGTCGCAGCGCGCCGGTGGTGGCGATGGCGAGCGTGACGTCGCCCCGGTCCACCCGGGCAGTCGCCGCCGGGCGGGACGGCTCACCGTCGTCGCCGGTCAACGCGTACGCGGCAACCGAGCCGGACAGTACGAGCACGACGACCACGACACCGGAAAACCACCACACCCGCCGGCCGCGTCCGGCACGCCCCGACGCACTCAGGCCGATCCCCATGACGGGCGAGTGTCGTCGCCCCGGCTCGGGGCTGACTCGGCCGTACCTCGGAATTAGCTGAGAGTCCCCCGAAACAACCGCTGGGAGCAGGAGCCGAGCCGGAACCGGAACCGAGCCGGAACCGGAACCGAGCCGGAGCCGGGGCCGGAACCGAGCCGGAGCCGGGGCCGGAACCGAGCCGGAGCCGGGGCCGGAACCGAGCCGGAGCCGGGGCCGGGGCCGGGGCCGGAACCGAGCCGGAGCCGGGGCCGGGGCCGGAACCGAGCCGGAGCCGGGGCCGGGGCCGGAACCGAGCCGGAGCCGGGGCCGGGGCCGGAACCGGATGCGAAACCGATGCGGAACCGGCGGGCGGCGGCGGGTGGTTCGTGCGGCGATTCCCAGCCGGCGTCGAGCTTGGTCCTATCTGGCCCGGAGGTGGTGCCGGTTTTCTGTGGACGCGCCCCGGGGCCCCTCTCACCCTCTCCGTCCCGGTGGCGTCAACCCAGAGGGAGGTACCGGTGGCGGTGTTGAGCTGGCGGGCGCGCTGGACGTTGACCGCGGCGGCGGGGTCGGCGGCCCTGATCCTCGCGACGGCCTGCGGCGGCGCCGACACCAGCGGTCAGGATGCGGCGGCACCGGCGTCGAGTGGTCGACCCGACGCCTTCGCCGCGTACGTCGGCTGCCTCAAACAACAGGGCATCGACGTACCTGACAACCTGCCCGGCGGGCGGCCGTCCGCGCGACCCCGGCCCGACGGCTCCGGTCGACCGTCCGGCTTTCCGTCCGGACGGCCGTCCCGCTTCCCCTCCGGGCGCCCGTCCGGCCAGCCGTCGCCAGGTGCGTCCGGCTGGCCGGGCGGCAATCGGGGACCCGGCGGCGGGTTCGGCGGGTTGCGACCGTCCGGTGTGGACGAAGCGACCTGGCAGAAGGCGCAGCAGGCGTGCGCCTCCGCCCTGCCCAGCGGCGGTCCCGGCCGAGGCCAGGGCGCCCGTCCCGGTGGCGGGGCCGCACCCGGCGGCGCGTACGCGAACTGTCTCACCGACCATGGTGTGACGCTCGCGCCCGACCTGAACACCACCGACCCGAAGGTCAGCGCCGCCCTGGACGCGTGCAAGGTGCTCAGCCCCGCCCCGTCGCCCGCCGCGAGCTGACCCCGCCGACCCTGACCGCGCCCGCGCCGGGCGCGGTCAGGACAGCAGGTCCGGCGGTACGGCCACACCCAGGTGTTCGAGCAGCTGGCCGACCTTGTGGTCCAGCTCGACCGCGACCGAGGTGATTTCCGGGCGGCCGTACGAGCCCAGCGTGCAGCTCGGCTGGTCGATCGAGAACCAGGTGCCGGTGCTGCCGTCGTCGCTGATGTTGACCCGCAGCGGCACGTACAGGAAGACGGTCGGGTCGTGCCGGAACATCCGCTCGGCGACGGTGTGGTTGCCCATCAGGTACTGGGCGCAGTCGGCCGGGTCACCCGCGATCCCCATCATCGGCTGCGCGTCGATCTGCCAGTAACGGAGGAAGTCGTACGGCGCCGCCCGGTGCGTCACGTCGAGCCACTCCGACCAGTCCGCCTTCCGGTCGTACAGGGGCTTGAAGGCGGCGGGGTCGAACACCGGTACGGCTTCCTCGTACCGCCGCCGGAAGTCGTCGAAGGGTGCGTCCACCGGGATGGTGAGCCGGCGCGCCTGATACTCGGTCCGTAGGACCTGACGGGTGACCATGACCCCACCTCCTCGGTTGGCCCCGGTGGCACCCGCGCACCGTAGCCCGGAGCAGCCACCGCCCACGCCGGAACGCCATTTTTCAGCCACTGCCGAGGTGGCCCCCCTGCTCAGCGCCGGCTCGCCGTACCCTCCGGGGCCGGACGGAGTCCGGCGAAGACGACCGCGAGCGTACGGCGCTGCAGGTCGGCGTCCCAGCCGGCGTGGAGCGCCCCCTGACACGTGCTGACCAGCAGGGCCATCACCTCGTCGAGTCGCACGTCGGCGCGTACCACGTCGGCCCGTTGGGCGCGGGCCAGCAGCGCGCCGACCGCCTCCTGGAGGGCTCGGACCGAGTCGCCGAGGTCGACGCCGACGCCCGCGTCGGCCAGCAGTTGGACGACGGTCCTCTTTGCCGCCGACTCGGCGACCATCCGGGCGAAGAAGGTGAACAGGCCGGTGGCGGCGTCGCCGTCGTTGTCGAGCGTACGCACGTCGTCGGTGAGCCGTCGCAGCAGTTCCTTCATGATCGCGGCGAGCAGGTCCGTCTTGGTCGGGAAGTGCCGGAAGACCGTGCCGATGGCCACTCCGGCCCGGTTGGCGACCTCCTCGGTCGACGCGGCCGCGCCGCCCTCGGAGAAGACCGCTTCGGCCGCGTCGAGGATGCGGGTCCGGTTGCGCCGGGCATCGGCTCGCAGGGGCTTGGGAGCGTCGCTGCTGCTGCCTACGGGTGGCCGCGGGGGTGGCGCGATCATGATTGATCTTCCTCGATCATTGACAAGGTGAGTGGCGACTCACTATTTTCGCTCTTAAGTCGAGCCTCGGCTCACATTACTCTCCGGGACAGGAGAAGCTCATGACCGGATCGAACGACGTCGACACGCTCGCCGGACCACACGAGATCTTTGCCCGCATGCAACAGCGCTGGCTGGCCAACACCGTCAGCACCTTCGGCGACGACCTGGCCGAAGACGTCGTGATCGAGACGCCGTTCGCGGCACCGGGTCGACCGCGACGGGTCGAGGGGCGGGCGGCGTGCCGGGCCTTCACCGAGGCCGGGCGGGCCGCCCTGCCGGCACGGTTCGAGGAGTGCCGCAACGTGGTGGTCCACGAAACGGCCGACCCGGAGACGATCGTCGTCGAGTACGAGTTGGCCGGCACGGTCACCACCACCAACCGGAGCGCCGCCGCCAGCTTCATCGCCGTACTGCGGGTTCGGGGCGGGCAGGTGGTGCTCTGGCGCGAATACCAGGACGTCCTGGCCATCGCCCAGGCCCTGGGCCAACCACCCGCCCTCCCCGGCACTGACGAGGCCAGCCAGTAGTAGGAGGGACCCCTTCCTGTCCGGGAAAGACAGGAAGGGGCCCCTCCTTGCACCACCCAGATGCAGCGGGGATCAGCTACGGCGGAAGGCGTACTGGCGGGTGGAACGGGCGGCCTGGGACCGCCCGACACCACCCGAGCGCCCACCCCGTACCGGCGGGCCGGCCTTCGGCGCGGCCGGTGCGGGTGACGCCGGTTCGCCGGTCTCCGGCACCTCGATCGGTCCGAGTTTCCCGGTCACGTCGAGTTCCCGCTGCTCCACCGGTACGGCGAACGCGGCCCCACTCTTGCGCTGACGGTTGCTACGAGAGTCTCGCTTACCAGGCATCCTGGCCTCCTCCGAAGATCTCCGCCCTGCTCACGCCGGGGCGGTCAGGTGAGAAAGGGAGTGCCCGGAGCGTCCTGTGCAGCGGCGACCCGCCAACGGTGTCGACGATCGAACGGTCGAGACGGTGACGGAGAGCGCGGACGCCCCGGCACGGGCCCACGGCGCAAAGGCGGCGGGCCGGCACGGTGCACAAAGGCGTCAGTAGCGCATGGATCCCACGCTAACCGCACGGCTTCCCCCGGCGCATCCGATTTATCTCCACAGCGGCGATCACGGTGGTCCGGGCCGGGTGACAGTGCGACCATCAACGACATGCTGATCGCGTTTTCGGTGAGTCCACTCGGCGGCGGCGAGTCCGTGGGTGATGCGGTGGCCGAGGCCGTCCGGGTGGTCCGGGAGTCGGGACTGCCGAACGAAACCAACGCCATGTTCACCCTGATCGAGGGCGAGTGGGACGAGGTGATGGCGGTGGTGAGACGCGCGGTCGACGTACTCGCCGAGCAGTCGCCGCGGGTGAGCCTGGTCCTCAAGGCGGACATCCGGGCCGGTGTGACCGACGCGATGACCGCGAAGGTGGCGCACATCGAGGCCCGGCTGGGCCAGGGATGAGCACCCCGGCCCAGTCCGTGCCCACGGATCCGGTGGCGGCGGCGCCACGGCTGTTGATGTGGGACATCGACGGGACACTGGTGCAGACCGGGGCTGCGGCGAAGCTCGCGTACGCCGAGGCGTTCACCGCGCTGACCGGGGTGGCCTGGCAGCGGATGCCGTACTCGGCCGGTCGGACCGATCGCGACCTGGCCGCCGAGGCGTTCACCACGCACGGCGTCGCCGACTACGAGCCGTACCTGGAGGAGTTCTTCCACCGGTACGCCGCCGCGCTCGCCGCCCGCCGGCATCTGATCGCCGAACAGGGACGGGTACTACCGGGTGTCGGCGCGGTGCTCGCCGGGCTGGCCGGTCACCCCCACGTCGTCCAGACCCTGGTGACCGGCAACATCCCGCCCGTCGCCGCGGACAAACTCGCCGCGCTCGGCCTCGGCGCCGAACTGGATCTCGACATCGGCGGCTACGGCCGGCACGACACCGTACGCGCGGCCCTGGTCCGACGGTGCCGCGACCTGGCCGAGGCCAAGTACGGCCACCGCTTCGCCCCGACCGACATCCTGGTCATCGGCGACACCGTGCACGATGTGGCCGGCGCCCTCGCCAACGGGGTAACCGCCGTCGGTGTGGCCACCGGCTCCACCTCCGCCGCCGACCTGGCCGCGGCCGGCGCCCAGATGGTCCTCACCGACCTCAGCGCGGTGGAACCGGTCGTACGCATCCTCGCCGGGACCGACCGGATGGCCGCGCCCAGTATCGCCTGACCGCACCGCGCCCGACGTGGTCGGGTCGACTCCGAACCTCGACCCGTCCGAGTTACCTGGACTCGACCGAGTTACCTGGACTCGTCCGAGTTACTTGGACTCGACCCGTCCGAGCGGATCGGGGTCCGCCGCCAGTGCGTCCCGCGCCGCCTGCCAGGCGGAATCCCCGGCGTGGAGCTGCGACCGGAGGTACGCCGAGGTGAGCCGCTGGACCGCCGAGACCCGTTCGGGGTTCTCGTCCGTGGTCTCGGCGACGTCGTAGCCGGAGATCCCGCCGAGCCCGTGCTCCGCGCCGAACAGGGTGAGCAGGTCCTTGCGCCCCGGCGAGAGCAGGTACGGATCGAGGTGCCAGTCCGGGCCCCGGACCGTCAGGTGGGTCGAGCTGTCCTTGTCCCCGACGACCACGAGGGTGGGTGTTGTCATCTGCGAGAAGTCCGTGGTCAGGAAGAAGGGGTAGTTCTCGGCCGCGTACGCGCTGAGGGCGTCGCCGCCCCGGCCGGGCGCAGCAAGCAGCACACCCGCCCTGATCCGGGGCTCGGCCAGGTTCACCTCCGTGCCGTCGTCCGGGTCGGTGAGCCGGGCGCCGAGCAGCAGGCTCGCGGTGTGCCCGCCCATCGAGTGCCCGGCCACGGCGACCCTGCTCCGGTCCAGGCGCCCGAGTAGCTGCGGGACGGCGGCCTCGATCACGTCGAGGTGGTCGAGGATGCGGGTCATGTCCGCGGCCCGTGATCGCCAGTACAGCGGCGCTCCCGGGGTGTCGGGGGGCAGGCTCAGCGTCCTGGAGCTCAGGTGGGTGGGCTGGATCACGACGAAGCCGTGGGCCGCCCAGAAGTTGGCGAGCGGGGCGTAGCCGTTGAGCGAGGAGAGGTTGTTCGAGGGGCCGTGGCCGTGCGAGAGCAGGATGATCGGCAGCTCGCCGCCGGTCACCGGCGCGGAGATCCGCAGTTCCAGGTCCACCGCGCGGTCGGGAGCCGGCAGCACCACCGGGCTGACCGAGAGGACCTGGGTGGGTGAGTTGCCGGCTGGGTAGGTCGATTCACTCATGATGCATATTTCCCTTCGATGGCCTCTGCCGCCGGTCCCGTACGAGCGGCGGTGGGGTGAGGCGGTCGCGACGGCCGGCTTCGGCTACGCTGAAGCGGAACGTCGCTCCGATTAATATACGGAGCACTGTTCCGCTTTGTCAACGGCCGGAGCCGGCCGCCACCCCTCGACCAGGGGCGCGGCAACGGCCAGCAGGGAATCGGAAGGAGAGCGTGGTGTCGACTACGAGCCCGTCCGGGGAGGTGCCGGCCCGGAACAAGCGGGCCGACGCGCTACGCAACCAGCAGACGCTGCTTGCCGCCGCCGCCGAGGTGTTCGTCACCTCCGGCGTCGACGCGCCGATCCGGGAGATCGCGACCAGAGCGGGCGTCGGGATGGGGACGATCTACCGCCACTTCCCCACTCGGGCGGATCTTGTCGTCGCCGTCTACCGGCACCAGGTCGAGGCGTGCGCCGAGGCCGGCCCGACCCTGCTGGCCGGCGCCGAATCCCCGTACGCGGCGCTGCGCCAGTGGGTGGACCTGTTCGTCGACTTCCTGGTCACGAAGCACGGGCTCGCCAACGCCATGCAGTCGGACAGCAGCGGCTTCGAGGCGCTGCACACGTACTTCCTCGACCGGCTGGTGCCCGTCTGCGGGCAACTGCTCGACGCCTCGGTCGACACGGGCGAAATCAGGCCCGGCACAGAGCCCTACGAACTGATGCGCGGCATCGGCAACCTCTGCATCGGACGGGACAGCGACCCGTGCTACGACCCGCGCCGACTGGTCAAACTGCTGCTGCGCGGACTACGGCCTGGCTAGCTCGGCGCCACCGGGTTCGGCAGGGCCCCGCCGAAGCGGCGGTCGCGCTGGGCGTACAGCTCGCAGGCGTACCAGAGGTGGCGGCGGTCGAAGTCGGGCCAGAGCACGTCCAGGTAGATCAGCTCGGCGTACGCGCTCTGCCAGAGCAGGAAGTTCGAGGTCCGCTGCTCGCCGGAGGGGCGCAGGAAGAGATCGACCTCGGGCACCTCGGGGTGGTAGAGGTACCGGGCGACCATCTTCTCGTTGACCTTCGCCGGGTCGACCTTGCCGGCCGCGACGTCCCGGGCGATGGCCGCCGCCGCGTCGGCGATCTCGGCCTGACCGCCGTAGTTGACGCAGAACTGGAGCGTCAGCTTGGTGTTGTCGCGGGACATCTCCTCCGCGGTCTGCAGCTCGGAGATCACGCTCTTCCAGAGCCGCCCGGCCCGCCCGGACCAGACCACCCGTACGCCGAGGTCGACCAGCTGGTCGCGACGGCGCCGGATCACGTCCCGGTTGAAGCCCATCAGGAAGCGCACCTCGTCCGGCGAGCGCCGCCAGTTCTCGGTGGAGAACGCGTACGCCGACAGGTAGGGCACGCCCAGCTCGATCGCGCCCTCGATCGTGTCGAACAGGGAGAACTCGCCGGCCTCGTGTCCCTTGGTACGGGGCAGGCCCCGGTCCTTGGCCCACCGTCCGTTGCCGTCCATCACGACCGCGATGTGCTTGGGCAGGGCGTCCGCGGGCAGGGCCGGCGGACGGGCACCGGACGGGTGCGGGGTCGGCGCCATCGGCTGCCGACGCGCTCCGCGGGTCATGGATCGGATCACTGCGCTGTCTCCCCCTGCTCCGGCCCGTACTCCGAGGTCCCGGCCGGTTCGTTCAGATCGGTCCGGACGGACCGGTCGTCTCGATCAACCAACGGCAGCGAGCGTAGCGCGCGTTCCAGGTGCCATTGCAGGTGAGCGGCGACCAGGCCGCTGCACTCGCGCCGGTGGTTGACCTCGGTCGCGTCGGCCACCCGCCAGTCGCCGGTGGTCAGCGCGGACATCAGATCGATGGTGGCCGGGGCCGGGTGGGCCGCGCCGGGTGGTCGGCAGTCCGGGCAGACACAACCCCCGGCCGGTACGGAGAAAGCCCGGTGCTGTCCGGGGGTGCCGCAGACGGCACAGGCGACCAGAGCCGGCGCCCAGCCGGCCAGCGCCATCCCACGCAGCAGGTACGCGTCGAGCACCAGGCTGCTCGCGTGGCTCCCCTCGGCCAGCGCGCGCAGTGCGCCGAGGGTGAGCTGGAACAGCCGCAGCGACGGTTCACGTTCCACCGGGGTGAGCCGCTCGGCGGTCTCGGCGATCGCACTGGCGGTGGTGTAGCGGGGGTAGTCCTCGAGGAACCGCCGCCCGTACAGGTCGATTCCCTCGACCTGGCTGACCGTGTGCAAGGCGCTGCCGATGTTGCCCTGCGGGTCACCGGCGAGTTGCAGGTCGACGTGGCCGAAGGGTTCCAGCCGGGCGCCGAAGCGGGAGGTGGTCCGGCGTACCCCTCGGGCGACCGCCCGCAGCCGGCCGTGCCGCCGGGTCAGCAGGGTGATGATCCGGTCGGATTCACCGAGCTTCTGTACGCGCAGCACCAACGCGTCGTCGCGGTAGAGCTGTCTGCGGTACCCGGCCATCCGACCATTCTCCCCCGCCCCCGGTCCTGCCCCGCACACCCGGGTCGGGGCGGTGTGACCCTGAGTGCGTTCTCAGGGTCTTCTCCGGGATGGATGCGTGGCTCCTCCCTGATGTCCGGATGGCTGCCGGCTCCTAGCCTCGTCTGTATGACCATGTTCCGGATCGTCACCGCCGTCACGGCGGGCGCGCTCACCCTGGGCATCCTGGCCGGCTGCGACGGGTTCTCCGTGGGGCAGCGGCGGCTCGACTTCGACCAGACCGAAGCAGTCAAGATCACCAAGATCGCGCTGGAGCCGGGCTCGGGTGACGTCGTGGTGTCGACCGCGGCGGTGTCCGACGTACGGATCAAACGGGTGGTTCGGTACTGGGGCTCCGAGCCCGGCTCCACCTACGTGATCGAGGGCACCGAACTGCGGATCGACACCGACTGCGGGTCCCGCTGCGGTGTCTCGTACGAGATCGTCGCCCCGACCGGAGTCTCGGTCAGCGGTGAGAACGGGTCCGGTGACATCGAGCTGTCCGATGTCGGTGACGTGGACGTCAAGGTCGGATCCGGCGACATCACCCTGATCGGCGCGAGCGGCACGGTCCGGGCGCAGACCGGTTCGGGCGACATCGACCTCAGCCGGGTCGGCACCGCGTCGACCGTACGCACCGGTTCGGGCTCGGTGAACGGCCACGGTCTCGGCGGTACGGTCGACGCCACCACCGGTTCCGGCGACATCGTGCTGACCCTGGACACGGCGGGCTCGGTGAACGCCCGCGCGTCCAGTGGTTCGATCGAGCTGACCGTGCCGGCCGGGGCGTACCGGGTCCGGTCCACGAGTTCGTCCGGCACCGCCCGCTCGGAGCTGGCCGACGACCCGACCGCCACGAACCGGCTCGACCTGCAGACCGCCAGCGGGGACATCACGATCACTCCCCGCTGACCCGGTCCACTCCCCCGCGGCCCGGTTCACCGCCCGGATCCGGTCCGGTCGACGGTTTGCGGAACCGCCGCTGCACCCCCGCGGTCCACGGTCTCCGGACGGGCCGGCCCACTCCGGTCCCGATCCACGGTTCCCGGCCGGGCGGGGCCATCGCGGTCGCCGGATCGGCGGCCGGGCGCGGGTCCGGTCCGCTGGGTCGGGATGACCGGGCGGGCCGGGCTGGGCCGGGGCCGGCTCGTCTCGCCGCCGGGCAGCAGGGCGGTACGGCGGCGTGCGGCCAGGTCCTCCATCCAGCCGAAGAGCGCGGTGGCCAGCGCGACCAGGGTGCTGACCACGACCAGCCGTACGGTGACGCCGGTCGCGTCGGTCAGGCTCCAGCCGGCGCGCACCATCAACGCCGTCAGGCCGATCACGATCGGCATGTGCCAGAGGTAGACCGTCAGCGCCCGCCGGTTGAGCACCGTCACCGCCCGGCTGAAGATCTCGTTGCGGTCCACCCAGGCGGCACCGGCCGGGGCGAGACCGAGCAGCAGCAGGGTGAAGCCGGCGGACCAGAGTCCATTGCCGAGCCGGATGTCGTTGAGGTCGAAGCCCCGCGGACCCGGATGGGTGAAGATCCATGCCGCGCCGAGGGCCGCGAGCGTGCCGGCGACCGGGATCAGCACCCGCCGGGAGAGCCGCCGCAGCATGCCGTCGTGGTGCGCGAAGCCGATCAGCCACGCTCCGAAGTAGAGCCCGAAGTCGCGCAGCACGTTCGGTGCGCTCGGGAAGCCGAACTCCACCACGACCAGCAGCACGTACGGTGCCGCCAGGGTGGGCAGCGGGAAGCGCCGGAACAGCCACAGGGCCAGCGGCGACACCAGTACGAACCAGAGGTAGTCGCGCAGGTACCAGATGGCGCTCAACGCGAGCGCACCCCAGCCGTTGCTCGGCGGGTCGGCGATCGGTGCGACCCAGAGCAGTAGCCGCCAGTTGACCGGTAGTCCGGTGAGCAGCATCGCCGGTACGAAGAACGCGGCGAGCAGCCAGAGCGACGGGAGCAGGCGGCGTAACCGGCGGCCCACCGCCCCGACACCGGAGCGGTCGAGGGACGCTGCCATCAGCGATCCGGCGAGGGCGAACATCACCGACATCGCCGGGAACGCGATGGTCAGGAACGCCCAACCGGTGGTGTGGTAGACGACAACTCGGATGATTGCCAGAAAACGGAGGAGATCTACGTATCTGTTTCGCATCAGCCTGCATCTGAACCGGGGCGACAGGGGGTCGTACGTTTTCCTACCCTGCCTGTCCACCGTTCGAACGATGCACGGGGTGTCCCACAGGTGAACAATCCCATAGGATTCGGCTATATCGCCTAGAAGCGATCGCGTGTATGCGCGTGGGACGCCAACGCCAGACCCAGCACCTGGGGCCGGCTGATCCGGTGACGAGCGGTTCCCGGGCCAGGCCCGCCCCCCGCTGTCAGAAGCCGAGCTTGCGCAACTGCCTCGGGTCCCGCTGCCAGTCCTTCGCGACCCGTACGTGCAGGTCGAGGTAGACCCGGCTGCCGAGCAGTTCCTCGATCTGCTGCCGGGCCCGGGTGCCGACGTCCTTGAGCCGGCTGGCCTGGTGGCCGATCACGATCGCCTTCTGGCTGGGCCGCTCCACGTAGACATCGGCGTAGATCCGGATGAGCTTGTCCTCGGGGACCATCTCCTCGACCACCACCGCGATCGAGTGCGGCAGTTCGTCGCGTACGCCCTCCAGCGCCGCCTCCCGGATCAGCTCGGCGACCAGCACCTGCTCCGGTTCGTCGGTGAGCATGTCGTCGGGGTAGAGCTGCGGCGACGGCGGCAGGTAGCCGGTCATCACGTCGACGAGGGTGTCGACCTGGTGGCCGGAGACCGCGCTGACCGGCACCACGGCCGCGAACTCGCCCATCTCGTTGACCGCGAGCAACTGCTCGGCCAGCCGCTTCTTGTCGACCAGGTCGGTCTTGGTGACGACGGCGATCACGCTGGCCTTCAGCTCGGCCAACTCGCCGGTGATGAACCGGTCGCCGCGTCCGACCGGCTCGTTCGCCGGCACGCAGAGGCCGATCACGTCGACCTCGCTCCAGGTGGACCGGACCAGGTCGTTGAGTCGCTCGCCGAGCAGCGTACGGGGGCGGTGCAGGCCGGGGGTGTCGACCAGGACGAGCTGGGCCTCCGGCCGGTGCAGTACGGCCCGGATGACGTGCCGGGTGGTCTGCGGCTTGCTGGAGGTGATGGCGATCTTCTGTCCGACGATCGCGTTGGTCAGGGTCGACTTGCCAGCGTTGGGCCGTCCGACGAAGCAGGCGAAGCCCGCCCGGTACGGCTGGCCGTTGGTCCCGTCCGCGCCACGGACCCCGCGCGGGGTCGGCATCCGGCCGCTCACGCGAGCACCGTGCCGAGCAGGGTGCCGTCCGGGGCGGCGACGTGGATCGGCGCCTCGGCGGCCAGGTCGCGTACGGCTGCGTGCCCGGCACCGTCGAGCGTCGACGCCTCGGTGACGACCGCGGCGGCCTCCAGGCGGCTGGCACCGGCGGCAGCCGCCGAGGCGACCGCCAACTGGAGGGCGGTGATGGTCAGCGAGGGCAGGCTGACGCTGGCCGCGGCGTACGTCCTGCCGTCCTGGTCGCGTACGGCCGCTCCTTCCACCGCGCCGATCCGGGCGCGCGCGCCCCGCGCCAGGACGACCAGCTTGGCGTCCTCGGCGCTCAACTCGGCGGGCGCCGCGGCGGAGCCGATCGGCCCGGCCGGTGCGGCGGCGGATACGGCGTACGACTCAGGCATCAGCGGGTTGCCTCTCCTCGGATCGGTCTTGTTTCTGCTTCTGGGACTTGCTCTGTTCGGTGTTCCTGCGCGACTCGCGGTCGCCGCCGTCGCCTCGGTTCGCCGGGTCGTCCTTGTCGCCGGTGGCGAGCCGGCTGACCAGCACCGAATCGATCCGGTTACGCCGCCCGGTGGTGCCTTCGGCGATGAGTCGCAGGCCGCCCAGTTCGGCGGCGGCACCCGGGATGGGCACCCGGCCGAGCGCCTGGGCGAGCAGGCCACCGACGGTTTCCACCTCGTCGGCGGGGAGTTCCACGTCGAAGAGTTCGCCGAGGTCCTCGACCGGGAGCCGGGCGGTGACGCGTACGTCGCCGCCGTCGAGGCGTTGCACCGGAGGGCGTTCCACGTCGTACTCGTCGGTTATCTCGCCGACGATCTCCTCCAGGATGTCCTCGATGGTGACCAGGCCACCGGTGCCGCCGTACTCGTCCACGACGATTACCAGGTGGGTACGGGCGGCCTGCATCTCGGAGAGCAGGTCGTCCACCGGTTTCGACTCCGGTACGAAGGTCGCCTCGCGCATCAGTTCGGAGACCGGCACCTCCTCGGCGGCCGGGTCGCCGCCCTGGGTGCGCCGGATCAGATCCTTGAGGTAGAGCACACCGAGCACGTCGTCGACGCTCTCGCCGATCACCGGGATCCGGGAGAAACCGGAGCGCAGGAAGAGCAGCATCGCCTGCGGCGGTTTCTTGTGCGCCTCGATCCACACCATCTCGGTACGCGGCACCATCACCTCGCGGGCGATGGTGTCACCGAGGGCGAAGACCGAGTGGATCATCTGCCGTTCGCCGTGCTCGACCACGCCCCGCTGCTCGGCCAGGTCGACCAGCTCACGCAACTCCACCTGGGTGGCGAACGGACCCTCGCGGAAGCCCCGACCGGGGGTGACCGCGTTGCCGATCAGGATCAGCAGCGAGGCGAGCGGGTTCAGCGCCCGGCCCAGCCACCGCACCAGCGGTGCGCTCGCCCGGCCGACCGCGTAGGCGTGCTGCCGGCCGATGGTGCGCGGTGCGACACCGACGACCACGAAGCTGACCACGGTCATCGCACCGGCGGTGACCAGTGCCGCCCGCCAGCCGGCGCCGAAGGTGTCGACCGCGACGAGCGCGACGAGGGTGGTCGCGGTCAGTTCGCAGAGCAGCCGCAGCAACAGCAACAGGTTGAGGTGCCGGACCGCGTCGGCGGCGACGATCTGGAGCGTACGCGCGCCGCGTGCCCCGTCCCGGGCCAGCTCACCGGCACGGGCCGGGGAGACCGCGGCGAGCGCGGCCTCGGTCATCGCGAAGAGCCCGGCGAGCACCACCAGGGCGGCGCCGAAGAAGAGGAGCTGCAGATCGGGCAGGCCGGCGGCGGTGGCGCCGGCGGCGGCTAAGTGGTCCGGCATCACTGGGCCCGCGCTGCTCGCCACCCGGAGAGGAGCTTGGCCTGCAGTGCGAACATCTCGCGCTCCTCCTCCGGCTCCGCGTGGTCGTAACCGAGCAGGTGCAGCACCCCGTGCACGGTGAGCAGGTGCAGCTCGTCGGCGGCCGAGTGGCCGGCGGTGGCCGCCTGCTTGGCCGCCACCTCGGGGCAGAGCACGATGTCGCCGAGCAACGCCGGCTCACCGCCGCTGACCTCGCCGGGGCCGTGGTCGACGCTGCCCTCGTCCATCGGGAAGGCGAGTACGTCGGTCGGACCGTCCCCGCCCATCCAACGGTGGTTCAGCTCCGCCATGTACTCGATGTCGACGAGCAGCACCGACAGCTCGGCGAGGGGGTTGACCCCCATCTCGTCCAGGGCGTAGCGGGCGACGGCGAGCACCGCGTCGGTATCGACCTCGGCGCCCGACTCGTTGGCGATCTCGATGGACAACTTGTTCCCCTGCTGCTCTCTTGGGCTGCTGGTCTAGCGGCGCCGGCTGGCGCGGCCACCCTGTGCGGTAGTTCCGGGCACGGCGTGCACGCCCTGGGCCTGCTTCGCCTCCCGCTCGGCGTCCCACCGGGCGTAGGCGTCGACGATGTCACCGACCAGTCGGTGCCGTACGACGTCCGAGCTGGCGAGTTGGGCGAAGTGGACGTCCTCCACGTTCGCCAGGATGTCGCGTACGACCCGCAGGCCGCTGGTGGTGCCGCCGGGCAGGTCGACCTGGGTGATGTCACCGGTCACCACGATCCGGGAACCGAAGCCGAGTCGGGTGAGGAACATCTTCATCTGCTCGGGCGTGGTGTTCTGCGCCTCGTCCAGGATGATGAACGCGTCGTTGAGCGTACGGCCCCGCATGTACGCCAGCGGCGCGACCTCGATCGTCCCGGCCTGCATCAGCTTCGGGATGGAGTCCGGGTCGAGCATGTCGTGCAGCGCGTCGTAGAGCGGGCGCAGGTACGGGTCGATCTTCTCGAAGAGGGTGCCGGGCAGGAAGCCCAACCGCTCCCCCGCCTCGACCGCCGGCCGGGTCAGGATGATCCGGTTGACCTGCTTGGCCTGGAGCGCCTGGACGGCCTTTGCCATGGCGAGGTAGGTCTTGCCGGTACCGGCGGGGCCGATGCCGAAGACGATGGTGTGCCCGTCGATCGAGTCGACGTAGCGCTTCTGGCCGAGCGTCTTGGGCCGGATGGTGCGCCCGCGCCGGGACAGGATATTGAGGGTCAGCACTTCGGCGGGCCGCTCGGCGCTGCCCTGTTCGAGCATGCCGACGGTACGCCGGACGGCGTCGACGGTCAGTGTCTCGCCCTTCTCGATCAGTTCGAGCAGCTCGGTGAAGAGCCGCTCGGCGAGCGCGTTGTCGGCCGGGGCGCCGGTGATGGTGATCTCGTTGCCCCGTACGTGTACGTCGCTGTTGATCGAGCGCTCGACCAGGCGGAGAACCTCGTCTCCGGGCCCGAGCAGGTTAACCATGATCTGCGAGTCAGGAACGGTGATCCTGGTCTGCACCCGGGCCTGGCCGGGAGGTGGGGTACCGGTCATAGGTCGGGCCCGGCGGGCCCCACGCCACCTGCTCTCGATCTCATGGCCGCGCCCTGGTGGCGCAGCGTACGGACGACTTTCCCATCGTATCTGCTCAACGCCGACAGGGCGCCGCCCATTTCCCCACCTGGCGCCACACCTGGCGACGTCACGGCTGACGTTCGGTGACGGCTCGGAAGTCGAAGCCGTCGAAGGTCTCCTGGGACCGGGTGAACCGGTACGTCGCCCAGTGCATTCGTACCACCGTGCCCCGATCGTCCCTGGTCAGCCGGAGCAGTTCACCCGTCTCCCGCCCGGAGACCGTACGCAGCACGTCCGGCCGGTCCGGCAGCGGCACGAAGATCGACGGGGGCCAGCCGGCCGGGGCGTCGGCACCCCGGGCCTGGAGGGTTCCGTCGTGCCAGCCGAAGACGTACTCGTAGCCCTCGCCCCACCAGCGGCCGAGCATGCCCCGGTAACGCTCGGGAGCGGGTTCGCCGGGCGCCCAGGCGACGATCTCGGCCGGGTCGTCGGCGACGGCGGCGTCGAGCAGGCGGTGCGGCAGGTCCAGGATCGCGCTGGCCGTACCGGACGAGGCGAGCACCGCGGCACCCATCGCGCCCGGCGTACCGGGTCCGCCCCGGCGGCCGTAGACGGCGGCCAGGAAGCCGGGCATGGCGCCGTCGTGCCCGACGTGCACCACCCGCCGCGCCGCCCCGGTCACCGGGTCCGGCTGCGGGACCATGATCAGCCCGAGTCCGAAGGTGCGGTGCCAGAGCGTCTGGTCGGTGACCGTCAGCGGCCAGCGCATCTCGTCCAGGGTGTCGGGCCGCAGCACCGCGCCCGCCGGGTCGACCGCGGCGGGGTCGGCCAGGAAGGCTGCCCACCGGGCCATGTCCGGTGCGGTGCTCCAGAGCTGCGCGGCCGGGGCGACCGCGCCGAAGTCGGTGGGCGGCTCCGGGTGGGCGTGGTCGGAGTAGGTGTCGACCAGGAATCCGGTCGCGGCGGTCGGTGCCGGGGCGAGCGTGGTCGCGGACAGGCCGAGCGGGTTGAGCACCCGGTCGGCGAGCACCTCGGCCCAGGTGCCGCCGCGCAGCCGGGCGACCGCGTGGCCGAGCAGCGCCAGCCCGAGGTTGGAGTAGTGGTAGCGGCGGGCCGGCGGCAACACCCGCTCGGCCCGGTCCAGCTCGGCCAGGAGTTCGTCCACGGCGGGCGCGCGCAGGGTGTCCCAGACGTCGCCGTACGGCTCGCGTTGCAGCCCGGCGGTGTGCGAGAGCAACCGGCGTACGGTCAGCTCGCCGTGCGCGGGCAGGTCGAGGTGGGTCCCGATCGGGTCGTCCAGGTCGAGCAGCCCGTCGTCGCGGGCCTGCATCACCAGTACGGCGGTGAAGGTCTTGGTCACCGAGCCGATCCGGAACGGGGTCTGCGGCCCGAGCGGTGCGTTGTTGCCGGTCCCGCCGACGGCCAGGGTCCAGAGCGGGCGGTCGGCCCGGTGCAGCGCCACCGAGAGCGCGGGCACCCGCTCCTCCGCCTGCACCTGCCGGGTCATCCGTGTCAGTCGCCGGCCCACCTCGGTCATCGAAGCCAACCCTCCGCCGCCGCCGTCAAGATCACGCTGATGATATCGGCGGGCCGGCCGGAACCGCACCGGCCGGGCGTTCTCTACGCCGGGTAGCGTGGAACCGCCACGACGATCACCCACAGTTAATTTCGCCACGTCGTCGAACTTCCCGGACCGCTCCCGCATCCAGTCCCGGAAGAGGTGTGCGAGAGAAGGAGACAGGTGTGGTTGCCACCCCGGATTCCGATGCCGAGCTGGTACGGGCCGCCCAGTCCGGCGACCCGACCGCGCTGGGTCTACTGGTGTCGCGGCATCAGGCGGGCATGCAGGCGGTGGCGCTGAGCCTGCTCGGGTACGGACCGGACGCGGAGGACGTGGTGCAGGACGCCGTGCTGGTCGCGCTGAGCCGGATCGGTGAACTGCGCGACCCGGCGGCCGTCGGCCCCTGGCTGCGTGCGGTCGTACGCAACGGTGCCCGGATGCGCCTGCGCCGCTCGCGTACGGTGCCGATGGCCGACCTGGAGGCGCTCGCCCTGCCGGCCGCCGACCCCACCCCGGAGGACCTGCTGGAAAGTCGGTCGATGCGGGACTGGATCTGGCACGCGATGGGTCAGTTGTCCGAACCTGTGCGCCTGGTGACCATGCTGAGGTATTTCAGCCACGTGTCGTCGTACGACCAGATCGCCGCCCTGTGCGGGATCCCGGTCGGCACCGTACGCAGCCGGTTGAGCCAGGCCAGGAGCAAGCTCGCCACCGCGCTGCACGAGACGGCGAACCTGGCCCACGACGACGCCACCGAGCTGACCGCCGCCCGCCGACGCGAGGCGGAGGAGGCGCTGGTGACCGCCGGCCGAGGCGACTTCTCCGACTTCGTACGGGAACACTGGACGCCGGACGCCCAGTTCGTCACCCCCGACGGTCAGGTGGCCGGCGGCCGCCAGTTCGCGGTCTCGGCGATGGAACGTGACCTCGCCGCGGGCGTACGGCAGCGGATCACCAACGTCGCGGCCAGCAGCGACGTGATGATCTGGGAAGCGGACCTGATCAGCCCACCGGACGACCCGACCCACTGCCCGCCCGGCGCGGTCTGGCTGCACACCCTGCGCGAGGGACGCACCGCCCGGATGCGGCTGTTCCACCCGCAGCCGGCGCTGGCCGCCGCCTGACCGGAGAATTTCACGCCAGCAGGTCGAACTTTTCCGCCGCTGCGGCATCTCGTAGGCGACAGCTCAGGCTCGCCTTCGTCAGGCCACAGTTCGGGGAGAGAGATCATCCGATGGGTTCCACCACAGCCGCCGCCCTCACCGCGGCCACGCACGAGATCGACGTCGACGGCGTACGGCAGGTCTACCACGTCGCCGGCACCGGACCGGTCTGCATCGTGCACTCCGGCGGCCCGGGGATCGAGTGGGCGTACCTGCGGATGCCCACGCTCGAAGCGCACCTGACCATGGTCTACCTGGAGCCGGTCGGCACCGGGGCGTCCGGCCAGCTCGCCGACCCCCGCGACTACCGTCTCGACACCTACTCCCGCTTCCTACACGGGGTGGTCGAGCACCTCGGCCAGGAACGGGTGCTGCTGCTCGGGCACTCGCACGGCGGCTTCGTGATCCAGCGCTACGCCCTGGATCATCCCGACCGGGTGGCCGGCCTCATCCTGTACGACACCTCGCCGGTCACCGGCCCCGAGTTCTGGGCCGAGGCGATGGCGGGCGTCCAGCGTTTCGTCGAGCAGCACCCAGAACGAGCGGAGGCGGCCGACGTGGCCGTGGCGTTCCAGGAGACGCCGGACGCGCCGGACGACAACTGGGTCAGCACCAAGTTGCAGCGCATCCTGCCGGTCTACTTCGCCGACTACTGGGGCCGCGAAGGCGAGTACACACCGATGCGCGCCGCCGTACGCGGATGGCTCGGCCCGCAACTCGGTGAGGAACCAACCCCGTTCGACGTACGCGACCAACTCGGCTCGATCACCGCACCGTCCCTGGTCGTCGTCGGCGAGCACGACTTCATCTGCGGTACGCGGTGGGCCACCATGCTGCACGACGGCATCCCCGGCTCGCGGCACGTCCTGCTGAGGGACAGCGGCCACTTCGGCCACCTCGAACAGCCCGAGGAGTTCACCCGCGCGATCGCGGAATTCGTCGGCCGAGTGAAGTTCGGCTGAGTGGAATTCGTCGGCTGAACCGCAGGGGCCGGTTGCCCCGGCCGGCGGTCAGCCGGCCAGCATCGGGCCGAGTGGGGCACCGCCGAGCAGGTGCGCGTGCGCGTGGAAAACCTCCTGGCCGCCCCACTGCCCGGTGTTGAAGATCAACCGGAAGCCGTCCAGGGTCAGCCCCTCCTGCTCGGCCACGGTCGCCGCCGTCTCCAGCAGCGCGCCCGCCAACTCCGGGTCGGCCTGGGCCAGCGTCGCCACATCCACGAAGTGCTCCTTCGGGATCACCAGGATGTGCACCGGCGCCTTCGGCGAGATGTCGCGGAAGGCGAGCATCGTGTCGGTCTCCCGGACCACGGTCGCCGGGATCTCGCCGGCCACGATCCGGCAGAACAAGCAGTCAGTCTCCACCCACGGCATGCTATGCCTCCGGGGGATGATGATGGGCGTGACAGGACGAGCGGTACTGGTGACCGGGGCCTCCCGGGGAGTCGGACGGGCGGTGGCGACCGCGTTCGCGGAGGGCGGGGACCGGGTGGCGATCCACCACCGGGAGTCCGCCGAACTGGCCGGACAACTCGCGGCGGCGCTGCCCGGCACCGGCCACGTCGTGGTCCAGGCCGATCTGACCAACCCCGAAGCCGTACGCAGGATGGTCGACGACGCGGCGGCTCGGCTCGGCGGGCTGGACGTACTGGTCAACAACGCCGGGCAGTCCACCCCGCACCCGATCACCGAGACCACGTACGAGCAGTGGCAGCAGCACTGGCGACAGACCATCGACCTGAACCTGGTCGGGGCGGCCAACGTCACCTGGTGCGCCGTCCAGCACCTGCGTGCACGGGGTGGCGGCCGGATCGTCAACGTCTCCTCGCGGGGCGCCTTCCGGGGCGAGCCGAACCATCCCGCGTACGGCGCCAGCAAGGCCGCGCTGAACTCGCTCGGCCAGTCGCTGGCGGTGGCGCTGGCCCCGTACGGCATCGCGGTCGCCTCGGTCGCGCCCGGCTTCGTCGAACCGGACCTGACCAACGAACACATCAAGGCGCCCCGCGACGAGGCGATGCGGGCACAGAGCCCGTTCAACCGCGTCGCCCGCCCCGAGGAGATCGCCGCCGCCGTCCACTGGCTCGCCTCACCCGCAGCCGAATGGGCCTCCGGCACCATCATCGACCTCAACGGCGCCTCGTACCTGCGTACCTGACCCCGCCCGTTTCGAGCTACCTCCAGGTTTAGCATCCCCTATACCCACCGAGTGGTCGATGGGCAGTGGAAGATCTACCCGGAGAACCGCTATGAGATCTACTTGAAGGAACGCGCCGAGCAGGAGGGCCGACAGACATGAGCAACTACGCGCGCTGGAAGGACATCCGCGCGGCACACGTCGAGCGGGCCGGCGGAGAACAGGCCGTCGAGGCCGGCAAGCAGGAACTGTTGGCCGGTGTGTTCGGGCACCGCCTCGCCGAGGTCCGCCGTACCCGCGGTCTGACCCAGCAGCAGGTCGCCGACCGTATGGGGGTCGCCAAAGGCCGCGTCTCCCAGATCGAGCAAGGAAAGATCTCCGGGCAGGACGTACTTGCCCGTTACGCCGCAGCCCTCGGCGGACGCCTGCACCAGGCAATCTACTTCGACGACGGCAACATCGCCGCCATCGCCTAGCGGCGGTCGCTACCGCACCATCGACCTCAACGGCGCCCCGTACCTGCGCTCCTGACCTGTCGTCCCTGAGTCAGCAAGGGCTCTGAGCCTGCCGGTCGGAGGATTGCGGGGACACGGACACCGGCACCCCCAGTCGCGGTACGGGCGGGTGTCGGGCTGGTCGATGCAGTCGTGCGGGAGGCCGGCGGCCTGGCGCCTCGTGCACCGGATGCAGATCTCCGCCTCCTCCTCCGCTACCCGCTCCCCCGCCCCGGCACCGTCCAGCCGTAGAACCGGGTGAACACCTCGGACGGTTGTGGGACCGAGTCGTCCGGGTTCGGGTTCAACGCGTAGAGGTCGTTCAGGCAGTCCAAGTGGAGCGACGCCAGGTAAAGGCTCAACGACAGCGGCATTCCGTGATATCCGGTCAGCAGTTCCGTACGTGCCGTCGCACAGGGCCAGGGCTGGCCACACGCCTTGCACTTCCAGTGCGGACGACCGGCGACGTGCATGGGCTCCGTCACCATCGCGGGTCCGTCATGTCCGGCAGACCGCGCAACCTCGGCACGAACCCCGGCAGGTAGTGGGCCTGCACGGCAAGGGGGACATCTTCACCGGTACGGGAGTCGGTGGCGACCAGGGCGATCCAGTTTCCCCTGATCGGTGTCAGGCCGTTGGGCAGGCTGGCCACCGTACCGATGAACCCGTACGGCGAGACCTCGAAGTTCCCCATCGTGCCGATCAGGTACCCGCCGCTTCCCACTCTCACCTCGTCGCCGAGTGCACCAGAGGCCGGGCGCTCACCGGGGCGCTCCCGTCACGTCGCCGCCGTCAACCTGTCCAAGCGGGTCAGACAGCACGTGCCTCCGGACATGGCACGCCTTCCACCAGCCCAGGCTGTATCTGCGCATGTACTCCCGGATGCGTTCGTTCATCCCTACTCCCCGGGCCGGACAGGGCGCACCATCCGGGAACGCCCTCCGCCACACCCAGGCAGCCGACGTGATCGAGGTGTCGCCGAGCACTATGCGACGCATCGAGCAGGGACGCGTAGGCATCAAGGGACCTGCGCTGACCGCGCTGCTCAACCAATACGGCGTGACGGACGCCGAGCTACGCGAGACATTGCTGACCATGGCTCGATCCGGCAAGCAGCGCGGATGGTGGGCGAAGTACGGCGACCTGCCTCCGACCTACCGCCAGTACATCGGCCTGGAATCCGCGGCCGACGAGTTACAGAACTTCGAGACGATCGTGGTGCCTGGTCTGCTCCAGACCGAGGAGTACGCCCGCGCGATCACGAGTGGCGAGGCGACGCAACCTACGCCCGAAGCCATCGAGCAACGCGTCGCGGCTCGATTGGAGCGCCAAAAGCTGATCCACGAGGGCAACCTGCGCATGGTTGCCGTGCTGGACGAGGCGGTCCTCCACCGCCAGATCGGCGGACCAGAGGTCATGCATGCACAGCTCACGGCGTTGCTCGACGCCTCGAAGCTGTGGAACGTATCCATTCAGGTGATCCCGTTCCGCGAGGGCGCATACGCCTCCATGCTGTCGAGCTTCGCCATCTTGAACTTCGCGGAAAGTCCTGGAGTCGTCTACATCGAGGGTTTGACCGGCGACCTCTACGCCGAAGGCGAGGACGTCCGGCGTTGTACCGTCGTCTTCAACAGCCTGCGCGCCTCGGCGTTGTCTGCGACCGAGTCGACTGCGATGATCAAGAAGATCCGGGACAGCGAGTACCAAGATTGAGGAGCCGCCATGAATTCCCAGTGGCGCAAGAGCACCCGCAGCGGTGGCAACGGCCGGTGCGTCGAAGCTCGGTACGCCGACCACACCGCCGAGGTGCGCGACAGCAAGGACAAGACCGGCCCAGTGCTGGCGTTCGACCCTGCCGCATGGGCTTTGTTCATCCAGACCATCAAGATCGACGCGTGACGTGTGCCGGGCGGTAGGGGAACTACACCCCGCCTATCCCCATCGGCCACCGGCATACCGGAAGCTCAGCCAAGGCTCAAACACAGCGACCAATGGTCGCGGGCCGCTGTGCCCGGACGAGCCTGACCGTCCCTGGTGCCGCGACCCGTCAGACCAGGTGGCCCCAGGTCAAGTGGAGACGGTCCAAGCAGCTTGATCGGGTCAACGTCGTTCAGCGCCATCGGAAACGCGCCGCTGCCCAGATTTGCTCCTATATCCACACCGGCCGCACCAGACCGCGGCCACCAACGGCTAACCACCACGACCTCGCTTGGAACCGCTGCCCCATGAACGTGACTTCGGCGGCAACCACGAGTAACGACCCGAACACTTACCCCAATAAACCTGCCCCAGCTTCTATCCGGCGAACATGACGACGACCTTGGTCGCCCAGTTCGGTTCGTCGACAAGGACCCTCAAACGACCACCCTTTCGCGATACAGGAATGTTCAATGTCGCCTTCTGATCGGAGTCGCAAACCCTAAGAATTCCCGAACTCAATTCGATCATTCCCGAAAAGACCTCGATTAGGTGACCGACTTCTTCAGGGGATACCTCATCACGATAAGCCGACACCTCAACATGGCCATCTACGGCGCTTTGAACGGCAACATACAGAGAGTCACGATCAAAATGGACGTACTGCTGCGCCGCATCCCACGCGTCATGCGTCGCATTACTCTCGGAATCCTCGATCAGCAACAAACCGTGGTCAAAAGGCGCAATAAATAGACCCAGCAGATCACTCGGGATCGAATTCAAAGTTCCCCCTGTTGAGTTGGGTCACCGTGCCAGCCTGGCTTCGAGCACAGGGCAGACAGTGTGGATAAGCGGTATGAGGGCTCCCCGGAGAGACCGATTTAGTCGGAGGCTGGTGATCAGGTATCCAATTACCACTACGAGTTCCCGGAACCCGAGCTGGGCAGGTATGGCAGCCATTTGCGGCACCAGACTCGTTAACTAGTTCACGCACACCCGGAGCATTGATGTTTCCATCAACAAGCGCAACTCCTTCGCGAGCATTCGGCCCAGCACCGAGGGTAAGGTCGACCACCTTACACTCGTCAGCATTGTGCACCAACACCTGTGTGTCGCCGGCTGCCACATAATACGTATGGATGTCAGCGACAGTAAGATTGTAGACGGTCGCGATGGCATGGTATGAAACGACCGTCTGAACTCGTACGCGTTCACCCTGGGGGGTGAGAAGAACATCATCGGGCCGTAGATCTTCGGCGTTCACCCACTCGGAAGCTTGGTCGTCCCAGAAGGGGTGCTCGTCTGTCGCGGTGATCCTGGCTACGGCTCGACCACGATCACCGTCGATATCGATCGATACTACAACGAGGTCTTTGCCGCCGCTTCCGATAATCGTATCGGTGACCTGCTTGGCCCTTGTTTCTCCGGTCTCGGGGTCGGTGGCGACGACCTCGTCGCCGATATCGACGTCCTCGATGGGTTTTGTTGACCCGTCAGCCATGAGAACGGCCGTTCCGGGCAAGAAGCTGTTACAGCCACGCTTGAGAACCTTGTTGGCCCACGCGACCGACTCGTCCCACTTTTTGATGGCGGTCCCGACGACTTGCAGGCGATTAAGAATTGCCTTCGACTTGAACAGGGCACGGGCCACCTTGCCCGGGGGCAGCAGGTTGATGAGTGCCATAGCGCACGAGGTTAGGTCGCCGCCGATGCAACCCATGATGTCGGTGACTCCGAGGAAGTCCAGCAACAGGCTTCCGGCGGCACGGACGACGACATCCACGACGCTGGTTTTCTTAATCTCCTTGGCCTTGGCAATGTCCGCGTTGCTCGGGCCGTCGGTCTTGGGATCCGGTTTTTTGGGGCCCGGCTTGGTCGGTGGACTCTTGGGCTTTACCTTGTCCTTGACGACGCCCCACTTGCCGCTACTGGTCTTCACGAACTTCTCGCCCGTGTCGCGATAATGCTGCTCGTCTCCGGCAGCGGTCTCGGTAATGAGGGGTTTGAGTCCGTCTGGGTCGGTAAAAGTGACGGGCGAGTTGTACGCGTAGGCGTACCCGTTCACCTGTTGTGGATCGTTGTGGTCGGTGATGGGGTCGACGCTGATGAAGCGGCCGGTGGTCGGGTCGTATTCACGCGCGCCGAGGTGGGTGAGGCCGGTCGGATCCTGGGTGCCGCCGACGAAGCCCTTTTCGCTGGGCCAACTGCCCGGCTGAGGGCCTCGTGGCTCACCGAAGGGTTTGCTGCGCCGGCGGGTTACGTTCAGGGTGTCCGGATCGACCGTGAGTTGGCTGGTGCCGTGGTGGTCAGCGGCGAGCCAGGTCAGACCGGTGACGTTACGGACAGCGATGGTGGTGCCGTTGTGGCTGTAGTAACGGGTGCCGTCGACCTGTCCGTTGGTCTTGAGCCGTAGTTCGGTCCCGCCGAGGTAAAGAGTGGCGCCGGTAGCGTCGCGACGGATCAGGCGGTTGCCCTCGGTGTCGTACAGGTAGCTGGTGTTCTGGCTCGTCTGGCTGGTGGTAGCCAGGTGGCCTTCCTCGTCCCAGGTCAGGGTTTGGGTGACACCGCTGACAGGACGGGTGGTCGTGTTTCCGGCTGTGTCGTAGGTGTAGGTGTCGGTGCGGGTGGTCTCTCCGGTGTAGGCGACCTGGTTGAGGGTGTGGGGTTGATTGGCACCGGGGGTGGGGTAGCTGGAGGTGGCGGTCGTAGTGCCGGTGGCGCTCCAACTCGTTTGGGTCTTCCGGTTGCCGGTCAGGTCGTACGTCCACGCCAACCGGTACGCGTCCGCGCCGGCCCGCTGCGGCGTACTGCAGCCGACATCTGCCTGTGACCAAGCGTCGGTGAGGCGCCGGTGGTAGTCGTACCGATAACACTCGACCTGGTCGCGGATGCCGTTCGTGTCGCCGGCGATGCTGGTGATGTTGCCGGCCGGGTCGTGGGAGTAGTCTGCGCCGGCGCGGTTGGTCCAGGTCCCCGGTGTGGTTTGGTTCTCGGTCTGTACCCGTATTCCGGTGAGGCGGCGGGTGGCGTCGTCGAGGCCGTAGCCGAGCCACACCCGCTTGCCGGCCGCACCGAGCACCTGTTCCTGGAGCTCCCCCTGCCAGTGGTGGTTGGTGGCGGCGACGTAGGTGGTGGTGGCCGAGGCCATGGTGGTGGCGAGACCGGCTTGGCTGTAGCCGTAGGTCAGCGTTTCCGCAGCCAGGCCACCGGTGGCCGGCAGGATGCTGGTGGCGAGTGCACCGGTCGGCAGGTAGGTCGAGGTGCTGGTGTAGGTACCGGCGAGGTTGCCCTCGACCGCCGGGATGGTGATGCTGCTGCCGGTTGGCTGGTAGCGGTCGGTGTAGCCGGTGACGGCCGTGGTGTAGGCGGCGGCACCGACGTGGCGGGTGGACGAGGTGGCTTGTCCCTTGGCGAGGGTGTCGTAGACGTACGACGTACGCAGGGCCCCGGTGGCGCTGTCGTCGCGGAGTTCCTTGATTCGGCCGAGGTTGTCGTAGATCCGGGCGAGGGTTTCGCCACGGCTATCGGTCGTGGTCAGAAGCTGCCCGGCGGCGTCGTAGGTCGACGTCGAGGTGCCCGCGTCAGGGTCGGTCTTCCCGATCTGCCGTCCACGCAGGTCGTACTGGTAGGTCCAGTTGTTGCCGGCCGGGTCGGTGACCTTGGTGAGCTGGTCGGACGGGTCGTACTCGTAGGTGGTCTCGTCGTACGCGCCGGAGTTCGTGGTGCCGTGATACTGCCGCAGCGCGGTTGTCCGGCCGCGTACGTCGTTGATCGCGGTGGTGGCCACCGCGCCGTCGGGCGGGTCGGTATGGGTGCGGTCACCGCGGTAGCTGGTGATGCTCTGCCACTTGAAGGTGTTGTTGGACCAGAACTGGTCGGTAAGGAGTCGTCCTGCTCCGTCGTAGGTGAACCGGGACTGGCTGACCGTGTCGGCATCGCTGAACGCGAGCAGAGTGCCGCTCGGCGCAGCCGCGTTGTGGACCGTCGCCTGCTTGACGGTCAAACCGCGCGAGTCGTACTGGGTGTCCGTGATCGCCCGGGTGCCGGATGGGGTGGTGTTCTGGTTCTGCCGGGGCTGGAGAAGCCCGTCATAGATGGTGAAGGAGCTGACCTGGTTGCCGTTCGGCGCAAGCGTCTTCGTCTCGACATGCCTGGCGGCTTGGCTGACGGTGTAGACGTACTCGGTGTCGGGGGTCTGGTTCGTGGCCCGGCCCGGGTACCAGACCTTGGTCAGCCGGCCGAGGGGGTCGTACTGGGCTGCGGTGGTTTTGTTGTTCGGGTCAACGAGGCCCAGGGTGAGCCCTCGGCGCGGGTCGAGGTGGGTGGTGGTGACGTGCCCGGCCGGATTGGTAACCGTGACCATGGAAGGTACGCCGGTCGACGGGTTGTAGCTCGTCTCTGTAGTGCGGTTGAGGGCGTCGGTGGCGGTCCGCGGCCTGCCGTACTCGTCGTGGGTGCTCTGCATGGTGGTGACGTAGGTGCTGGCGGTGCCGTTGCGCGAGGCGACCTCTTCGGTACGGGTGACCAGGCCTCGGGTCGGGGCGACCCCGAACGCCTGCCCGTCATACGAGGTGACCTCTTCGGCGACGAGATCCTGCGGGTACGTCGGGGCCGCGGCGCAGTTCTTTGAGTCGGTGCCCTGGTAGGAGACGGTGTCGACGATCCACCGGTCGGTGTTCCGGGCGTAGGCGTAGTGGCTGCACCGGTCGTCGGTCGCGACGGCCATATCCCCGTGGTCGTTGACCCGAACGGGTAGCCCATAGGAGTCGTAGTCGGCGGCAACCACGCTCCACCGCCAGGTGCCCGAGTCCGGGAGCCAGGTGCGTTCCCAGGTGTAGTTCTCCCGGGACATCCGGGCTGTGACGTCCTCCCCGGCCGGGTTCGGGTTCGGTCGCAAGCCGGTCTGGGTGACGCTGTAGACGTGGAGGCTGGCGCCGAGGACGGTGGGACCGTCGAGGGAGACCTCGAGCATGGGACGACCTTCAAGACCGTCTTGGTCGGTGATCTGGTGTGCCCACGACTGGGTGATCGAACCGGTGCAGTCCCACAGGTACAACTGCACCCCGTTGCGAGGGTTCGGCCCAGCGTCCAGGCACCGGCCCGACTGCGGGTTGAGTAGTGAACCGTTCGGCTGTGGCTGCCATACCTGGTTTACCTGGCCATTACATGTCCACAGTTGTACCGGGCTGCCGTTCGCCGTACCGCCGCCGGTGACGTCCAGGCACTTGCCGGACGGCCCACTGCTCAGAGTGTTGTAGAGCCATGGCTGCCAGAGCTGCGATGCCGCGCCATTGCACTGGTACGACCGCACCGGTGTCCCGTCGCCGGTACCGGCGGCGTCCATGCACCGCATGCCCTGGGGGCTGACCAGGCTGCCGTTGGCCTGCGGTTGCCACATCTGGCTCCAGGCGTTGGCGCAGTCCCACAACTGCACCGGAGTCTCCGGAACCGTGCTCACGTTGACGATGTCCAGGCATCGACCCGACGCCGGGTTCAGCAGGCTCCCGTTCGGCTGCCGCAGCCACCGCTGGTTGACGGTGTTCGCGCAGTCCCAGATGTTGACATCCGCGCCGTTCGCGGTCGAGAACTGGAACACATCCAGGCACTTGTTGGACAACGGGTTGTACATGAGAAAGTACGGCTCGTCGTTCGACGGATACCTGGTCTGCCACACCTGCGCCCCATGCCCGTTACAGGCCTGCATCTGGACGTTGGTGCCGTTCGCGGTTCCGGCGTTAGCCACGTCGAGGCACTGACCGCCCTGCCCGGAGACCGTCGCCATGAACCCGGGCGTGATCAGCGGGGTGGTGATCCCCGCCCGGCGGGTGCCCCACGCCATCGCACTGTTGTCGGTGGTCGGCATCCCGTCACCGTTCATACCCCGGTAGTAGTGCGCCCGTGAACTGGTCTGCGGGCCACCCGCCGCACCCTTGGTCGTCGTGACCGTGGTGTACCCGCGCCACACCGACCAGGTCCGGTTCGCCAGAACCGCCACCTCGTTGCGGTCATGGGCCCACAACGAGGAGTCCGTCGAGCCCTCCGTCGAGTACGCGTACGAGGTCACCTGATCCGGAGACCCACCCGTGGTGTCCCGCTCAGTAACCTGCGTCACCACGTACTTGTGGAACCACCCGTACCCAGCGGGCATCGACACGGGCTTGTGCACCTGCGGGAAACACCGCGTCGGGTTCGCGTGTGGATTCGGCCGAACCGTCCGGACACACCCCTCCCCCGCATAGCTAACAAGGGTCTCACCACCGACCCCGTTCCTAATCAGATTGATCCGGTAGTGCATGTACGGGGCGACGCCGATGTCGTTACCCCAGTCCACCCGGTTGGACATCCGAACGCCGCCGAAACTCACCGCCGGCTCCGCCAACCCGGTCGTCCCGTCCGGAGCGAACCCGGTATGCGTCACACTCTCCAGCCACAGGTTCGGCGACGTATCGTTCCCCGCCGGGGAGATGAAGTCACCACTGGCCGGGTAGCTGTGGGCCAGGTCCCAACGGTCCACCGCCCGATACGCACCAGCCGAGGAATTCCACGCCTTCGTCGTGACCGAGGCCAGCCGGTCCGATCCCCAGAACGCGGGACTCTTCGTGTTCGGACAACTCGACGTCCCACAATGCAGATCCCACGGCGTGTCCGGGTAGTCCGCCAGTGCACACGCCCCGACACACCGCGGCGCCCGCTCGAAGTCCACCCGCAACGGCGCCGGCGGCCCCTCAAAACCTGCCCGGGTGCCGTAGTCGACGTGGTGCAGGTAGCTCGCCATGTCGTACGGGGCAGCAGCAGTGTTGTTGTTCGCCCCGTAATTGCCAGAGAACCGGTTGTAGTAGTACGTCATCGAGTTACCGATGGCGTCGGTAACGTAGTCCAGGTGCCACCGGTAGCCCTGTAGGCACGACGACGCCGCGAACCCGTCCGCCGAGTAACACGGCTCCCCCAGGTTGTTGCCGAACACCGGCACCGACGACACCGACCACTGCGGCTCGACGTCCCCCGCGCTCCGCTTGTGCCGCCCGAAGTAGTACTGCGTCCCGTCCTGCGTCGTGACGCGCCAGTACTCCCCGTCATTGTCACCATTACCTAACGACAGGTCGGACAACAACTCGATCTTCAAACCGTTGTCCTCAGCGCCCTTCCACACCCCGGTCGCCGCGTCCCGCACCAACCGCGTCGACGACCCGTTCAACACCAACGTCGCGTTGTACGACGAGAACCAACACAAGTCCCCGGTGGTTCCGCCATCGTCAGCGCAGGACCGGTACGACCGCTCGACGTAACCGACCTGCAGATCCCAACCCTCACCCACCCACGACGCCTGACCATTACGCGCCAGCGTCTGACCATCGACCGACCCCGACGAATACCGCAACGCCAGATTCGGTTGCAGCCCCCCGGACGACGGCGGCATCTCGAACGGATACGAGTAGCCGAAATCCCCGCCCTGCCCACCCGCCGACCACTCATACGTCTCCGACAACGACGTCGCGGTGAACGTCCCACCCGCCGACTCCGCCGTCGACGACAACGCCACCACCATCGGCGCCACACCGGACGAGGCCGACACCGAGGCGGCTGGGTCTCCACCCACCGTCACGGTCCCCGACACCACACCGGACCGGTTCACCGAATCCAACGGGGTCTGCACTTGACACAACGGATCTGTCGGCGTCTCCAACACACACCCCGGCAGACTCACCAACCGCAACCGCTGCCCATAATCCGCCCCGAACGCGTTCGCGAACCGCCCGTACTCAACGCTCATCCTTGCCGGACCCGACCGGGCCACCCCGTCCGAACGAGACAGGGCCACCACCACACCCGGTACCCCCGCCGCCCGCGCCACGCCCTCGTCAACCACCCGCGCGGTCACCGAGTCCGGCCCGGTGGCCGCGGCCAGACTGCGCCGCGACGCGTCATCGACCACGACCTCCGGGGCGAACGACACCGGCAGATCGCCGACCTCCGTCGTCTCCCCCGACACCGGTACATCCGACGAACCCGCCGACGGCAACACCTTTCGGTCAACCGCCTTCAGCGCCGCGCCATCGGTCTCAGCCGACGTACGCTTCGCCGGCTTGACCGGCTTCACCGGCACCGACCTCTCCGTCGCCGCACCCGGCCCCGACGGCATCGGCGCCGCCTGCGCAGGCACGAACTGCACCACCGAAACCGCCACTACCACCGCGGTCGCCAGCGCCCCACGCCTCGCCCACCGGAACACCGGCGCAAAAACGCGCGACGAACCCACACCAGCGACCACGTGGTCCTCCCCGACGACAGCAACATCTGACCAAAGCGACCGAACGCTAAAGATCTTCACGACCGAGCGTCAAGGGGCCATCACAAATGGTGAGGACAGACTCGTCACCTTGGGGCAAACCTCGCACAATGGTTACCATGGGTAGTGCCCGGTTTCGGTTGATTGCAAGGCAACTGAGGCACGGAAACCTTGGACTTCGGATTGGCGTGCGGGGACCGTCGATCGCTGGCAGGATCGATCGGAATCGACCTTCAGGGGGCGGCGCGATGACGGCAGCGGCGACAACTTCGGCGACCGAGGCAGCGATCGAACGGGCGCTGGCCGCGCTCGACCTGGAGGCGAAGGTACGGCTGCTGTCCGGTCAGGACTGGTGGACGCTGCCCGCACTCCCCGAGATCGGGTTGCGTTCGCTGGTGATGTCCGACGGGCCGATCGGCGTACGCGGGACCGGCTGGGCGCCGGACGATCCGTCGGTGGCGCTGCCGAGCCCGACCGCGCTCGCCGCCACCTGGGACCCGGAGCTGGCCAGGGAAGCCGGGCGGCTGCTCGGCCAGGAGGCGCGGCGCAAGGGCGTACACGTGCTGTTGGCGCCTACGGTCAACCTGCACCGCAGCCCGCTCGGCGGCCGGCACTTCGAGTGCTACTCCGAGGATCCGCTGCTCACCGGCGAGATCGGCGCCGGCTACGTGACCGGGGTGCAGGACCAGGGCGTCGGCACAACGGTCAAGCACTTCGTCGCCAACGACTCCGAAACCGACCGCTTCACCATCGACGTACGGGTGTCGGAGCGGGCCCTGCACGAGCTGTACCTCGCCCCGTTCGAGCGGATCGTTGCCGCCGGGGCGTGGGGTGTGATGGCCGCCTACAACGGGGTCAACGGCTCCACCATGACCGAGCACGCCGAACTGCAACACGGGTTACTCAAGGAGCGCTGGGGCTTCGACGGGTTCATCGTCTCCGACTGGACCGCCGCCCGGTCCGCGGTGGGCACCGCCAACGGCGGGCTCGACGTGGTGATGCCCGCCCACGGTGACCCGTGGGGACCGGAACTGGTCGCCGCCGTACGCGCCGGCCACGTCGCCCAGGACGTGGTCGACGACAAGGTACGGCGGGTACTGCGCCTCGCCGCACGGGTGGGCCTGCTCGACGGCGTACCCCCGGCGGTGGAACCCGACGACCGGCCGGCGCCGCTGCACGGACCCGACGTGGCGCGTCACATCGCGACCCGCTCGTTCGTGCTCGCCCGCAACGAGGGCCCGTTGCTGCCGCTGGACCGGGCCACGCTGCGGCGGGTCGCGGTCTCCGGAGCGCTCGCCACCGACGCCCGGATCCTCGGCGGTGGCAGTGCGGCGGTCACCCCGGCCCGGGTCGTCTCGCCGCTGGCCGGGCTCACCGCCGCACTGCCCGACGCCGAGGTCACGTACGCGATCGGCGCCGACCCCCGGCCGAAGCTCCCGGCGGCCACCGGCGCACAGTGGTCCCCGATCACCGCGACCCTGCGCGGAGCCGGCGGCGACGTGCTCTACCGGGCCGAACTCGGCACCGCGATCGTCCGGTGGATGGGCGGCCTGCCCGACGGGGTCGACCCGGCGGACCTGGCGTCGGTGGAGCTGACCGCCCGCCACACGCCACGGACCGGCGGCGAGCACCAGCTTGCGATCGACGGGTTCGGGATGTTCAGCCTCAGCGTCGCCGGCACCGCGATCTTCGACGGGCCGGTCTTCGACGAAAACCAGGACCCGACGGTCACGTTCTTCGCCCCGGTCGAACGGCGTTTCCCGATCACCATGGTCGAGGGCGAACCGGTCGAGGTGACCCTCACCCAGCAGGTGGTCGAGGGGATGGCCGGCTTCGTGCAGTTCGCCCTCGGGCACGCCGAACCGACCGCCGACGCCGACGAACTGCTCGACGCGGCAGCCCGCGCCGCCGCCGAGGCGGACATCGCGGTGGTGGTGGTCGGCACCACCGAGCAGGTCGAGTCGGAAGGCTTCGACCGGACCACGCTGGCCCTGCCCGGCCGCCAGGACGAACTCGTGACCAGGGTCGCGGCAGCGAATCCGCGTACGGTCGTCGTGGTCAACGCCGGCTCACCGGTGCTGATGCCCTGGGCCGACGAGGTGGCGGCGATCCTGCTCACCTGGTTCCCCGGGCAGGAGGCGGGTGCCGCGCTCGCCGACGTACTGCTCGGTGGGGCCGAGCCCGGGGGGCGGCTGCCGACCACCTGGCCCCGGCACGCCGACGACGTACCCGTCCTCTCCACCACCCCGGTCGACGGCAAACTCGACTACGACGAGGGCGTTTTCGTCGGCTACCGGGGTTGGCGGGCAGAGCCGCTGTTCCCGTTCGGCCACGGCCTCGGCTACACCACCTGGTCGTACGAGTCGCTGACCGTCGAATCCGACTCCGGTGGTGGTGGTGGTGGCCTGGTCGCGGTGGTGACGCTGCGCAACAGCGGGACGCGTACCGGGCGTGAGGTGGTGCAGGTCTACGTCGGTCCGAGCGAGCCGGACCCGCAGCGCCCGACCCGGCAACTCGCCGGATTCGCCACGGTCACCGCCGCACCCGACGAGACGATCACCGTACGGGTGCCGCTGGCCGCCCGCTCGACCCAGGTCTGGGCCGGTCAGTGGTCCACCGTCCCCGGTCACTACACCGTCGAGGCGGCCCGGGGCGTCGCCGACGTACGCCTGACCGCCACGGTCGACGTCACCGAGTAGGCCGTACCCGCTACCAGCGCCCCAGTCGGGCCGACAGGACGGCGAGTGCCGCTACCCCGGCGGTCGACGTACGCAACACCGCCGGACCGAGCCGTACCGCCCGCGCACCGGCGGACTCGAACGCCGCCACCTCGGCCGGGGTGACGCCACCCTCCGGCCCCACGACCAGCACGATCTCCCCGGTCGACGGCAGGTCCACGGCGGAGAGACCGACCGTCGCCTCCTCGTGCAGCACAAAACCGGCCGCCGCCCCGGCGACCCGGTCCACCACCCGCCCGGTCGACTCGTCCGGTGCTCCGGCCACCACCGGCAACCACGGCCGGCGGGCCTGCTTGGCCGCCTCCCGCGCGGTCGCCGCCCACTTCTCCCTGGCCCGGCCACCCCGCTCACCGCGCCACTGCACCACCGAACGGGACGCCGCCCAGGGCACGATCTCGTCCACCCCGACCTCGGTCATCGCCTGTACGGCCAACTCGCCCCGGTCGCCCTTGGCGATCCCCTGGGCCACCACCAGTCGCGGGTCGGGCGCGTCGACGTACGCGAAAGAGGCGACCCGAAGCTCCAGCGTGCCCCGGCCGACGGCGGTCACCGACGCGGCGGCCGTGCCGCCCTTCCCGTCGGCGAGCAGCAACTCCTCACCGACCCGCAACCGCTGCACGGTGGCCGCGTGATGCCCCTCCGCCCCACCGAGCGTGAACGACTCCCCCGCAGGCAGGGCTTCCACCAGAAACAACGGCACCGACACGGAGAAAGGCTAACCGGCGCCCTGGGCAGCGGCGGATCCGGCGGCATCCACCCAGGCGACGACGGAGACCAGCAGCAGGAGCAGACCGGCGACGAGGAAGACGTACGCCCAGACCCGGCTGTTGCCCATGTCGAATATCACCCCCTCCTCGTCCGGAGGCGCGATCGCCGAGTAGACGAACCACAGGCCGGTCGCGCCGACGAAGAACTGCGCGCCGATGAACTCCCCGTCCACCTTGTTGGCGGCCCGCTCCCCGGCCAGCCTGATGATGACGATCACGAGTGAGACGATCGCCCCGGCACCCGGAAGTACCCGCTCGAAGAGCAGTTTCAGCGCATTTCCCGACGACATCAGATTCTCCGCAGCCCGATCGGGAAGCGCGACAGACGTGCCCGGGAGACCCGCTCCCGTACGTAGTCCCACTGTTCCTGTTCCGCGAGCAGCGGATGGACGTCGCGAAGCAGGGTGACGGCCTCCACCATCGCCTCCTCGTCCCGCAACGCCAAGCCGAGGCGGGGACGGACCAGCCACCGCTCCACGGCGGTGAAGCCGGCCACCGCGACGACACCACCGACGACCAGCCTGGCCACGATCTCCATGGTTCCGCCGGGGGCCACCACCAGCGAGCCCAGGGCCAGCAGCATCGCCGAGACCGCCGACAGCACCCCCAGGGCGCGGTAGATCCGGACCCCTTCCCGCTGCCGGTCCGCCTGGAACAGCAGATCCTCGGCCCGAGCCAGATAACGGTCGTAGAGTTCCCCGGTCAACTCCTTCTCGTCCGACGTACGGGAACCGTCGTCATCGCGCTCCACAGAATTCCTCCACCGCTATCCAGAAGTCGTCCAGCATCTTCGTGGACTGCGTCGCGTCGAGCGCCGGTTCGACCCTGAACCCCAAATCAAGATCTTCGCCGTACGTCGTCGGACCACTGCTCACCGGGACCACCCGGCATTCCAGTCCGGGCACCCGCTGCTGGAGCCGACGCAGCGTACGCCCGAATTCGGACTTGGCGTCGGGGCCGTAATACGCCCGCGCCCGGTCGAGGTCATCCGGATAAAGGTCGGCCTTTGCCAGCGCGACGATCAGCCAGAACTTCGTCTCCTTGTTCCGGCCCGGTTTCCAGACCGCGGCCAGCTTGTCGCAGACCTCGACGAACTCCTGCAACTCCAGTCGCAGGTGATATTGCCGCAGATAGGCAAGCCGCTCGGCCGGCACGTCGACCGGCCCCTTCTTACGTTTCCGGGTCCGCCGCGCCTCCCGGACGCCAGCGGCGTTCCGGCCGCCCCAGGGCTCGTTGTATCCCCAACAGACGACGTGGACCACGCCGACCGGCCGGCGCGGCAGGTGCAGGAAGTTCCGGAAGGTGTCCGTACGCGGACTGGATCCCAGTTGGCCCGGCGCCACGGTGAGTTCGACCCAGACCTGACGTGACAGCAACCACCAGCGCCTACGGCGAAGCGAGAGTAGATGGGGTTCCGAAGACTCGCTCTTGTCGGTGTCCGGGGCGGTACGCCGCTTCGCGCTCTCCCACACGTCCGCGAGCCTGGTCTTGCCCGCGCCCTCCCACCCGGTGACGAGGATAGGAACAACTCGGCGCAACATCGAGCCGTATCCCGACCTCGTCGCGACCGTCACCGGTTGCTGCCCCGAATTGCCGGTGGTGGTTGCGCCGGAACCATTGTTCGACCTGCCGCCGATGTCGCCCTCCCTGTCCGAGCCCGCGACCCGCTCGATTCCCTAAGGAAGGCAGGTCGCCGCAGAGCAAGGCGACCATAAATTCCACAAGCGACATCCCACCACCGTCCGAACGGCCCCCACCCCCTCCCTCACCCCGGCGGCAGCCCCTCGTGTAGAGAAAGAGTGGCTATCCCCGGAGGAATAGCCACTCTTTCTCTACACGTGCGCGGACCGTGAGCCCGAGCGGGGCTCAGTGGCCGTTGAAGGCGTCTCGCATGCGGGAGAAGAAGCCGCCCTGTTTGCTCAGCTCGGCGACCTCCTCGCCTCTGGTCTTGGCGAAGTCGCGGAGCATGCGTTCCTGGTCGGCGTCGAGCTTGGTCGGCGTACGCACGTCCAGGTGGACGAAGAGGTCACCCCGTCCGGTGCCACGCAGGTGCGGTACGCCGCGGGCGCGCAGCCGCAGCGTGCTGCCCGGTTGGGTGCCCGGCTTGACGTCGACGGGTTCGTCGCTGTCCAGCGTCTTGATGGTGAGCCGGGTGCCCAGCGCCGCCGCCGTCATCGGCACGGTGACCCGGCAGTGCAGGTCGTCGCCCTTGCGGGAGTAGACGTCGTGGGTGCGTTCGTGGATCTCGACGTAGAGGTCACCGGCGGTGCCGCCACCGGGGCCGACCTCACCCTGCTGGGCGAGGCGGATCCGCATGCCGTCCTCGACCCCGGCCGGGATCTTGACGGTGAGCGACCGGCGGGTACGGACCCGCCCGTCACCGGCGCAGGTCGGGCAGGGGTGCGGGATGACGGTGCCGTAGCCCTGGCAGACCGTGCACGGCCGGGACGAGACGACCTGGCCGAGGAAGGTCCGCTGGACCGACTGGACCTCGCCGCGCCCACCGCACGCCTCGCAGGTGGCGAGGTGGGTGCCGGCGGCGGTGCCCGCACCGGCACAGGTGGTGCAGAGTACGGCGGTGTCGACGGTGATCGGCGCCTCGACGCCGAACGCCGTCTCGTTCAGGTCGAGTTCGAGGCGCAGGATGGCGTCGGCACCCGGACGCGTACGTGGACGGGGCCCACGGCTGCCGCCCGCGGCACCGAAGAACGCGTCCATGATGTCCTGGAAGCCGACGAACGGGCCCGCTCCGCCGGGTCCGGCACCGCCGCCGCCACCGCCGGGGGCCAACGGGTCCCCGCCGAGGTCGACGATCTGCCGTTTCTGGTCGTCGGAGAGGACCTCGTAGGCGGCGTTGATGTCCTTGAACTTCTCGTGCGCCTCCGGATCCGGATTGACGTCCGGATGGAACTGCCGCGCCAGCTTGCGGTAGGCGCGCTTGATCTCGTCGTCGGAGGCCTCCCGGCTGACGCCGAGAATCCCGTAGTAGTCCTTGGCCACTGTGTTCCGTGTCCCCATGTCAGTCGTGCCGTCCGCCGGTGTCGTCAGGTCAGCTTGTTGATCAGTTCCGTGCCGGTGCCGCCCGCTGCACCGGTGCCCGTCAGTTCTGTGCCAGTAGGTCGCCCACGTATCGGGCCACGGCGCGTACGGTCGCGATGGTGCCGGGGTAGTCCATCCGGGTAGGCCCGAGCACCCCGAGCCCGCCGAGGATGTTGCTGCCGGTGCCGTACCCGGTGCTCACCACCGAGGTGGCGCGCAGGTTGTCGATCTCATTTTCGTCGCCGATCCGAATTCGGAGCGTACTGGGTTCGACCTCGCCGAAGAGCTTGAGCAGGATGACCTCCTCCTCCAGCGCCTCGAGAATCGGTCGCAGCGAGCCCTGGAAGTCGAGCAGGCCGCCGCGGGTCAGGTTGGCGGTGCCGGCCAGGGCGATCCGTTCCTCGTGCCGCTCGACCAGGGTCTCCAGCAGGACCGTCGCCAGCGTCGCCATGGCCGGGCGCAGGTCGGGTGTTACCTCGTCGACCAGTGCCTGGACCAGCGGCGGGGTGTCGGAGAGCCGGCTGCCGACGAGCTTCTCGTTGATCAGCCGGCGCAGGTCGGTGACGTCGTCGGCGAGCAGCGGCGCGGGCATCTCCACCAGGCGCTGTTCGACCCGACCGGTGTCGGCGATCATGACGAACATGAGCCGGGTGGTGGAGATCGGCACGAGTTCCAGGTGGCGCACGGACGAACGGGCCAGGCTCGGGTACTGCACCACGGCGACCTGCCGGGTGAGCTGGGCGAGCAGGCGGACCGTACGGTGCACCACGTCGTCGAGGTCGACGGCGCCGACCAGGAAGCGTTCGATGGCCCGGCGCTCGGCCGGGGTGAGCGGCTTGACCCGGGAGAGGCGGTCGACGAACAGCCGGTAGCCGCGGTCGGTGGGCACCCGGCCGGCGCTGGTGTGCGGCTGCCGGATGTAGCCCTCTTCTTCGAGCACGGCCATGTCGTTACGGACGGTCGCCGGTGACACGCCGAGCTGGTGCCGCTCGACCAGGGCCTTGCTGCCGACCGGCTCCTGGGTGGATACGTAGTCCTCCACGATCGCGCGCAGCACGTCGAGCTTGCGGTCGTCGAGACCCATCCTCACCTCCCTGCGACCGGGTCGGTGCGAGCACCCGGCCCACCAGTCTGGCACTCGACTGTAACGAGTGCCAGTCTACGACGTGGGTCCGACCGGTTGTGATGATCAACCATTGGCCCGGCCGGAGATCTTGAGTGATCTGGTGGACGGTATCCGACCCCCTGTCGGCATAACAGCTTCAGTCAGCAATTGTCCAGTGAAGTCACTCGTGGTAGTTGGCGTCGTTTGATCGATACCCCTACCGTGACCCCCATGACTGAACCACCCCGCCCTCCCGGAGAGGGCGGCCCCGGCGGTTATCCGCCGCCGGAACCGCCGACTACTCCGTTCACGCCGCCGGGCTCGTACTCGAGTCCCGACGAGGCGCCCCCGCCCGGATACGGCCCGCCTCCGGCCGCACCGCAGTACGGCGCACCGGGCACGCCGCCGCCGGCCGGTGGCTATCCCCCACCGGGTGGCTACCCGCCGCCGGGTGGCCAACCCCCGCCGGGTGCCTACCCGCCGCCCGGCGCCGGCTACCCCGGCGCCGGCTACCCCGGTGCCGGGGCCCCGGGCGGTGGCTACCCGCCACCCGGTGGCTACACCCCCGGTTACAACACCGGTGGTTACCCCCCGGGCGGCGGCTACCCCGGCGGCCCGGCCCCGACCGGTTACGCGAACAGCGACGACAAGACCTGGGCCCTGATCGCGCACTTCGGTGGCATCGCCGTCGGCTTCATCGCCCCGTTGATCGCGCTGCTCGCCAAGGGAGACAGGTCGCCGACCGTACGGGCGCACGCGGTCGAGGCGCTGAACTTCCAGATCACCTGGGCGGTCGTCATGCTGATCGCGGTCATCCTCGGGATCTGCACGCTCGGTCTGCTCCCCCTCATCGTCTGGATCGTGATCATCGTGTTCTCGGTCATCGGCGGCCTCCGGGCGAACGAGGGCACCCTCTACCAGTACCCGATGACGTACCGCCTGGTGAAGTAAGCCGTCAGGCAGGCAAGATCCGCTGGCTCGGGTCGGTCCGGACCGGCCCGAGCCAGCGCGGGCCCGACCGGAGGTCAGGGCAGCAGGTCACGTACCACGGCGTCGGCGAGCAGCCGGCCCCGCAGGGTCAGCACCGCCCGGCCGGCCGCGTACTCGGGGCCGCTCAGCAGGCCGTCGGCCAGGGCCCGGTCCGCGCCGAGCCGACCGGCGTCGTCGAGCCCGGCCAACGGCAGCCCCGAGTCCAGGCGCAGCCGCAGCATCACGTCCTCCACGTGCTGGTCGTCCCCGGTGAGCAGTTCCCGGGCGTGACCGGGAGACTCCCCGGCGGCCAGGCGGGACGCGTACGCGGTGGGGTGTTTGACGTTCCACCAGCGCACGCCGCCGACGTGGCTGTGCGCCCCCGGCCCGAGGCCCCACCAGTCCCCGCCGGTCCAGTAGAGCAGGTTGTGCCGGCACCGGGCGTCGGCGGTGCGGGCCCAGTTGGAAACCTCGTACCAGGAGAAACCGGCCGCGCCGAGGGCGGCCTCCGCGGCCAGGTAGCGGTCCGCCGCCACGTCGTCACTGGGGTACGGCAGCTCGCCGCGCCGCATCCGACCGGCCAGCCGGGTGCCGTCCTCCACGATCAGGGCGTACGCGCTCACGTGGTCGACGCCCGCCTCGGTGACCGCCGCCAGCGAGGCGGCGAAGTCCTCGGCGGTCTCGCCCGGCGTGCCGTAGATCAGGTCCAGGTTCACGTGGTCGAAGCCGGCGTCACGCGCCTCCAGCGCGGCCTGCACCGCCCGGCCGGGGGTGTGCTTGCGGTCCAGCAGGGCGAGCACCCCGGCGGCGGCGGACTGCATGCCCAGCGAGATCCGGGTGTAACCGGCGGCCCGCAGCGTCTTGAGCGACTCCGGTGTCACCGACTCCGGGTTCGCCTCGGTGGTGACCTCGGCGTCGGCGGCCAGCCCCCAGGTCCGGTCGATCCCGTCGAGGATCCGGGCCAGCTCGTCGGCGGGCAGCAGGGTCGGGGTGCCGCCGCCGACGAAAACGGTGTCCACCCGGCGCGGCGGGGCCTCGCCGAGCACCCGCCCGGCCAACGCCAGCTCGGCCAGCACCGAGTCGGCGTAGCCGTCCCGGCCGCCACCACCGCCGAGTTCGGTGGCCGTGTACGTGTTGAAGTCGCAGTATCCGCACCGGCTGGCGCAGAAGGGCACGTGCACGTAGACCCCGAACCCCCTGGCGCCGACGGCGGTCAGGGCGGTACGGGGCAGCGAACCGTCAGCGGGTACGGGTTCACCTTCGGGAAGGACGCCGGGCATGCGACTAGTGTGCCGGCATGACCGCAGCCCCCGACACGCTCGTCCGGGTGTCGACCTCACCCGGGGTGACCACCCTCACGCTGGACAGCCCGCACAACCGCAATGCGCTCTCCACACCGCTGATGAGCCAGCTACTCGCCGCACTGGACGACGCTGTGACGGACGACACAGTACGTGCGGTGGTCCTGTCACACACCGGGCCGGTCTTCTGCTCCGGCGCCGACCTGAAGGAAACGGCGGCGGCGTTCAGTAGCGGCTCGGTGCCCGCCGGCAAGCTCGGTGACGTACTCGCCGCGGTGCGGGAGTGCCCGAAGCCGATCGTCGCCCGGGTGGCCGGGCCGGCCCGCGCGGGCGGGCTGGGGCTGATCGCCGCCGCCGACATCGCCGTCTGTACGTCCGAGGCGACCTTCGCCTTCACCGAGGTACGGATCGGGGTGATCCCGGCGGTGATCTCGGCGACCGTTCTGCCCCGGTTGCAGCCGCGCGCCGCCGCCGAGCTCTACCTGACCGGTGAGACCTTCGACGGCGACCGGGCCGAACGAATCGGGCTGGTCAGCCGGGCGGTGCCGGCGGACGCGCTGGACGAGACAGTGGCCGCGTACTGCGCCGCGCTGGTCCGGGGCGCACCCGGTGCCCTGGCCGGGACCAAGGAGCTGCTGCGCCGGCCGGCCGCCACCGACCTGCGCGCCGAACTCGCCGAACTCGGCGCCCTGTCGACCCGCTACTTCCTCTCCGAGGAGGGACGGGAGGGAATCCTCGCGTTCCGCGAGAAACGGCCCGCTCGTTGGGTACCCGGGGCCTGAGCAGCAACGAGCGGTGTCAGGCGCCGGTAGAGAACCGGTGAAGGACCGATGAGCACAGGTTTACCGGGAAAACAAGGCTGGCCGAGAGTACGGAGTCGGGACGTACGCTAGGCCCTGTTCGCCGATCATCCACGGCCCGCGACGGGCCGACGGAGCGGCACAGACGGGTCGGGCCGACCGGACGAGCAGGGGGTGCGGGTGCGGACTCGAGCGATGGTGGCGGCTGGCGTGGCGCTCGCGGCGGTTGCCGCACTCGGGGTCTACCTGGGCTCGCGCGAGATCGTCGGCAAACTGCCGCTGCCGAGCGCCGTACGCGGCTGCGTCGTCGAGGCCGACGGTCGGGTCAACCTCAACCCGGAGCAGATGGCGAACGCCGCGACCATCGCCGCGATCGGTGCCAAACGCAAGATGCCGGAGCAGGCCGTAGTGGTCGCCCTCGCCACCGCGTTCCAGGAGTCCAGGTTGGAGAACCTGGCCGGCGGTGACCGTGACTCGGTGGGGCTGTTCCAGCAGCGCCCGAGCCAGGGTTGGGGCACCCCGGAGAAGATCCGCGATCCGCGCTACGCGGCGGACAAGTTCTACGCCGCGCTGAAGAAGGTCAAGGGCTGGGAGCAGATGCGGGTGACCGACGCCGCCCAGCGGGTACAGCGATCGGCGTTCCCGGAGGCGTACGAGAAGTGGGCCGACGAGTCGGCCGTACTGACCAGGGCGCTGTTGGGCAACGCGACCGGCGCCGTCGCCTGCACCGTCGGCAGCGAACCGCTGCTGCGCGGCGCCGCCGCCGCGACCGCGCTCACCACCGGGCTGAACCTGGACTGGGGCAAGTTGCAGACCACGGTGCCGGCCGAAATGACCGGTCTGGCGGTTCCCGCGGCCAGTGTCCAGACCGGTTGGCGTTACGCCCACTGGCTCGTCTCGCACGCCGGCGACAACGGGGTGAAGCGGGTCAGTTTCGAGAATCTGCAGTGGACCGCCGACGAGGGCGCGTGGCATCCGATCACCGACGGGTCGGCCAACTCGGCGCTGGTCGTGGCCGAGGTCTACGCCGAGGGATAGCGGTTGCGCGTCAGGACGGGGCGAGGACGCAGAACTCGTGGCCCTCCGGGTCGACCAGGCACGTCCACGGCACGTCGCCCTGGCCGAGGTCGAGGTCGGTGGCACCGAGGGCCCGCAGCCGGGCCACCTCCGCCGCCTTGTCGTCACCGGGGTACGGCAGCAGGTCGAGATGGACCCGGTCCGGCACGGTCTTCACGCCGGGCCGGCGAAGGAACTCGAGGTACGGGCCGACGCCCTTCGCGGAGCGGAGCACCGCCTGGTCGTCGGTCACCTGGTGCAGGGTCCAGTCCAACGCCTCACCCCAGAACCGGCCCATGACCCGCGGATCCTGGCAGTCGACCACCACCGCGGCGATCGGCCCGGTGTCCCGGTAGACCTCCCGGGGCTCCAGGACGCAGAACTCGTTGCCCTCCGGGTCGGCGAGAACGGTCCACGGCACGGTCCCCTGGCCCACGTCGGCGGGCGTCGCACCGAAAGCCACCAGGCGCGCGACCAACTCCGCCTGATGGGCCGCGGAGGTGGTGGCGAGGTCGAGGTGGACGCGGTTCTTCGTTGTCGTCCTGGGTTCCGGAACGGGAACGACGTTGATGCCGACGGCGACCGGGTCCGGCCAGACGTAGCCACCGACGGGTCCGACGTAGGTGGTCACCCCGGGCCGGTACGCACTCCAGCCGAGCGCTTCGGCCCAGAACCGGCCGACCGCCGAGTCATCGAGGGCCTTGATGTTCACCTGGACGGGTCGCAGCGCCATGCCGACGATCCTCTGCCTTCCCTAGCGGGGCTGGCGGGCGGTCCGCCGCTCGACCCGCTCCCGCAGGTGGGCCGGGAGTTCGGGTACGTCGAGCAGTCGCGGCAGCAGCTCCGGCGTGAGGTTCAGGGCCCGGAACGTCTCCCCGATCGTCACCCCGTGCGCTGGCCGGTGCACCACCGTCACCTCGTCGCCCGCCGTCACCTCACCGTCGCGGAGCACCCGCAGGTAGGCGCCGGGCAGCGCCCGCGCGGTGAAGCGTTTGATCAGATCGCGTACGTCCCAGAAGCCGGCGAACGTCCGGCAGGGCGTACGCGGCTGGCTCACCTCGAGCAGCGCCGAGCCGACCTGCCAGTGCTCGCCGATCACCGCGCCGGTCAGGTCGAGGCCCTCGGTGGAGAGGTTCTCGCCGAAGCCACCGGGCGGGATCTCCCGCCCCAGTTCCCGTGACCACCAGGCGGCGTCCTCGCGGGCGTACGAGTAGACCGCCTTGTCCGGGCCGCCGTGGACCGAGAGTTCGCCGACGAAGTCGCCGTCCACTCCGCCGGCGCGCAGCGTCACCGGTCCCGGCGCGGGGCGCTTGTCGATGCCGCTGCGTCCGCTCGGATCCCCGGCCCAGGGAGCCAGGGTCACGACGGCCAGGTTGACCGAGACGAGTCTGCCTGTCATGGCACCCACCCTAACCACCGGGCAACCCACCCAGCACGTACGGCAGGGGCGCCGGACCGGTTTCGGTCGGACGCCCCTGCCATGTCGTACAAGGGGGGAGGTAGCTACGTTGCTACCGGGGGTCAGTAGCGGCTGACGCTGCGGCGTCCACCGACACCGGCCACGATGGCCACCGCGATCGCCGCGACGACAACCTGGACCAGCAGCTCGCGCCAGTCGATACCGGCGGTTTCGGTCGCGATGCCCGCGGCCCGTGCGATCACGGTACCGAGAAGCGCGGCGCCTACACCGATCAGCATGTGCAGCCACATCGGGATGTTCTGCTTGCCGGGCACGACCAGGCGGCCGAGCGCACCGACGATCAGGCCAACAATGAGTGCGGTGATGATGCCAGCAACAGTCATCGGTCGTCTCCTACTCAAGTCATCCACACCCTGTTGTGTGGTGACGGCATAGTGCCCGACCCGCTGAATTCTCAAACCGACTTAACATCCCAGTTGTCGTGCGGCAGCCCGAACGGCCTGGTCCATGGTTTCGAAGGCCAGTGTGGGCGGATCGGCCAGATCGAACCACGTCATCTCGGACGACTCCGCCGGATCGAGCCGGATCTCACCCGCGTCGATCGTGGCCAGGTAGAAGACATCCAGTACGGGCAGTGTCTCGCCCTGGTAGTCGTAGCTGCCGACGTACATGCCGACGAAGTCGCCGAGCTTGACCTCGACGCCGAGTTCCTCGCGTCCCTCCCGGACCGCGGCGGTGGCCGGGTGCTCCCACCCGTCGCAGAAGCCGCCCGGGGTTTCCCAGAGCCCCGAGCGGGGCTCGGCGGAGCGGCGCAGGGCCAGGAAGCGGGGCGTGACCGGGTCGCCGTCGAGCACGATCAGGCTGCCCGTCGGGCGGGCGTTGACGAACAGGTTGTACCCGCACGAGCCGCAGGCGGTGGGCGGGGCCCCGGGCAGCGGCGCACCGCAGCGCGGGCAGAACGACGCGTCCGTCCCGTACGCCCGCGGGCTCACTTCTTGCCGCCGCCCTTGCCGCCCTTGCCGTCGCCGGACTCGTCGGAGGAGAGCGCGGCGATGAATGCCTCCTGCGGCACCTCGACCCGGCCCACCATCTTCATCCGCTTCTTGCCTTCCTTCTGCTTCTCCAGCAGCTTGCGCTTACGGGTGATGTCACCGCCGTAGCACTTGGCGAGCACGTCCTTACGGATCGCCCGGATCGTCTCGCGGGCGATGACCCGGTTGCCGATCGCGGCCTGGATCGGCACCTCGAACTGCTGCCGTGGGATCAGCTTCTGCAGCTTCGCCGCGATGGTGACCCCGTAGTTGTACGCCTTGTCCTTGTGCACGATCGCGCTGAACGCGTCGACCGGCTCGCCGTGCAGCAGGATGTCCACCTTGACCAGGTCGGACTTCTGCTCGCCGGAGGGCTCGTAGTCCAGCGACGCGTACCCCTTGGTCCGGCTCTTGAGCTGGTCGAAGAAGTCGAAGATGATCTCGGCGAGGGGCAGGGTGTAGCGCAGCTCCACCCGGTCGGCGGAGAGGTAGTCCATGCCGAGGAGGTTGCCCCGGCGCCCCTGGCAGAGTTCCATCACCGCGCCGACGTAGTCGTTCGGCGTCAGTACGGTCGCCCGCACCACCGGCTCGTACACCTCGGCCACCCGGCCGGTGGGGTACTCGCTGGGGTTGGTCACGGTGATCTCGCTGCCGTCCTCCAGCAGCGCCCGGTTGACCACGTTCGGCGCGGTGGAGATCAGGTCGAGGTTGTACTCGCGCTCCAGCCGCTCCCGGATGATCTCCAGGTGCAGCAGGCCGAGGAAGCCGCAGCGGAAGCCGAAACCGAGCGCGCCGGAGGTCTCCGGCTCGTAGTCGAGCGCGGCGTCGTTGAGCTTGAGCTTGTCCAGCGCGTCGCGCAGGTTCGGGTAGTCCGAGCCGTCGATCGGGTAGAGGCCCGAGTAGACCATCGGCTTCGGGTCCTTGTAACCACCGAGCGCCTGCGTTGCCGGCCGGGAGTTGATGGTGACGGTGTCACCGACCCGCGACTGGCGTACGTCCTTCACGCCGGTGATCAGGTAGCCGACCTCGCCGACACCGAGCGCGGTGTGCTTCTCCATCTCGGGTGAGATGACACCGATCTCCAGCAGCTCGTGCACCGCGCCGGTGGACATCATCTTGATCCGCTCACGGGCCTCGATCCGCCCGTCGATCACCCGGACGTAGGTCACCACGCCCCGGTAGACGTCGTAGACCGAGTCGAAGATCATCGCGCGGGCCGGTGCGTCGGCGTCACCGACCGGCGGGTTGAACTGCCGCACGATCTCGTCGAGCAGGTACGGCACCCCCTCGCCGGTCTTGCCGGAAACCCGGATGCAGTCGCTCGGGTCGCACCCGATCAGGTGGGCCAGCTCCTCGGCGTACTTCTCCGGCTGGGCAGCCGGCAGGTCGATCTTGTTCAGCACCGGGATGATGGTGAGGTTGTTCTCCATCGCCAGGTAGAGGTTCGCCAGCGTCTGCGCCTCGATCCCCTGCGCCGCGTCGACCAGCAGCACGGCACCCTCGCAGGCGGCCAGCGAACGGGACACCTCGTACGTGAAGTCCACGTGCCCCGGGGTGTCGATCATGTTCAGTACGGCGTGCTCGCCCTGCTGCTCGCCCTCCCGTACGGTCCACGGCATCCGGACCGCCTGGCTTTTGATGGTGATGCCGCGCTCGCGCTCGATGTCCATCCGGTCCAGGTACTGGGCCCGCATCTGCCGCGGGTCGACCACGCCGGTGAGCTGCAACATCCGGTCGGCCAGGGTCGACTTCCCGTGGTCGATGTGGGCGATGATGCCGAAGTTCCTGATCCGGCCGGGATCGGTGGCACCAGGAGTGTTCGCGCCTGGGTCGGGCGTCGGTGGCACGGCGGTCCGTTCTAATCGGGCTGGCGAGCGGGTCGGGCTGGCAAGCTGGCATGGTCGGGCTGGTCAGCGGTACGCGACGGCCCGGCGGGCGGTACGCGTCGGTCGGCGCGGGGGCCGACCACTCTCTATGATCCCATGCCCTCCGGAAACCCCGGCGCAGCCCATCCGATCACCCCGAGCCCGCTCGGTCCCCCGCCGAACCCGCTCGCGCGTGATCTAGTTCCCGCTGACCCGGTTCACGCCACCGTCGAACGCCCAGCCGGCCGGTGTTCCTCCTCGGGTGTCAGCGGGAACATCCGCGCCAACCGGGGGAATCGGGCCGCGACCTCCTCCGGATCCGCCACGTCCCAGCGTGCGTCGGACGGATCCGGGGTGAGCTGCACGTCGAAGCCGTCGCGTTCCAGCACCTCGTCCAGCTCCTCGGACCCGTCGGTCACCCGCTCGTACGCCGTGTCCGCCACGTAGTCGAGCCCCTCCCAGTCCGGCCACTCGTCGTCGTCCCAGTCGCGCAGCGCCCGCCCGGCCAGTCGCCGTACCGCCGGCACCTCGGCCAGCTCGTCCGGATCACGCACGACCCGCTCGAAAACGTCCCGACCGAGTCCGACCAGCCACGCCTGGAAGTAGTGGAAACCGTCATCGGAACAGTGACCGGCACAGATCCGGTACGCCGCACCCCACAGCAGGTGGGTGTCGGCCCGGCGGCGCAGCTCGTCGAGGCGTACCGGAAAGTCCATGATCTCGGCGACCGGAAGCTCGGCGAGCCGGTCGGTGAGCCACTCCAGCCGGTCGTCCGGTGACCCGGCCGGTACCGCCGAGCGCTCGATCAGGTCCCAGAACCCGTCGATGTCCATGGCGCGACATTGTGCCGGTGGCCTACGACAACCCCCGGTCGTCGGGACGGCATCGACGGCGCGACGGCGCCGGTTCTCCACCCGACGGTGCCGGTCACTCGGCGGGCGGCTCCACGAAGAGTGCCGCGAGCCGGGGCAGCTGCTGGCGAGCGCTGGCCTCGTCGTCGAAGTCCCAGAACTCGTCCAGCTCCGGGTAGGCGGCGTGCTCCTGCGCCGGCAGCTCGCTCGCGGTCGCCTTCAGGTAGGCGTTGCGGGCCAGGTGCAGTACGTCCTCGGCCTCGAACTCCTCGCCGGTGACCGCCGCCTGGCGGACCGCGGGCAGCGCGGCCAGGGAGTCGGGGTCCTTGACCGCCTGGGCGAAGGTCGCCCGCCCCTGGAGGATCAGCCAGCAGCGGAAGTACTCGAAGCCGTCGTCGGAGCAGCCCCCGTTGATCAGGTACGCCGCACCCCAGAGATCCGCCCGGTAGGAGGCCGCCAGCACCCGCCACAGGTGCTGGTCGAAACCGGCGATCTCGGTCACGTCCCGGGCCGCCAGCAGGGCCACCGCCCGCGCGATGATCGCCTCGCTGTTGCCGTCGGCGCCGGTGCGGGCATCGTCGATCAGCGCCCAGAAGTCGTCGGTCCTCATGTCCCGGCAGTCTGGCAGACCGCTGTGACATCGCCCGCCACCCCCGCCGAAGCCACGCTCCGGCCGGTCTCCGCCCGGCCAGCGGCAACCTCGGCCCGCGGCGACGTCGGTCACCCCGACCAGCGGCGACGTCGGTCACGCCGACCGGCGGCGACGTCGGTCACGCCGACCGGCGGGAACGTCGGTCGGCGCTGGCTGAGGCAGGATGGTGGGCATGGCGAGTTCGTTACCGCTGGTGCCGTACGGTGCGACCGCCGTACGGCCGGACTGGGCCGACCTGCCGGCGGAGTTGCGCGCCGCGATCGGTGCCCGGCTCGGGGCCAGGGTCAGTTGGGCGACCACCGCCGGTGGCGGCTTCACCAACGGCTTCGCCGGGGTGCTCGACACCACCGCCGGGGACAGGGTCTTCGTCAAGGCCGCCTCGCTGGCCGACCAGCGCCACCTGAGCGACTGGTACGCCCGGGAGACCGCGATCATCGCCGCCCTGCCGCCCGACCTGCCGGTCGCCCGCCCCCGGTGGACCCTCATCGCCGCCGGGTACTTCGTGATCTGCCTGGACGCCGTCGACGGAAGGATGCCCGCCCTGCCGTGGCACCCGGCGGACCTGACCGCCACGCTGCACGCGTACGCGCGGGTGGCCGAGGCGCTGCGTGAACCCCCGGCCGAACTTGTCGCGCTGGGCCTGCCGCAGCTCGCCGACCTGCTCCGGGCCGACCTCTCCTGGTGGCGCGAGATCGTCGACGGGCACGAGCCGGTGCCGGCCGGGGTGCCGGCGAGCCTGCGTGACCGGCTGCCGGAGCTGGCCGCACTGGAGGGCCTGCTGCCCGGTTACGCGTACAGCACCAGCGTGATCCACGGCGACCTGCGGCTGGACAACGTACTCGTCGACCGGAGTGGGGCCGCGTGGCTCTGCGACTGGAACTGGCTCTGTTTCGGCCCCGCCTGGTTCGACCTGGCCGGCCTGCTGGTCACCGTGTACGCCAGCGGGCTGGACGCCGACCGGGCCTTCGCCACGCATCCCGCGACCCGCGACGTGCCGGTCGACGGGCTGGACGCCACGCTCGCCGCGCTCGCCGGATACTGGCTGGTCCGGGCGACGACGGAACCCTCCGGCGAGTCCCCGCACCTGCGGGCGCACCAGCGGTGGAGCGGCGAGACCGCGCTGAGCTGGCTGGCCACCCGGCGCGGCTGGCGGTGACCGGTTTTGGCCCCACCGGGCCGACCTGGTAACCTGGCTTTTCGCGTGTGGCGATGTAACTGTGTGTTGGTGCCCCTGAGGGCTTACGCCGATCGTCGCCCGTGCATCAAGCTGACCAACCCGAGCTATCAAGACGAGGCTGTCGCGTGGCGAACATTAAGTCCCAGATCAAGCGCAACCGGCAGAACGAGAAGCGCCGGCTGCGTAACAAGTCGGTCAAGTCGTCGCTGAAGACCGCCATCCGCAAGTTCAACGAGGCGACCGTCGCCGGTGACGCCGAGCAGGCCACCGCGTTGATGCGTGACGCCTCGCGCAAGCTTGACAAGGCTGTCAGCAAGGGCGTCATCCACCAGAACCAGGCGGCGAACCGCAAGTCGGCAATCGCCAAGCGCCTGGAGTCGCTCTCCGTCGCTGCCTGACGGACTCGACAGACTTCACCACTTACGCCCCGAGCCGCGAAGGCTCGGGGCGTAGCTGTGTCGTCTGCGGGCGTAGCTGTGTCGTCTGCACTGATCGCGCCTGCGCGGCGGTCACCCGTTACTCGTAGTGCGGGGCGCCGGACTGACGGGCCCGCTGCTGTGCGGGATCCACCGGGTCGGGCCATCGTCCGGTCTGCTGGCCGGGCCACTGCTCGGTCCGCTCCCCCGCCGCCGGGTGCGTGTTGGTGGGGCGTCCGATCGGCGTACGGCGGGTGCCGGCGTGGCCGGAGTTGGCCCGGATCCGGCTGGCGGCGGCCCGTCCCAGCACCAGCCTCGCGGCGGCGGGCAGGGCCTCCTCCGATTCCGGCTCGGTGGACTCGTCCGCGATGCCGAACGTGGCCGGGTTGCCGAACGTGGCCGGGTTGAGGGTGCCGTACGCGTCAGCCGCACCGACCGGCTCGTACGTGCTGATCCTGCACGAGTCGGGCACCCGGGCCCGGCCGACGACCGGCAGCATCTCGCGCCGGAACCGCTCCTGCTCCAGGTCGGGAACCCGGGCCGCGGAGCGGACCACCGCGGCGGCGACCAGGTCGTTCAGCTTGACCATGACGGCGACCGTCACCGGTAGGACCAGCACTCCCCACCAGTTGACGAGTTCGGCGAGCGCGAGCAGCAGACCGAGGGCCACCGTGCCCTCGAAGAAGAAGAAACAGAGCAGGCCACCTGGGTCGACGTGACGCAGCCGAAGGACGCGGGCGTACAGCGGGCGGACCCGTTCGTCGTCGACGGGTGGCGGTTCGTGCACCGGTTCGTGCAACCGCGGGTAGACCCGTACGGTCGGGTGCTCGGTGCGCGACGCCCCGTCGAGGTCGGCGCAGACCTCCGCGACCAGGCCGGGATAGCTCACGGCGATATCCGCGGCCACCATCGGGCCGTAATCCTCCAGTGCCTGCGACAGGTCGGGGTAGCTGGCGTCCTCGGCGGCACGGCGGCGCCGACCGGTGCGCAGCGGTCCGGGCAGCCGGAGATGGGGTGGTCCGCTCACCGCGTACCACTTCCCGTTCGGGCGGCGGCGACCGCGAAGACCGCCCGCTCCAGCGCGTACCCCCGGTCGTCGGCACCGCCCTTGACCGCGGCGTTGCACTCGGCGGCGGCCTGCATCGCGTCAACCAGCCCTTCCGGGGTCCAGCCACGACCCTGTCGCTGCGCCCGTTCGATTTTCCACGCCGGCATGCCGAGGCTGCTGGCCAGTTGGTACGCGCTGCCGCGCCCGGCGGAACTCACCCGCGCCACGGTCCGTACGCCGTCGGCGAGGGCGTCGGCGATCGGCACCGGGTCGACGCCGACGTGCAGCGCCCAGCGCAGCGCCTCCAGCGCGGCGGGCAGGTCACCGACCATGGCCGCGTCGGCGACGGTGAAGCCGCTCACCTCGGCCCGTCCCTTGTAGTAGCGGGCAACGGTGTCGGCACCGATCCGCCCGTCGGTGTCGGCGATGAGCTGCGCGCAGGCGGAGGCGAGTTCCCGCAGGTCGTTGCCGACCGAGGCGACCAGGGCCGAGGCGGCGTCGTCGCTGGCCTTGGCGCCGCCGCGCCGGAACTCGTCCCGGACGAAGGCGATCCGTTCCCGTTCACCCTTGAGCTTGGCCGCCGGGATCACGGTGGCGCCGGCTGACCGCAGCCCGTCGGCGAAGGCCTTGCCCTTGGCGCCACCGGCATGGGCCACCACCAGGTGGACGTCCGGGTCCGGGTTCTTCGCGTACGCGAGCAGCACGGTGACCAGGTCCTTGCGGGCGTCCTGGCCGTTGCGCAGCAGCAGTACCCGGCGACCGCCGAACAGGGAGGGGCTGAGCATCTCGGCGACCTCGCCGGGGTTGACCGATCCGGCCTCGTAGTCACGTACGTCGGCGCCGGAGTCGATCTCCCGGGCCGATGCGGCTGCCCCGGCGAGCGCCCGGGTGACGAGCAGCTCCTCGTCTCCGAGGACGAGCAGGATCGGGGCGAGGCTAACAGGGGTCACCTGAGCATCGTCGCACGGCAGGTGCGCGCGTCGGGCCTGGTCACCCCAGTACCCGTAGCCGAGCCCGCACTTAGCGCAAATCCAGGCATTTATCTTAATTCTGGCATAACGCGCTTTGACTGCTGGGTCAGCCGGCCCGGTCATCGCTCACCTGCGCCGAGTCCTCGTACGACCACCGCCAGCGCGCCATCGCGCCGGACCACGGCCAGGTCCCCGTCGGTGTCCGTACGCAGCACCCGGGCGCCGTTGCGGGCCAGTCTCGACAGCACGGCCGGGTTCGGGTGGCCGTAGTCGTTGTCCACCCCGACCGGGACCAGTGCCACCGCCGGCGCCACCGCGTCGAGGAAGCCGACCTCCTGATAGGCCGATCCGTGATGGGCCACCTTCAACAGTTCCGCCCGCAGTTCGGTGCCGGGCAGGCCGTCGAGCAACGCCCGCTGTTCCTCCTCCTCGGCGTCCCCGGCGAGCAGCACCCGTACGCCGCCGACCCGCGCCCGAAGCACCAGCGAGTTGTTGTTCGGGTCCGATCTGGTGCCCCGCATCGGGTACGGCGGACCGAGCAGGGTCAGTTCCACCTGGCCGGCGACGTACCGCCAGCCCGGACCGATGCCGCTGACCGGGATGCCGGCCGCCGCACCGGCCCGTTCGACGGCGGAACGGCCGGTGGTCGGCTCCGGCCACTGCGGAGTCACCACCGCACCGACCCGGCGCCCGCGCAGCACCCCGGCCAGCCCACCGACGTGGTCGGCGTGGAAGTGGCTGATCACCAGCAACGGCACCGACCGTACGCCGAGCCGACGCAGGCACCGGTCGGCCGCCGCCGGGTCAGGTCCGGCGTCGACCACGACGGCCCGGCCCGGCCCGATCGGCAGCACGGCGGTGTCACCCTGACCGACCGCGCAGAGCGCGAACACCCAGCCGTCCGGCGGCCAACCCGAGGCGACCAGGCGTACCGGTAACGCGCCGATCACCACCGCGACCGCGACCACCGCGACCAGCCGGCGGACCAGCGGATGCCGGGCGGCGACCAGCAGCGCCACGGTGAGCGCGCCGAGCAGCAGCCCACCGGCGACGCCATCCAGCCAGGGCAGTGTTCCGGCCGGCACCCGAGCCCCGTAACGCGCGACCAGCACCAGCCACCACGCCGGCCAGCTCCCGAGCCAGGCCGCGAACTCGGCGCCCGCCGGCCAGACGGGTGACACCGTGGCGGCGGCCACGCCGAGTACGGTGGCCGGCGCGATCGCCGGCACCGCAAGCAGGTTCGCCGGTACGGCCACCAGGCTGATCGTCCCGGACAGTCCCGCCACCACCGGGGCGCAGGTCAGTTGCGCAGCCGCCGGGATGGCCAGCGCCTCGGCCAGCCCCGCCGGCACTCCCCGAGCCCGCATCCGGTCCCGCCACTTCGGCGCCACCAGCAACAACCCACCCGTGGCCAGTACGGACAGTGCGAACCCGGCGTCACCGGCCAGCTCCGGATCGGCCACCACCAGCACCGTGATCGCGGCACCGAGTGCCGGCAGTGCCGCCCGTGGCCGGCCGACCGCCAGGGCCAGCAGACCGATCGCGCCCATGGTGGCCGCCCGGACCACACTCGGCGAGGGTCGGGCCAGGATCACGAAGCCGACCAGCGCGATCGCGCAGATCACGGCGGTCAGCCACGGGCCGGCGCGGGCCCAGCGGGCGCAGAGCAGCACCAATCCAACGACGATCGCGACATTTGCTCCCGAAACAGCGTTCAAGTGCGTCATGCCGGTGGTGAGGAAGTCGTCCTCGACGGCCGGCAGCAGTCGACTGGTGTCGCCGACCACCAGCCCCGGCAGCAGTCCGCCTGGCTCGTCGGCCAGGGGCAGGCAGGCGCGCTGCAACCCGGCCCGCAGGGTCCCGGCCACCCGCTGGGTCCACGAAGGCGTACCGATCCGCACGGGAGCGCTGTTCGCCGACAGTACGGCCGCCGTCAGGTCACCGCCGCGCGCCCGTGCCAACCGACCGCTGGCGGTCAGCCGCTGCCCCGGCAGCAGGTCGCGCCACTGCGGATCGGTGGCCAGCACCAGAATCCGCGCCGGGATCTCGATCTTCCGCTGGTCCGGCCCGCGCAGCCAGGACAGCTCGGCCGAGAGCAGCAGCATCGCCGGCCGTCCCGCCGCCCCGGCCACCGCACGCGGGTCGTCGCGTACGACCAGTTCGACGGTGACCGGCGCACGCGTACGGGACAACTCGGCCAACGGCTCCGCGTCCCGTACGCCGAGCCGGGCTGCCGTCGCCGCACTGCCGCACACCACCCCGATCAGTACGGCGACCGCGACCCAGCCGTACCGGCCGGCGAGCGGGCTGCGGTGCTGGAGCCAGGTCAGCCGGGCGGCGAGGGCCAGCGCGAATGCGGCGGTGACCAGGGCGATCAGCACTCCGGACCGGGCCGACAGGTAGAGCACGGCGAGGGCTGAGAGCCAGGTCGCCACCGCCACCCCGGCGAGCCGCAGGTCCGGTGGCGCCGTACGGGCGTCCGGCTCGACCGCTTCGCCCGCCTGGACCAGCGCTGCCGCGCTCATACCGTGACCAGTTCCTTGAGCTGCTCGTACCGGGCGTCGCCGATGCCGCTGACCTGCCGCAGGTCGCCCACCGAGCGGAAGCCGCCGCGCTGGTCACGATGGTCGAGGATGCGCTGGGCGAGCACCGGCCCGACGCCGGGCAGCGTGTCGAGTTGGGCGAGGGTGGCGGTGTTCAGGTTGACCTTGCCGCCGCCGGCCGCCGGGTCGGCGGGCTGTCCCGGACCGGCGGGTCCGGCGGCGACTCCGGGCGGGGCGGTCACCCCGACCAGGATCAGCTCGCCGTCGGTGACCTTGCGGGCCAGGTTGAGCAGCGCGACGTCGACGCCGGGCAGGGCACCTCCGGCGGCCGTCAGCGCGTCGGCGACCCGGGCTCCGGTGGGGAGCCGGACCAGGCCGGGTCGGCGTACCTTTCCGGCAACCGCGACGACCACCTCGGCTCCGGCGCTCGCGCTCGGGCCCGGAGCTGTCCCGGCGCTGGCGGATGTCGGCTCTTCGGCGCCCGGCGTGGCGGCGGCGACCGGCTCGGCCTGCGGGCGGGCCTGCCAGGCCCAACCGGCGGCGCCGAGCACCACCAGCACGGCCACCACCGCGAGCGCCCTGACCCCGCGCCGGCCAGGGTCGAACGCACCCGGCCCACCCAGCCCACTCGGCGCCGGGTTGTCACCCGGCGGGGGAACACCAACCCCCACCGGTACGGCCGGACGGGTCGCCCCGCCGCGCAGCAACCGGGCCAGCCGCTCCCGCACTCTGGTCTCGTCGTCATCGGACACCGGTCGGACGGTAGGCGAGGCGGACCGGTCGCGCCGCCGACCGAAGGTCTCCTGTGGACAACTCACCCACCTGTGGAAAACGCCCTGATCACGCTCGTATCTGCTAGGGCTCTCATCCCTCACGGGGATAGCTCATGATGCCGAAGAGTTCGGCTCGCTACAGCCGGCCGAACTCTTCAAGATCATGAGAACCACACCAACGGACGGAGGCTGACCGCCCGATTGGTACGTTGATCATCATGGCGCAGGCAGCGGTGTTGGACGTCTTCCGGGGCGAGGCCGAGCAGCTCACCCGAACACTCACCGGGCTGTCCGAGTCGGACTGGGACCGTCCCACCGCCTGCACCCCGTGGCGCGTACGCGACCTGCTCGCCCACCTCAGAGTGGTGATCGCCTGGCTGCCGGGGATGCTGGCGGCCGAACCACCGCCCCGCGCGGAGGTGGACGCGACGGCGTACTACCGGCCGGACGAGCGGTTCGCCCCGGACACCAACACGACCCGGATCGGGCTGGCCCAGGAGCACGCGGCGACGCTAGGCAGCGGAGACGTGCTGCTCGGGGACTTCACCGCCACCTGGCAACAGGTGGACAAGCTCTGCCGGGCCGAGCCGCACGACCGGGTCGTACGCACCCGGCACGGTGATCCGATGCTGTTGACGGAGTTCCTGCGTACCCGGGTGGTGGAGGTCGCGGTGCACGGCCTCGACCTGGCCGCGGCCCTGGACCGCCCACCGTGGCTGACCGCTCCCGCCGCCGAACTGGTCGAGGACCTGCTGGGCGGTACCACCGCGAGAAGCGCCCTTGGCTGGGACCGGCTGACCTTCCTACTCAAAGCCACCGGACGCACCCCGATCACCCCCGCCGAAACCGAGCGGATCAACCACCTCGGCATCCACTGGCTCACCCTGGGCTGAACAAAGGCGGAAGATCACGCCCGTCGGTGGACCACCACGCAGGCAAGCCCCGGTCCGGCGTGCGCACCGACCACCGCACCCGCCTCGGTGACGTGCCGGTCGTGCAGTCGGTCGCCGAGGCGTACGGCCAGCGCCTCGGCCAGGGCTTCCGCGCGCTCCGGCGCGGCCAGGTGGTGTACGGCGACGTCGACCGCCGACTCGTCGGCGGCGGCAACGGCCAGGTCGACCAGTCTGGCCAGTCCCCGGCTCGCAGTGCGCACCTTGTCCCGGACGGCGATCCGACCGTCACGGACGTGCAGGATCGGCTTGACCGACAGGGCGGTGCCGAACAGGGCCTCGGCGGCGTTGATCCGGCCACCCCGGCGGAGGAATTCGAGGGTGTCGACGTAGAAGAAGGTGAACGTACGGTCGATCGCGTCCCGGGTCGCCTGTGCCACCTCGGCCAGGTCGGCGCCGTGTGCGGCGGCTCGGGCGGCGGCCAGGGCGGGGAAACCGAGCCCCATCCCGGTGGACCGGGAGTCGATCACGGTGACCCGGTGGTCGAACTCGGCGGCGGCCAGCGTCGCCGCCTCGACCGTGCCCGAGAGTTCGGCGGACAGGTGCACCGACACGATCCCGGTCGCGCCCTGCTCGAACAGCCGGCGGTACGCGTCGACGAACTGCTCGGGTGACGGCCGGGAGGTGCTGACCGCGGCCCGGCGCCCGGTCATCGCCCGGGACACGTCGGCCGGTGACACCTCGATGCCCTCCAGCCCCGGCACCCCATTGAGGACGACCGTGAGCGGGACGACGGTGAGCCGGGTTTCAGCGGCAACCGCCGCCGGACCGGTGGGGGGATCCGGCAGGTAGGCGGTGGAGTCGGTGGCAACCGCGACGGGCATCCCGGCACGGTAGCTGATCTACCTGGTGACCGCTGCCGACGATATGGGTCGCGACCAGGATAATTGCCGGCAAATAACCAGTGAACGGCTGGGGAAGACAGCCGAAACGGGCCGGTCGGCCACCGCTACGGCTCAGATGGCGGCGGGAATCGGCTCGCGGGCGGCCGGGCCGACGTTGTGCGCGCGTAGCTGCCAGCCGCGTACCTCGTCGTGGCGCAGCTCGGTCCAGTGGCAGTTCTGCAACGAGCCGAGCGCGCGCAGGATCGGCGGCCCCCAGCCGAGCAGGTGACCGCACCCCTGCTTGGCGCCGCCGCCGTGGGTGGCGACCACGGTGGTGCCGCCGGGCTTGACGTCGGCCGCTGCCTGGAACGCGGTGCCGATCCGCTTGGCCAGGTCGTCCAGGGCTTCGACCTGGCAACCGGGATCGGCGTCACCGTTGCGCCAGCGGGCGTGCTCGGTCGGGAACCGGGCGGCGACCTCGGCCATGGTGAGCCCCTGCCACTGCCCGTAGAAACGCTCGCGCAGCCGGGCGTCGGTGCGTACCGGCAGCCCGGTCAGCGCGGCGAGGGCCTCCGCGGTGCGGGTGGCCCGTTGCAGGTCACTGGCGACGATGGCGTCCGGCTTCAGTTCGGCCAGCAGGGCCGCCGCGGCGGCGGCCTGTTCGAGACCCAGCGCGTTGAGCGGGGTGTCGGTCTGACCCTGGACGCGGTTGTCCGCGTTCCAGTCCGTGTTGCCGTGCCGCCAGATGATCAGTCGGGTCATTCGCCGTGGCCGGCGTCGGCGTCGACGAGGTCACGGTCCACGAACGGGATGATCGGGCAGTCCTTCCACAGCCGGTCGAGAGCGTAGAACTCGCGCTCCTCGGTGTGTTGGACATGCACCACGATGTCGACGTAGTCGAGCAGCACCCAGCGTCCGGCCCGCTCGCCCTCGCGCCGGACCGGCTTAGCCTTCTCCGAGAGGGTGAGCAGCTGCTCCTCGATCGCGTCGACGATCGCCTGTACCTGGCGCTCGCTCGGCGCCGAGGCGATCAGGAACACGTCGGTGATGGCCAGCTGGTCGCCTACGTCGATCAGGACGATGTCCTGCGCCTTCTTGTCAGCGGCGGCCTGTGCGGCGGCCAATGCCAGCTCGAGGGCGCGATCGGAAGCTGTCACCGTACTCCTTTGGGTCGACCATGAGACCTATCTAGCCTCTCACACGTGGCCGAGTTACGACTTGGCAGTTAGCGAACAACGGGTCGCAAACCGTGCCAAACCGTTACTGATAGAGCCGGCGTTTGGCAATGTACTGGACCACACCGTCGGGCACGAGGTACCAGACGGGCTCCCCCGCGGCCACCCGCGCCCGACAGTCGGTGGACGAGATCGCCATCGCCGGCACCTGGACCAGGCTCACCGAGTCGGCCGGCAGGTGCCGGGCGGAGAGTTCGAAACCCGGCCGGGTCACCCCGATGAAGTGGGCCAGCTCGAACATCTGGTCGGCGTCTTTCCACGACAGGATCTTGTCCAGCGCGTCCGCCCCGGTGATGAAGAACAACTGCGCCTTCGGGCCGTACTCCTCGTGCAGGTCGCGCAGGGTGTCGACGGTGTAGGTCGGGCCGTCCCGGTCGATGTCGGCCCGGCTGACCTGGAAGCGGGGGTTCGAGGCGGTCGCGATCACCGTCATCAGGTAACGGTCCTCGGGCGAGGAGACCGGCTCGTCGGCCTTCTGCCACGGGTGACCGGTGGGCACGAAGATGACCTCGTCGAGCCCGAACCGGTCGGCCACCTCGCTGGCCGCGACCAGGTGACCGTGATGGATCGGATCGAAGGTTCCGCCCATGATCCCGATTCGTCGGGTATCTTCCTCCACCGCTTGATCGTATGCCGGGACGGTCGGTCAACCGCCCCGGCATGACGCAGATCGCACCCGCTCGATCCTCCCCCTGCCTGGGGCCGGCGAGCCAGCCAGCGGCCAGGGGGCCGGCGAGCCAGCCAGCGGCCGGGCAGCGGTCAGAGCAGCCCGGCGGACCGGGACAGCAGCGGTCAGAGCAGCCCGGCGGACCGGGACAGCAGCGCCCGACGCAGGTCGTCGGCGGCGTCGGTCACCACCCGACGCAGCCCCGGGGTCAGGTCGTCGCGCTCCAGCAGCGCCGCGGCCAGCTCCCGGGTCCGCGGCTGCACGGCGTACTGGGGGAAGGCCAGCTTGGCCACCTGGTCGGCGGTCCAGGCCGTACGCAGCCGCGCCGCCGCTGGCATCTCGGTGAAGTACCGCTCCAGATAGGACTCGGTCAGCGCCTCCTGCTCCGGCTGCCAGAACCCGCCCGCGTTCGCCTCGACCAACCGGTTCGACAGCGAGGTGTCGCTGACGATGATCCGCCAGGCCCGCTCCTTCGCGGCCGGGTCCGGCAGCGCGGCACGGCACCGGGCGGCCCGTTCCTCGCCGGCCGCACTCCGGTCGGCGGCCAGTTCGGCGGCGATCTCCGCTTCCCCCGCCGCGCCGAGCACCACCAGCCGACCGACCAGCGACCAGCGCAGGTCGGTGTCGACGGCGAGCCCGTCCGGCACGTCGTCACCGGCCAGCCAGCCGGCCAGCCGGGCCGGGTCGGCACTCGCGCCGATCACGCCACGGGCGGCGGCGAGTTGCACCGAACCACCCGCCTCGGCGGTGCCGAGCAGCCGGTCGCAGGCCTGGGTGACGTAGCCGAGGGCGGCCAGCCGGCGCTCCGGGTCGAGGTAGCGGTCGATCAGCGTACGGGCCAGTTTCAGCACGTCCTCGACCACGATCACCTCGGTCTCGCCGGGGAGCGCGGCGAGGATCAACGCCACCAGGTCGGACACCGGCCGTTCCCCGTCGGTCACCGCGTCGATGGTGGCGGTCCAGAGCACCGCGCGGGCCAGCGAGTCGGTCAGACCGGGCAGGATCTGCGGTACGGCCACAGCCGACGCGTCGTCGAGGCGCACCTTGGCGAACGTCAGGTCGCCGTCGTTGAGCAGCAGCACCGCCGCGGCCGGTTGACCGGTCAGCCCGGTCAGCACGGTCCGTCCCTTGTCGACGGTCGGGTCCAGGTCGACCTCGATCCGGTCCCGCAGCACCGCCACCGGCCGGTCGGCCGAGTCCTCGGTGTCGTAACGCCCCACCCCGATCCGGTGCGGGCGCAGCACCGGGTGCTCCGGCGCGGCCGTCTGCACCACCGCCACCTCGGTGTACGTGCCGTCCTCGGCCACGCTCACCTCGGCGCGCAGGGTGTTCACCTGCGGGCGGCGCAGCCACAGCTCGGCCCACTCGGACAGGTCCCGGCCACTGGCCGTACTCATCGCGCCGAGCAGGTCGGCCAGGGTGGCGTTGCCGTACCGGTGGGCGGAGAAGTGCGCGTTCAGCCCGGCCAGGAACGCCTCGTCGCCGAGCCAGGCGACGAGCTGACGCAGCACCGAGGCGCCCTTGGCGTACGAGATGCCGTCGAAGTTGAGCAGTCCGGCGGCCGCGTCGGGTACGTCGGCCGGTGCGACCGGGTGGGTGGACGGGCGCTGGTCGGCCGCGTACCCCCAGCCCTTGCGGCGCAGGCCGAACGTGGTCCAGGCGCCGGTGAACCGGGTCGCCTCGGCGGTCACCCTGGTCCCCAGGTACTCCGCGAACGACTCGTTCAGCCACAGGTCGTCCCACCAGCGCATGGTGACCAGGTCACCGAACCACATGTGCGCCATCTCGTGCGCGATGGTGGTGGCCCGCAGTTCCCGCTCGCTGTCGGTGACCGCCGACCGGAAGACGTAGTCGTCCCGGATCGTCACCAGACCGGGGTTCTCCATCGCACCTGCGTTGAACTCGGGCACGAACGCCTGGTCGTACTTGCCGAACGGGTAGCGGACGTCGAACAGCTCGTGGAACCGGTCCAGGCACTGCTTGGTCACGGTGAAGATCTCGTCGGCGTCCCGGTCCAGGTGCTCGGCCATCGACCGGCGGCAGAAGATGCCGAGCGGGATGCCGTCGTGCTCGTCGTACCGGGCGTGGTACGGGCCGGCGATCAGCGAGGTGAAGTACGTGGCCAGCGGTACGGTCGGGGCGAACTCCCACCGGCCGCCGGTCGGCGGGTGCAGCGGGGCGCCGTTCGCGGCGACGAGCCAGTTCTCGGGTGCGGTCACGCTCAGCGTCACCGGTGCCTTCAGGTCGGGCTGGTCGAAGCTGGCAAAGATCCGGGGTCCCTCGTCGAGGAATGCCATGGCGTAGAGGTACGCCTCGCCGTCGGCCGGGTCGACGAATCGGTGCAGCCCCTCGCCGGTGTTCGAGTACGCCATCTCCGCCTCGACGGTGAGCGTGTTCTCGCTCCGCAGCCCGGTCAGCACAAGACGGTCGTCGGCGAGCGTCGCCGGATCGATCGTCGTGTCGTTGAGCCGTACGCTGGTCAGTTGGGCCGGCTTGATATCGACGAAGGTGGTGCTATCGGGGGTGGCCCGGAAGCGGATCGTGGTGACGGACCGGAAACCGGTGTCACCGGCGGTCAGGTCAAGATCAATTTGGTACGACTCGACGGTCAGCAGCGCGGCGCGCTCGGCCGCCTCGACCCGGGTAAGGCTCGGCATCCGCATATCCTGCAACATGAAGAGTGGAAAGGCTTTCCCATGACGGATCGCGCAGTGGAGGAACCGACGATGGCGCAGCACCCGAAGGGCGACTTCGACCTGTCCCGCGCGGTGTGGCAGCGGGCCGAGGGCGACACGTCCGAAGCGGCGGTGGAGGTCGCGTTCGTGGACGATCTGATCGGCATGCGCAGCTCCGCCGAACCCGACGGCCCGGTGCTCGTCTTCACCCAGGCCGAGTGGGACGCGTTCGTGGCCGGCGCCCAGGACGGCGAGTTCGACCTGGAGTAGCACTCCTGTCGCGGGTCATCCGAGCGGCCATTTCGTTGGCCGGCCGGATGACCCGCGACGGGCTGCCGGCCCGCCCACGGAAGCAGCCTGCTGGACGACGCGGTCACGCGGGGCCCGGTGTCATCGCCCGCGCGACCACCGTCAGGTCGTCGCCGCCGAACCCGCGGTCCACGATGCGCCGCCACTGCGCCGCGAGGCAGCCCGCGACGGTGAACTCCGCCGGGTCGACCGCGTCGAGCGCGAGCAGCAGGTCCTTGAGCGCCAGGGACAACGGGAACTCTGGCGAATAGTCGTCGCGTGCCATCCGGGGCAGCTTCCCCTCCGCCCACGGCGGCACGATCGGGTTGCCGGCCAGCGCGGTCAGCACCGTCTCCGTACCGATCCCGAGCGCGTGCGCCATCGCGACCGACTCGGAGACCCCCTCGGCGAGGAACGCCAGCAGCATGTTGTTGACCAGTTTGAGCCGGGACCCCTGCCCGGCCGGGCCGACCCAGAGGGTCCGCTGGCCGAGGGCGTCGAACAGCGGTGCCAGCCGGTCCCGTGCCTCGATCGGCCCGGACGCGTAGATGGACAGCTTCCCCGCCTCGGCCGGTCCGCGGCTGCCGGCCACCGGGGCGTCGACGTACACCACGTCCGGGCGCTCCCGTTGCACCAGCGCGGCGAGCCGCTCGGTGCCGGCCACCCCGATCGTGCTCATCTGCGCCCAGATCGCCCCCGGCGGCAACGCGGCGAGCGCTCCCTGGTCGACCACGATGGCGGTGACCGCGACGATGTCGGTCACCATGGTGACCGCGATCGCCGCCCGGCCGGCCGCCTCGGCCGCGCTACCGGCCACCTGCGCGCCGAGATCGGCCAGCGCCTGCGCCGACCCGGGTGTCCGGTTCCAGACCACCGTCGGCAGGCCGGCCCGCAACGCGTTCGCCGCCATCGGCCGACCCATGCCGCCGAGGCCCAGGAAAGCGACCGTCTGCTGCTGCGCCATGGCACCCCCTCCGCCGCCCGTCCGGGCTCGTCTCCAGGCTGCGGCGCGGCCCGGTCCGGCGGGCGGCCGTACGCCGGATCTGGGCGAACATCGGCCGGTCCTACCCGGACGGCTGACCTCGTCCGCGCGCCCGTGCCGGAGTTGCTAGCGCAGGGGCAGTTCGGTGGACGTACCGTCGATCTCGGTCTGGATCCGGTTCAGGTGCGCGGTCAGGCAGATCAGCCAGACCTCCAGGTCGACCAGGTCCAGCGCCGATGCGCGGGTCCCGCCGATCCGCAGCAGCGTACGCAACCGGGCCGCCAGGTCGTCGGGCCCCGGTGGTGGCGTCACCGAGTTCGCCCGCCCGCCCCGCCCCAACTGGTCCGCGACATCCCCGTACGCGCCCCGTACCCGGTGGGCGAAGTCGTCCAACGGCCCCGCCACCTCGTCGGTCAACAGCGGGTACGGCGGCGGCCGCAGATCCCGTCGGGCCTGCCCACCGCGCACCATCTCGTGCCCGGCGATCAGCACCGCGCTCCAGTCCACGCCCTCGTTGCGGCGGGCCGGCTGCTCCGCCTGGTACTGGATCATCGAAGCCTCGGCGAGCACCATCGCCCGGTGCGCCCGGCCCAGTTCCCCCCGGTCCGGTTGACGGCCGGTCAGCACGTCGACCGTCTCCTCGGTCGACGCCGCCGCCGCATCCAGGTAGCTCGCCAGCGACCGGCGCAGTTCGCCACCCCCGCCGCGCGGCCAGAGCAGCAGCCCGGCCAGCACCCCGATCACCGCACCGACCAGCACGTCCGTGAACCGGGCCTGCACGATCCGCAGGCTCGCCGGGCCGATCTGGGCGAACAGGGCGGTGAGCAGGAGCGTGACGAAGCCCTGCCCCCAGGCCAGCCCGAGCAGCGGGCCGACCGCGAAGGCCAGCACCATGGCCACCGGCAGAATCCCCCGGTAGACCTCCGGCCGGTCGGTGACCAGCAACAGTCCCGCCCCGGCGGCCGCGCCGAGCACCGTGCCGATCACCGCCGGCCGCAACGTCGTACGGGTGTCGGCGGCCGACGTACGCAACAGGGTGAGCGTGGCCAGCAGCACCCAGAAGCCGTGGTCGAGGTTCAGGTAACCGGCCACCACCCGAGCCGTCGCCAGTGCCAGGGCGATCCGCGCCGCGCCCTGGAAGTGCACCGAACGCGGAGTCAGGTGCACCCGGTACCGCTGCCAGTAGAGCGCGACCATCGGACGGTGCGCGTACTCGAACGGATGGTGCCGCTGGCCGGGCTCCGGCTTCATCCGGGTGATCGGCAGCCGGGCGACGATCCGGGCCGCGGTGTTCAGGATCGGCGCCTGCTCGACCACCCGCAGCACGATCGCGTCCAGCCACAACCGGGCCAGGCCCGGCTCCTGGGCCTGCTCGCCGCGCGGCCGGGCCCAGATCTCCTCGATCAGCCGGTGCAGCCGCAGCGGCTCCGCGGCATCGGCCGGCTTCCCCTGGCCGACGAGGGTACGGCCGGCCGCCCTGATCTGGTCCGCCCCCTGACGCAGCAGCCAGTCCAGGTCACTGTCGGGGGTTCCCGGCGTGCCGGGCGGCGGCGGTGCACCGACCGGGGCGGACGATCCCGGCAGTGCCGTGTCGACGGCCAGCCGGTCGCCGAAGTCCAACGCCTCCCGTAACGCCACCGCCGCGTCGCGCATCGCCCGGTCCCGACGGCCTGCCGACGTCGGTCGTTCGGTCGGCGGCAACTCCTCGAACGCCAACTGGTCCACCGCCCGACCCGCCCGGGCCTGCCGCCGAGCCGGCTCCGGCCCCGGATCGACCCGGCCGGACAACGCGTCGGCGAGCACGTCGAGAAAGTCCGCGACGGCGTCCGCCGCCGCGGCGAGCCGCCTCGGATAGGACACCAGGGTCACCCGGTCGGGCCAGAGCACCAGTTCGGCCAGGATCAGCAGCAACGCGCTCACTGTCACCCCGGCCAGCCGCTCGCCGAGCGTGCCGGGCGCGTACGGGCCGAAGGAGGACAGGATGTAGAACAGCTGCAACCCGGCCGCCACCCCGGCCAGGCGTGGCCCGCCGACCCCGATGAAGGCGACCACGAATCCGACCACCACCATGCCGCCGGCCGCCGCCCAGATGTTGCCGGCCAACAGGGTGCCGGCGACGACCAGCACCCAGGTCACCGGAAGCGCGGTGATCAGCACCCGGGCCCGCTCCCGCGGGGTGGCCGGCAACTGGGCGAGCACCCCGACGGCGAAGACGGTGAAGACCGAATAGAGCGCCATGGTGGTGCTGTCGAGCAGGTAGATGCCGCCGTAGAAGACCAGGACGCCGATGAGCGTCAGGCGTACGGCGCGGCGGATGATCCGGTAGCCGGGGTCACGTCGACTCAACCAGGCCACGACGGCGCGGCTGCCCACGGATCCCTCCGATGCTCGCCGACCCGGTCAGCTCCTCACGATCGGAAAACGATCACCTGGACGCGGCGTTACGGGGATGCGCCGTCCGGCCACCCGCACGGGGCACCGGATCCGGTGGGTTAAGCTGGGCGCGTGCGGATGACAACCAACGGCTGGCGGGCCCCCTGACGGGCGGCCACGCATCCGCGCACCCCGAGACAGCACCACGGCCGCCCCACCCGGGCGGCCGTTGACGTATGCGCACCCGGGACGGGCAGGTCGCGACGTACTCCCGAAGGAGCCCCCGATGACCGCGACCCCGACGATCACCCGGACCGTGCCGAAACGCCGGCTGACCGGCCTCAAACCCACCGGCTCGCTGCACCTGGGCAACCTGCTCGGCGCGATCCGGCCGGTGGTCGACGCCCAGTACCGGGCCGAAACCATCGTCTTCCTCGCCGACCTGCACGCGCTCACCGTGGCCCACGAACCGGCCCGGGTACGCGAGCGGACCCTGGAACAGGCGACCATGCTGCTCGCCGCCGGTCTCGACCCGGACCGGGCCATCCTCTACGTCCAGTCCCAGTTGCCGGAGCACACCGAACTGCACTTCCTGCTCGAATGCGCGACCGGGGTCGGCGAGGCCCAGCGGATGATCCAGTTCAAGGAGCAGTCCGCCGCCCAGCAGCAGCACGTACGGCTGAGCCTGCTGACGTACCCGGTGCTGATGACGGCCGACATCCTGCTGCACGACGCCGAGGAGGTACCGGTCGGCGAGGACCAGAGCCAGCATCTCGAACTCGCCCGGGACGTGGCGATCCGGTTCAACACCCGCTACGGCGAGACCTTCACCGTGCCGCGCGCCGTACACCCGGAGGTTGCCACCAGGGTGATGGAGCTGAGCGACCCGACCGCCAAGATGGGCAAGACCACCAGCGCGGACGCGGGCACCATCTACCTGCTCGACCCGCCCGAGGTGATCCGGCGCAAGGTGACCCGCGCGGTCACCGACTCGGGCCGGGGCGTCGCGTACGACCCGGAGAACCGGCCCGGTCTGGCGAACCTGTTGGAGATCCTCGCCGCCTGTGTGGACGCCCGCCCGGCCGACCTGGCCGACGAGTTCACCTCGTACAGCAAACTCAAGCGGGCGGTCGCGGAGGCGGTCGAGGCGCTGCTGCGCCCGATCCAACTGCGTCACGCCGAACTGACCCGCGACCCCGGTTACGTGCGGCGGGTACTGGCGGAGGGCGCCGAACGGGCCCGCGACGGCGCCACCGACACCGTGCACCGGGCCAAACGCGCCATCGGCCTGCTCACCTGAAGAGCAGCAACCCGGTGTACGGGGAGATCACGCTCCCCGTACACCGGTCACGCCGCAACTAAGATCCGCTTCTCGAAGCAGGCGCTGTACGGGTTGCCGACGTACCGGCCGTACACCGGGATCTCGGTGTAGCCCGACGAACGGTAGAGCGCCAACGCCGACGGCAGGTACGTGCCGGTCTCCAACCGCAACACGGAGTGACCGGCCCAGAAGGCCAGTTCCTCCAGCGCGGCGAGCAGCTGCCGTCCCACACCACGCCTGCGGTGGGCCGGTCGGACGTACATCCGCCTGATCTCGGCGGTGCTGGGATCGATCGACTGGATTGCCCCGCAGGCCACCGCACGCCCGTTGACCACGCCAACCAGGTGCTGTACGTCGTCAGGGGCGGGAAAGGAGTCGTCCACCGCGCCGACGCCGACCGGCCGGTTCGCCTCACGTAGCTCCCGCTGCTGTGCGGTGAGCAGGGCGACGAGTTCCGGATCGGAGCATGGACGAGACTCGATCAACATCCACTCAGGGTAATCAGACGGCATTTCGCCCAGGTTTCCCGAAAGTGGCGCCAATAGAGCGCGAATCCGTCTAGTCGGCGGTGTTGTCCCCGCCGCCGACGGTCACCGGTGCGTCGTCGAGGTTGGCGGCAGCCGCCGCGGCGAGGGCCGCCTGCGACTCCTCGTCGGAACGCACCCGCCGGGCCTTGCGAGCGGCCAACCGCTGCGAGGCCGACGGACGCGACGACTGGGTTTCCAGCCGGATGTCGGTGCCCCGGTTACCGGGCGTGAAGTCCGCACCGGCGTAGAGCGTCGGCTGCCAGTCGAACTCGCGTACGCCGATCCGGACCAGGCTGCCGGCCACCGCACCGGCCTTGGCGAGCTTCTCCTCGACGCCCAGTCGGGCCAGCCGGTCGGCGAGGAAGCCGACCGCCTCGTCGTTGTCGAAGTTCGTCTGCCGCACCCAGCGTTCCGGGCGCGGGCCGTGCACCACGAACGCCCCGTCCGGGGTGGCCTCGATGGTGAATCCGGCGTCGTCCACCGCGACCGGACGGAGCACGATCCGGGTCGGTTCGAGCACCGGCGCCGCCGCCCGGGACTGCTCGACCAACTCCGCCATCGCGAAGGTCAGCTCCCGCAACCCGACCCGGGTCGCCGCCGACACCTCGAAGACCCGCAGACCACGGGCCTCGATGTCGGCCCGGGTGATGTCGGCCAGGTCCTGCCCGTCTGGCACGTCCACCTTGTTCAGTACGACGATCCGGGGCTTGTCGGCCAGACCGCCGTACTCGGCCAGCTCGACCTCGAGGGCGTCGATGTCGGCGAGCGGGTCCCGGCCCGGCTCCAGCGTGGCGGTGTCCACCACGTGTGCCAGCACCGAGCAGCGCTCGATGTGCCGCAGGAACTGCAGCCCGAGGCCCTTGCCGCTGGCCGCGCCCGGGATCAGACCCGGTACGTCGGCGACGGTGAAGGTGTGGTTCTCCACCCGTACCACGCCGAGGTTCGGCACCAGGGTGGTGAACGGGTAGTCGGCGATCTTCGGCTTGGCGGCCGAGATCACCGAGATCAGCGACGACTTGCCGGCCGACGGGAAACCCACCAGGCCGACGTCGGCGACGCTCTTGAGCTCCAGTACGACGTCGATCTCGTCGCCCGGCTCACCCAGCTCCGCGAAACCCGGTGCCTTGCGCCGGGCATTGGCCAGCGACGCGTTGCCACGTCCGCCGCGCCCGCCACGGGCGACCTCGAAGGTGGTGCCGGCGCCGGTCATGTCGGCCAGCACCTCGCCGGTGGTGCTCAGCACCACCGTGCCGGCGGGCACCTTGAGGACCAGGTCGCCGCCGTTGGCGCCGTCGCGGTTGGAGCCGGCGCCGCCCTTGCCGTTGTCGGCCTTGATGTGCGGCCGGAAGTGGAAGTCGAGCAGGGTGTGCACCTGCGGGTCGACAACCAGCGACACGCTGCCGCCGTGGCCGCCGTTGCCACCGTCCGGGCCGCCGAACGGCTTGAACTTCTCCCGGTGGATCGATACGCAGCCGTGCCCGCCGTCGCCGGCCCGCAGATGCAGGACGACCCGGTCAACGAAGGTAATCACGACGCCAATCCTCTCCGCGGGGCCTATCCCCGCGACAACCACCGACCCGCGACATCGACCCGGTCTCGTACCACGCCTGAACAAGCCTGCCACGGAACGCGCCGATCGGCCCGTGACGCGGCATCGACTGCCCCTCGTGCCAGTCGGCCCGTGACGCAAACAGCGAAGCGGGCCGGGACACTCAGGTCCGCGGCCCGCTTCGCCGAATGGAGAAGCTAACTACTGTGCCGCCGGCACGATGCTGATGACCTTGCGGCCACGCTTGGTGCCGAACTGGACCGCACCCGGGGCGAGCGCGAAGAGCGTGTCGTCGCCGCCGCGCCCGACCAGGTCGCCGGGGTGGAACTTGGTGCCACGCTGCCGGATCAGGATCGTCCCGGCGCTGACCACCTGGCCACCGAACCGCTTGACACCGAGCCGCTGCGCCTGGGAGTCGCGACCATTGCGCGAGCTGGACGCACCCTTTTTGTGAGCCATCTGAGGACGACCTAACTTTCCGCTGGACTCTTACCCTGCCGCCGACTGCTTACTTACCGTTGGAGATGCCGGTCACCTTCACCTGGGTCAGCGGCTGACGGTGCCCCTGACGCTTGTGGTAACCGGTCTTGTTCTTGAACTTGTGGATCCGGATCTTCGGGCCCTTGGTGTGGGCGGCGATCTCGCCGGAAACCGCGACCTTGGCGAGCTTGGCCGCGTCGGTCACCAGGTCGGTGCCGTCGACGAGAAGCACCGCGGAGAGCGTCACCGCGTCGCCAGGCTCACCGACGAGCTTCTCGACCTCGATCACGTCGCCCTCGGCGACCTTGTACTGCTTGCCGCCGGTCTTGACGATCGCGTACATCGGAGGCGGACTCCCTGTCGTTGAGGCTGTTGGGATGCTGTTCGCGGCTGCTCACCTCGGCCGCACGAATGCGGGGGCGGGCACGCGAGAGCTTGGCGCCAAAGGTGCGCCGCAGGCTAGCGTACGCCATGGGCGGTCGGGCGCCCAAACCGGGCCCGGCGGCTCAGCTCCCGCAGAGCTGGGAGATGCGCTCGTTCAGCGACTCGAGCTTGATGTCGTCGATCGAGTTCGCCTCGGGCTTCATGGTACTGACCTGCGTCGCCAGCTCGCCGAGGGTGCTCTTCAGGGTGGCGTCGGTGGCCTTGGCGGCGTGCCCGCGCAGCGCCGTGGTCCACTCGGCCAGCCCCTTCTCCGCCCGGCCCCGGGCCGCTGTCGCGGCGGCGTTGTCACCGTCACTGGTCGCCTGCATCACGGTCACCATCTCGGTGATAAACGCCGTACCCAGGTCGGTGTTGGTCTTCAGTGCCGCCGCACAGACCTCCTTGGCGTTACCCCCGGCCGGGGCGACCACCGGCGGCGGCGGATTCGCCGGGGCGCCGGCGCCACCGGTGGCACCGCCGGGTGCCTCGCTCGAACGGGCCGGGGGCATTCCGCTGGCGTCGGGCGCGGGGGAACCCGAGACGGTCGGAGCGGCCGTACCCGACGGGGCCTGCCCCTCCGTCTTGGGACGCTCGGCGGCACAGCCGGAGCCGATCAGCAGGACGGCGGTGAGTACGGCGGTGGTGATGACGGCGGCCGGCAGCGGGCGTCGCATCTGTGTCTCCTCGCGAGGGGTGCGGATGGTAAAAGGCCCCTTCCAGTCGCATTTTGGCCTGGAAGGGGCCTTCTCAGCGCTCGGCCCCTAGTGCACCGCACCGGCGCGTCGTACGCAACCGGTGCGGAGCACAAGATCGATCAGGTACGGCGCGCTCGGGTACGGATCAGGGGCGGGTACGCCGCCGCGTGCCACCGCGACGCGAACGCCGCCGGCCACCGACACCGCCCTCGGTCGGCTCGCCGTCCTCGTCGAGTTCGCCGCTGTCGCCCAACGCGTCCGGGTCGTCGGCCCCGGCCAGCCGGGCAGACCCGGTCGGCTGGGTGTCGGTGTCGTCCGGCGCCTCGGTCGTGTCGACCTCGTAACGCGACAGGTCGTACCCCATGGTGTCGATCTCGTCGGAGTCGGCGATCTCGACCGCGACCCGCTCCGGCGCCGCGCTCTTGCGGGCCCGGGTACGCCGGCTGACCGCCGGTGCCTCGGTCGCCGTGGCGGCCGGCGCGGCGGTGCTGCTCGGTACGGTCGCCGACGCCACCGCCTTCACCCGGTCGCCGCCACCGTTCGTGCCGGCCGGGGGACGCTTCTCCGGCACCGGCTCGGTGTGGATGATCACCCCGCGGCCCTTGCAGCAGTCACAGGTCTCGCTGAACGCCTCCAGCAGCCCGGCACCGATCCGCTTGCGGGTCATCTGCACCAGACCCAGCGAGGTGATCTCGGTGACCTGGTGCTTGGTCCGGTCCCGGCCGAGGCACTCGGTGAGCCGGCGCAGCACCAGCTCACGGTTGGACTCCAGGACCATGTCGATGAAGTCGATCACGACGATGCCACCGAGGTCGCGCAACCGGAGCTGGCGGACGATCTCCTCGGCCGCCTCCAGGTTGTTGCGGGTGACCGTCTCCTCGAGGTTGCCGCCGGCACCGGTGTACTTGCCGGTGTTGACGTCGACGACGGTCATCGCCTCGGTCCGGTCGATCACCAGGTGACCACCGGAGGGCAGGTAGACCTTGCGGTCCAGGCCCTTGAGGATCTGCTCGTCGATCCGCCGCTCCACGAACACGTCGCCCGTACCGGTGTGCCGGTGCAACCGGGCCACCAGGTCCGGCGAGACGTGCGCCAGGTACGACTCGACCATTGCGTACGACTCGTCGCCCTGCACGACCAGCTCGCGGAAGTCCTCGTTGAACAGGTCCCGGACCACCCGGATGACCAGGTCGGGCTCCTCGTAGAGCAGCGCCGGGGCGCCACCCTCGGCGGCCCGCGCCTGGATGTCCTCCCACTGCGCCTGCAGCCGCTTGACGTCGCGGGCGAGTTCGTCCTCGCTGGCACCCTCGGCGGCGGTCCGGACGATCACGCCCGCGCCGTCCGGGACCAGCTTCTTGAGTACGTCGCGCAACCGCTTGCGCTCGTTGTCCGGCAGCTTCCGGCTGATCCCGGAGGCGTTGCCGTTCGGTACGTAGACCAGGTGCCGGCCGGAGAGGGCGATGTGGCTGGTCAGCCTCGCGCCCTTGTGCCCGATCGGATCCTTGGTCACCTGGACCAGCACCGCGTCGCCGGAGCGCAGCGCGTGCTCGATCGAGCGGGCCCGTCCCTCCAGGCCGCTCATGTCCCAGTTGACCTCACCGGCGTACAGCACGGCGTTGCGGCCGCGCCCGACGTCGACGAACGCCGCCTCCATGCTCGGCAGGACGTTCTGCACCTTACCCAGGTAGACGTTGCCGGCCATGGTGCCGGAGGTGGCGCGGGTGACGTAGTGCTCGACCAGCACCCCGTCCTCGAGCACGGCGATCTGCGTACGGTCGCCGCGCTGGCGGACCACCATCACCCGGTCGACCGCCTCGCGGCGGGCCAGGAACTCCGACTCGCTCAGGATCGGCGGCCGGGTACGGCGCTGCTCGCGCCCGTCCCGCCGGCGCTGCCGCTTCGCCTCCAGCCGGGTGGACCCGGAAACGCCCTGCACCTCGTCGGAGGTCCGGCGCGGCTCACGGATCTTGACCACGGTGTGTACGCCGTCTTCGGCGCCCGTACCGCCCTCGGGGCTGTCCCCGGCGCCCTTGCGGCGGCGACGACGGCGACGGCGGGTCAGCCCGTCGCCCCCGTCGGTGTCGTCTTCCTCGTCGTCTTCCGCCTCGGCCTCGGCGTCGGCCTGCGCCGGTTCCTCGGCTTCCTCGTCTTCGAGTTCGTCGGTCGGGCCCTTGCCCCGACCCCGGCCCCGACGTCCGCGACGGCGACGACGGCGGCCACCGGCCTCGTCGTCCTCGTCGTCTTCGTCCTCGTCCAGGTCCACCGGTTCCGACTCGCCGTCGGTCGCGGCGTCGGTGACCGGCTCGACCAGGTCGACCACCTGCTCGGCCGGCTCGCCGGTACGGCGGCCACGCCGCCTGCGGCGGGAGGTCTCGACCGGCTCGGCCTCGACCTCCTCGGCCATGATCTCGTTGTCGGTGGCTGCGACGACCGGCTCGATCAGCACCGCCGGCGGCGGGGTGGTCGGCCGGGCCGGCGGGATCTCCGGTTCGGGAGCCATGAACAGCACGGTGGGCGCGGAGAGGGCGGCGCGACGGCGACGGGTGCGCGGCACCTCCTCCTCGGCCGGCTCGGCGAGGTCGGGGCCGCTCGGCGCGGTCGCGGCCGTCGGCGGTACGGCGACACCCGGCGACACCTGCTCCGCGTCGGCGGAGGGGGCGGCCGGCTCGGGCGCGGCCGGCGCGACCGGCGGCGTCACCGCGGTCGCCGCAGGCTCGACGGGGGTGTTCTCGGGCTCGGCCTCGGCCGCCGCCGGTACGGCCTTGCGCCGCCGGGTACGGGTGACCTTGACCGGCGGGGTGGGCTCGGGCTGTTCGCTCGACCCTGGGTCGGCGACCGGCGCAGTGCCCGTGAGCTGGGTGGAGTCTCCGCCAGAGGCGGTCAGTTCGGGGTCGGCCTCGCCACCCGTGCCGAGTTCACCGGCAACCGCGGGCGGTTCGTCCCGCTTGTCGGCGGTGGTGGCCTTTCGGCGCCGCCGGGTGACTTTCGGCGCCGGCTCGGTGTCTCCGGCGACCGGGGCGAACACCTCGGCCTGGGGTGCCTCGTCGGAACCCGTACGGGCCTCGCCCGGTGCCTCGACCGGAGCGCCGCCCTCGGTCGACTCGGCGGTGGCCGACGGCGTACGCCGCCTGGTGGTACGGGTGCGCCGCACGGGCGTGGTGTCGGTGGTCTCGGCGGGGTCACCGGCCGGCTGGGAGCCGGTCCGTTCGCCGCCCTCGGGCTCGTTGTCGAGCATTGGACGTTCTCCAGTTCTGGCCGCCCCGGGCGCGGGTGAGCGCTGCCACGCAGGGTTGCCGCAAAGGTGTTTCCGGCAGCGCGTCCAGGTGCACGACTACCGAAGTCTGGCTAACACTTGAGCGCTGGCCGGAATCGACTAGCGTTCACCGATGGTTGCCCCGTCGCGGTCCGCCTCCAACGGATCCGCGATCGCCCCGTGCGCGGTCAACGTGCCCTGCGCCAGCCGGGTAGCCCTTGGCGGCACCGGCGGCTCCAGGTCGGCCACCACGCGGAGGCCGGAAAGGACGTCATCGGGTCGTACGGACGGAGTGACCTGCCGTATGACTAGGTCGAGTATCGCACACGGTACGCCCGCGACCTCGGAAGGTGCCCCAGTCTGGTCGATCACATCGAGCCTGTTGACTGCCTCCCGGGCGTCGAACGTACGCCGGCCCTGCTTGGTCAGCCGCTCGACCAGTACCTCGGACGAGGCCCGGAACTTCTCCACCGCCTGCCGTGCCACGTCGGACTCGATCCCCGGCAACTCGATCCGCCAGTGCGAGGCGTCGATCCGGTCGGCCAGGCTCCCGCCGTGCGCGACCACCACCTCCAGCACGTCGAGTCCGGGCGACAGGGAGGCGTCCAGGGCGAGCCGCAGTGCCTCCGGGTCGACCTCCGCCTGCAGCCCGACCTCCAGGTACTCCGCCTCGCTCGCGGTACCGGTGGGTGCCGCGCTGGCGTACGAGATCTTGGGGTGTGGGGTGAAGCCCTGGGAGAAGGCCACCGGTACGCCGGCACGGCGCAGCGCCCGCTCGAACGCGCGGGCGAAGTCGCGGTGCGAGGTGAACCGGAGCGGCCCGCGCTTGGCGTACCTGATCCGGATCCGCTGTACGACCGGCGCCTGACCACCCTCTGGCTGGTTTTTCTTGCTGATCGTGGTGCTCCTCGGTGTGGCGGCCGAGCGGGCGTGGCCCGTCCGGCTCGGATGGGTACGGCCTGCGGCGGCCGGCGGCGGCCTGGTCAGGCGCCGGCCGGCGCTCGCAGTCCGGAGTTGACCGGGGTGAGCGGCAGCAGTTTCTTGCCGGTCGGCCCGATCTGGATCTGGGTGTCCATCGAGGGACAGACACCGCAGTCGAAACACGGGGTCCACCGGCAGTCGTCCTGCTCGAACTCGGACATCGAGTCCTGCCAGTCCTGCCAGAGCCAGTCCTTGTCCAGGCCGGAGTCGAGGTGGTCCCAGGGCAGCACCTCCAGCTCCTCGCGCTGTCGGGTGGTGTACCAGTCGAGGTCGACACCGAAGGCCGGCAGCACCTCGGCGGCGGCGGTCACCCAGCGCTGGTAGGAGAAGTGCTCGCTCCAGCCGTCGAACCTTCCGCCGCCCTCCCAGACCCGGCGGATCACCGCACCGACCCGGCGGTCACCGCGGGAGAGCAGCCCTTCGATCAGCGACGGCTCGCCGTCGTGGTAGCGGTAGCCGATCGCCCGGCCCAGCGACCGGTCGGAGTTGATCGCCTGCTTGAGCAGCCGCAGGCGGTTGTCGATGACCTCCGGCGTCTCCATCTTCGCCCACTGGAACGGGGTGTGCGGCTTGGGTACGAAGCCGCCGATGGAGACGGTGCACCGGATGTCCTTCGACCCCGTCGCCGCCCGCCCGGCCTTGATCACCTCGTGCGCGAGCCGGGCGATCTGGAGTACGTCCTCGTCGGTTTCGGTGGGTAGCCCGCACATGAAGTAGAGCTTCACCTGCCGCCAACCGTTGGTGTACGCGGTGACCACGGTGCGGATGAGGTCTTCCTCCGACACCATCTTGTTGATCACCTTGCGGATCCGCTCCGAGCCGCCCTCCGGTGCGAAGGTCAACCCGGTGCGGCGACCGTTGCGGGACAGCTCCTGGGCCAGGTCGATGTTGAACGCGTCGACCCGGGTGGAGGGCAGCGAGAGGGATACGTTGCTGCCGGCGTACTGCTCGGCCAGGCCGGAGCACATGTCGCCGATCTCGGAGTGGTCGGCCGAGGAGAGCGAGAGCAGGCCCACCTCGGAGAAGCCGGAGAACTCCAGCCCGTCGCGGACCATCTGCCCGACGGTGGTGATCGACCGCTCGCGTACCGGACGGGTGATCATGCCGGCCTGGCAGAACCGGCAACCCCGGGTGCAACCCCGGAAGATCTCCACCGCGTACCGCTCGTGCACCGTTTCGGCGAGCGGGACCAGGGGCTTCTTCGGGTACGGCCACGCGTCGAGGTCCATCGTCGTGCGCTTGTGCACCCGGAACGGCACGTCCGCCCGGTTCGGCACGACCCGCTGGATCCGGCCGTCGGGCAGGTAGTCGACGTCGTAGAACTTGGGCACGTAGACGCTCTCGGTCCGGGCCAGCCGCAGCAGCAGCTCGTCGCGCCCGCCCGGAGATCCCTCGTTCTTCCACTGCCGCACGATCGCGGTGATCTCGAGTACGGCTTCCTCGCCGTCGCCGAGCACCGCCGCGTCGATGAAGTCGGCGATCGGCTCCGGGTTGAACGCGGCGTGCCCACCGGCCACGATCACCGGGTCGGCGTCGGTCCGGTCGGCGGCGAGCATCGGCATGCCGGCCAGGTCGATCGCGGTGAGCAGGTTGGTGTATCCCAGCTCGGTGCTGAACGAGATGCCGAACAGGTCGAAGGTGCCGACCGGCCGGTGCGCCTCGACGGTGAACTGCGGCACCCGGTGCTCGCGCATCAGCGCCTCAAGGTCCGGCCACACCGCGTACGTCCGCTCGGCGAGCACGTCGGGCTGCTCGTTGAGCACCTCGTAGAGGATCTGTACGCCCTGGTTGGGCAGGCCCACCTCGTACGCGTCCGGATACATCAGCGCCCAACGTACGGTCGCCGAGTCCCACTCCTTGACCACTGCTCCCAGCTCGCCGCCCACGTACTGGATCGGCTTGCTCACCTGGGGCAACAGTGGCTCGAGCTGCGGCCAGATGCTGTTGCTGTGGCCGGTCGTGGTCGTCGGGACGCTCATGACCGCCAAGGGTACGCGGCGCGCCCGGCAGACCGGTCGCCATATGCCCGACCGGCCGCGTACGTCGCCGGGGCGTGGAAGTTGATGCCCGTGTGGCCGTCGATGCCGCAGTGGCCCGCCGCTACTACCCTCGTACGGGCGCGCGAGAGGAGCACAACCCGATGCCGGAGCCACAGCCGGAAGTCACCCCACCGGCAGGCCAGTCCCGACCGTCCGAGCCATCGGCCCCCGCCCCGACACCGGAGCGGCGGCCCACCGAGCCGACCGCCATCGCGGACCCGGAGCCACCGACCTCCCCCACGGCGGCACCCGAGAGCACGGACGAAGGCCCGACCGGGGCAGCCGACCCGCCCAGCGGGGCGGAGAAGCAGGTGGCCGGCCCGGACGCCCGCCCGACCGGTACGGCAGCAGCCGACGCCGTCACGGCCGAGCCGCCGACAAAGGCGGAGTCGCCGACAAAGGCGGAGTCGCCGCAAGCCTCGCGGGACACGCCTCCGACGAAGATCCAGGAGACCACGGCAGCCGCTACGGACGAGCCTGCGACCAGGGCGGAGACGCCGCAGACCGGAGACGGTTCGGCGGACCGGGTGGACGAGCCGGCGACCGAGCCGGCGCCGCCGCGCTGGACCGGATCGGCGGCAGTGCCTCCACCCGCGCCGAAGAAGCGCCGTTCCCTGGGCGGCGGCAGCCGTGGCGTGCCGGCCCCCCGCAATCCGACCCTGCGGCTACCGGCCGTCGAACCCGACAAGCACGACCAGGGCCATCCGGGCCAGGGCCACCCCGGTCAGGGCCATCCGGGCCAGAGCCATCCGGGCCAGGGCCACCCCGGTCAGGGCCATCACGACCGGGGCGGCCACGGTCACAGCCACCACGGTCAGGAGGTCCCGGACCGGGACACCCCGGTCGACCCCTGGGCCGCGGCGGATCCCGAGCCGTGGGCCGCGCACGTGGCGTCGATCTCGCCGGCCGAGCCGTACCATCCGGTCTCGCCCGCGGATCCGTACCGGCCGACCTCGCCGGCCGAGCCGTACCAGCCGATGCCGCCGGGGCCGGCGTACCCGCCGGTCGCACCGGCCGAGCCGTACCGGCCGGTTTCGCCAGCGCAGGCGTACCCGCCGGTTTCGCCGCATCCGCCGGTGCGGCCGTACCCGCAGACCCGGCCGTTCTCGGCGGGCCCGGCGCCGGCCCCGCCGGCCGCCGTTCCCCCGCCACCGGCCCGGCCGGGGCGGCCGGCGGCCCCGGCGCCCGCGCCGGTGGCGAAGGTGCCGGCGAAGTCCCGGCGTGGTCGCCGTGACGACCCGCCACCCGGTAACGGTCCCACCTCCGCGCCGCCGCCCGGATGGCGCGCTCCTCCCGGGTACGTGGCGGTGACCGGCCGGCGTCGGCGGCGCTGGCCGAGGGTGATGTTGGTGCTCTCGCTGCTCGGCGTCGCCTGCTGCTGCGGCGTGCCGGGCTGGTACGCCAAGCCGATGTGGGAGCAGTACCCGGTCACCGCCACCCTGCCGGCCGAGGTGTTCGACCTGCACAAACGGGAGGACCGGGCGAGCGAACAGCTCACCACCCAACTCAAGGAGCAGATGGCCACGAGTGACCTGTTCGGCGACACCTTCGCCGGGGTCTACACCGACCCGAACCAGAAGGTGGTCACCATCTTCGGCAGCACCGGCTTCCGGTGGAACCCGGAACAGGATCTCGACGCCGCGATGGCACAGCTCGGCAACGAGTACGCGCTGAGCGACGTCCAGGCGATCGACACCGGGGTACGGGGCGAGTTCCAGCGCTGCGGCGTCGGCCAGGCCGGACGCAGTGACGTGGTGGTCTGCTCCTGGGCCGACCACGGCAGCCTCGGCACGGTCCTGTTCACCCAGCTGTCGGTACAGGACAGTGCGGACCTGCTGACCCGGCTGCGGACCGAGATCATCCGCCACGAATGACCATACTTCATGTGACCGGTGACACAGTCGATCCACGGGCGGGCTACGGTTGATCCCAGCCTGGCCGTGCAGAATCGGGCTATGTCGCGGCGCTGGATCTTCGCAGACCAACTCGGGCCGCACTTCCTCGACGACCACGACCAGCAACTACTCCTGATCGAGTCGAAAGCGGTGTTCCGCCGCCGCGCGTTCCACCGGCAGAAGGCCCACCTGATCCTGTCCGCGCTCCGGCACCGCGCCGCCGAGCTTGGCGACCAGGCAACGTATGTACGGGCGGAGACGTACCGGGATGGCCTGCGGCAGGTTCCCGGACCGATCGAGGTCTGCCAGCCGACCTCACGTCGAGCCCGTGACCTGGTGCGGTCGCTGGAGCGGGTGACCGTGCTGCCGCCACGCGGTTTTGTCACCAGCACAGCCGACTTCACCGCCTGGGCCGACGACCGGCGCGGTGCGATGCGGCTGGACGACTTCTACCGCCACGCCCGACGCCAGCACCGGGTGCTGCTCGACGGCGACGAACCGGTCGGCGGCCGGTGGAGCCTCGACGCCGACAACCGGCAGCCGCCGCCGAAGGACTCCGAAGGCCTCGACGTACCCCTGCCGCCGCTGCCGCAGGAGGACGACATCGACGCCGAGGTCCGGTACGACCTGGACCGGTGGGCGGCCGAGGGCATCAGGTTCGTCGGCCGCGACGGGCCCCGGCTGTTCCCCGCCACCCGCGCCGAGGCGACCGCCCGGCTGCGGCACTTCCTGCACCATCGGCTACCGAAGTTCGGGCCGTACGAGAACGCGATGCTCAGCACCGACCCGTTCATGGCGCACAGCCTGCTCTCCCCGTCGTTCAACCTCGGCCTGCTCGACCCGATGGAGGCGATCCGGGGCGCCGAACAGGCCTACCGGGAGCAGCACGCCCCACTGTCCAGTGTGGAGGGATTCGTTCGGCAGCTCCTCGGCTGGCGGGACTTCGTCTGGCACCTCTACTGGTACTTCGACGCCGGTCACCGAGGCGGCGACCGGCTCGGCGCCCGCAGGTCGGTGCCCGCCTGGTTCGCCGACCTCGACGCCGACGCGGTGCAGGCGCGCTGCCTCGCCGACGTCCTCGCCGGGGTACGCGACCGCGGCTGGGTCCACCACGTACCCCGGCTCATGGTGCTCGCCAACTACGGGTTGCAGCGCGGCTGGCGCCCGTCGGAGCTGGTCGACTGGTTCCAGCGGTCGTTCGTCGACGGCCACGAGTGGGTGCTCACGGCCAACGTCCTCGGCATGAACCAGTACGCCGACCTCGGCCAGGTGAGCACCAAGCCGTACGCGGCCGGCGGGGCGTACGTCAACAAGATGAGCGACTACTGCGGCGGCTGCCGGTACGACCCGAAGCAGCAGCTCGGCGAGCACGCCTGCCCGTACACCGCCGGACACTGGGTCTTCCTCGACCGCTTCCGCGAGCGCCTGCCCGGCAATCCCCGGATGGCTCGCAGCCTGCGTCAACTCGACCGGCTCGACGACCTACCCGCGATCCGGGAACAGGAGAAGCGACGCGGGTCGACGGCACCGTGACCCGGAGCCGGGTCGGCACCGGCCGCAGTCAGCCGTCGGTGGGGTCGGAGGTGGGGCTCACCCGGGCCGGTGCGTAACGCGGCACGTACTCCTGGCCGGTGAGCCGCTGGATCTCGGCCATCAGCTCGTCGGTGACCTCCCGCAGCGAGGTGCGGTCGTCCTGCCGCCCGCTCACGTCGATCGGCTTGCCGAAACGCACCACCACACCGCGCACGTTGGGCCTCGGCACCCGTACACCGATCGGCTGGACCCGGTCGGTGCCGATCATGCCGACCGGGATGATCGGCACCCCGGCCGCCATCGCCAGCCGGGCCGTGCCGGTACGCCCCCGGTAGAGGCGTCCGTCGGGTGACCTGGTGCCCTCGGGATAGATCGCCACCAGCTCACCGCTGCGCAGCACCGGGATCGCGCCGTCGAAGGCCGACAGGGCGGCCCGCCCGCCACCGCGTTCGACCCGGATCGCGCCCAGCCCGCCGATCACCGAGCGGCTCAGCCAGCCCCGGAACCCGGTCCCGGTGAAATACTCCGCCTTGGCCCAGAAAGAGATGTGCCGGGGCACCACCGAACCGAGGAAGAGTTCGTCGGCAACCGAGAGGTGGTTGCCCGCGATGATCGCGCCGCCGCTGGTCGGTACGTTCTCCAGCCCCTCGACCGTCGGCCGCCAGACCAGGTTCATCGCGGTACCGACGGTGACTTTGCCGACGGTGTAGAGCAGCGGCACGCGGCCTCCCCTGGTCAGCGCCGGGCCCACCGGTCGCGACGGCCCTCGCCGCCGCACCGATGGTAGGCCAGAGTCGCTCCGACTTCAGCATCGCCAGCGTTCCATCTCACCGCCCGCCGGCCAACCCCCTTCCGAGCACCGCCATCGACGCCTCGCCCAGCGTCGAGCGCCGCCGCACGGTGATCAGGAGGGGCCCCTTCCTACCCGAAAGCGATAGCAAGGGGCCCCTCCTCCGCTCAGGCGCGTTCGACGGTCACGGCCACCGCTTCGCCCTCGCCGACCTCGCCGGTGAAGGCGCCCGGCAGGTCGCCGGTGGTCGCGTTGACCGCGATCAGGTCGGCGAGCACCTCCGCCGCGACGAAGTCGTGGTACGCCTCGACCGCCGCCGCCACCTCCGGCGACGCCGACAGCGCCACCCCGATCCGGTCCGACACGTCCAGGTCGGCCGCGCGGCGGGCCTGCTGCACCACCCGTACGACGTCACGGGCCAGCCCCTCGGCGGCGAGTTCGGCGGTGACCGTGGTGTCCAGCACCACCACCCCCTCGCCGCCTGGCAACGGGGCCGAGTGCTCGACGTCGGCGGCGACCAGGCGCAGTTCGTACTCGCCTTCTTGAAGGGCGACCCCGGCGGCGACCGGGGCGCCGTCGACCAGCGACCAGTCGCCGGCCTTGACCGCCTTGATCACCGTCTGCACCTGACCGCCGATGCGCGGCCCGAGTGCCCGGGGCACCACCGTCAGGACCTGCTCGCAGTAGCCGGCCAGTTCGGTCGTGAACAGCACCGTCTTGACGTTGACCTCGTCGGCGATCAGGTCGGCGAACGGCTCCAGCGCGTTCGCGTTCGAACTGGCCACGGTGAGCGACGACAGCGGCAGGCGGACCCGCAGCCCCTTCGCCTTGCGCAGCGACAGCGCCACCGAGCAGACCGTACGGGCGTTGTCCATCGCGCTGACCAGCTCGTGGTCGGCCGGGAACTCGGCCGCGTCCGGCCAGTCGGTCAGGTGCACCGAGCGTTCACCGGTCAACCCGCGCCAGATCTCCTCCGCGGTCAGCGGCGCCAGCGGCGCGACCACCCGGCACAGCGTCTCCAGCACGGTGTAGAGGGTGTCGAACGCCTGCCGGTCGCCGGACCAGAAGCGGTCGCGGGAACGGCGGACGTACCAGTTGGTGAGCGCGTCGAGGAACGAGCGGACCGTGGCGCAGGCGCCCGAGATGTCGTACTCGTCGAGCTGGGTCTGCACCGTGCTGACCAGTTCGCCGGTCTTGGCCAGCACGTACCGGTCCAGCAGCCCGCCGCCTCCGGTGCCCGCCGATTCCGGCGCGACCCGCCACGCCTCGTACCCGTCGGCGTTGGCGTAGAGGGAGAAGAAGTACCAGACGTTCCAGAGCGGCAGCAGCACCTGACGTACGGCGTCGCGGATCCCGACCTCGGTCACCGGCATGTCACCGCCACGCAGCACCGGCGAGGACATCAGCATCCAGCGCATCGCGTCGGACCCGTACGAGTCGAAGACACCGTAGACGTCCGGGTAGTTGTTCAGGCTCTTGGACATCTTGCGCCCGTCGGCGCCCTGCAGGATGCCGTGCGCCAGGCAGTTACGGAACGCCGGCCGGTCGAACAACGCCGTGGCCAGTACGTGCATGGTGTAGAACCAGCCGCGGGTCTGGCCGATGTACTCGACGATGAAGTCGCCCGGGTAGTGGTCCTCGAACCAGTCCCGGTTCTCGAACGGGTAGTGCACCTGGGCGAACGGCATCGACCCGGACTCGAACCAGCAGTCCAGCACCTCCGGCACCCGGCGCATCGTCGAGCGCCCGGTCGGGTCGTCCGGGTTCGGCCGGACCAGGTCGTCGACCACCGGCCGGTGCAGGTCGGTGATCCGTACGCCGAAGTCCCGCTCGATCTCGTCCAGCGAGCCGTAGACGTCTACCCGGGGGTAGTTCGGGTCGTCGGACTTCCAGACCGGGATCGGCGATCCCCAGAACCGGTTACGGCTGATCGACCAGTCGCGGGCGTTCGCCAGCCACTTGCCGAACGAGCCGTCCTTGACGTGCCCCGGCGTCCAGTTGATCTCCTGGTTCAGCTCGACCATCCGGTCCCGGAAGCGGGTCACCTCCACGAACCAGGACGACACCGCCTTGTAGATCAGCGGGGTGTCGCAGCGCCAGCAGTGCGGGTACGAGTGGGTGTACGTGTCCTGCCGCAGCACCACCCCCCGGTCCTTCAGCTCCCGGATCACCGGCTTGTTGACGTCGAAGACCTGCTCGCCCTGGTACGTCGGCACGAGCGCGGTGAACCGGGCGTGGTCGTCCACCGTGACGATGGTCGGGATGCCGGCGGCGTTGCAGGCGTTCTGGTCGTCCTCGCCGAACGCCGGGGCGAGGTGGACCACGCCGGTGCCGTCCTCGGTGGTGACGAACTCCGCCCCGAGCACCTGGAACGCGTTCGGTCCGGCGGGCTCGACCAGGAAGTCGTACAGCGGGGTGTAGCGGCGCCCGACCAGGTCACGGCCGTACACCGTGCCGACCTGGGTGTACCCCTCCAACTCCTTGGCGTACGCGCCGACGCGCGCGGCGCCGACGATGTACCGCTGCCCGTCGCGCTCGAGTACGGCGTACTCGATGTCCGGGCCGACGGCGAGCGCCAGGTTCGACGGCAGGGTCCACGGGGTGGTGGTCCAGACGCCGATCTTCTCGCCGGGCTGGCCGTCGGCGGTCGGGTCGAGCTGGAACCAGACGGTCAGCGTCGGGTCGTGCCGCTCCCGGTAGACGTCGTCCATCCGGGTCTCGGTGTTCGACAGCGGCGTCTCGCAGCGCATGCAGTACGCCAGCACCCGGAAACCCTCGTAGATCAGGCCCTTTTTGTGCAGGGTCTGGAAGGCCCACATGACGCTTTCCATGTAGTCCAGGTCGAGGGTCTTGTAGTCGTTGCCGAAGTCGACCCAGCGTGCCTGCCGGTTGACGTACCGCTCCCAGTCCTGGGTGTACTGCAGCACCGACGTACGGCAGACGTCGTTGAACTTCGCCACGCCGAGGTCGAGGATCTCGGCCTTGGTGGTGATGCCGAGTTGCCGTTCGGCGACCACCTCGGCCGGCAGGCCGTGGGTGTCCCAGCCGAACCGCCGCTCGACCCGCCGGCCGCGCATGGTCTGGTAGCGCGGCACCACGTCCTTGACGTAGCCGGTGAAGAGGTGGCCGTAGTGCGGCAGGCCGTTGGCGAACGGCGGACCGTCGTAGAAGACGTACTCGTTGGCGCCGTCGTTGCCGGCGGGCCGCTGTTCGACGCTCGCCTCGAACGTCTTGTCGGCGGTCCAGTGCTCCAGCACGCGGCGCTCGACCGCGGGCAGGTCGGGGCTCGCCGGTACGCCCGTGCCGTCGGAAGCGTGCTTGGGATACGCCATCGGGGGTCGCTCTCCTCGGTGCAGCTCACTGTCAGTGGACTGCGAGGACGAGCCAGACGGTACGCCGGACAGCCGACGTGCCGCGGGACCCGCGGTACCACCCCGCTTGACGGTCAGGATCGACCGCCCGCTCATTGGCCGGCTGTGACGGGCCGAACCCGTCCGGTTCTACTCCGCCGGCACCCCTCACGGGATCCCACCGTTTCTTCCGGAAGCTCACCGGTGATAGCCGGGTCATCGCCTGTCCCCCCACCTTACCCGCCCCACCACCCCCACCGCCCCCGACTAACCCCACCCCCACCCCCAACGCGTTGATCATGAAGTTAGCAACACAGAACGATGATCAAACCGTCGCTAACTTCATGATCAACCTCGCTGGTTATCGGGGTGCGGGGAGGGTGGTGGACCAGAGGGAGTGGCCGTTTCGGTCGCGGAGGTGGACGGTGAGGTCCGCGGAGTGGGCGTCGATGGTTACCTCGCCGAAGTGCTGGAAGCCGTCGGCCGGTGAGGTGTTGGCCACCGGCGGGGCGTTGACGAAGACCGCCTTGGGACCGAACGTGCCGTCCAGCGCGTTCGGGCCGAATGCCCCGGCGTGTGCCGGACCGGAGACGAACTCCCAGAACGGGGTGAAGTCGCGTACCGCCGCCCGGGACGGGTCGTAGTGGTGCGCCGCCGTGTAGTGCACGTCCGCGGTCACGAACACGATCCCGCGTACGCCGCCGCGGTGCGCCGCCCGGAGCACCTCGGCGAACTCCAGCTCACGCCCGGCGGGCAGCCCGTTGTCGCCCTGCGCCACCCCTTCCTGCGCGGTCGACCCGTCCGGTACGACCAGCCCGATCGGCAGGTCGTTGGCGATCACCTTCCAGGTGGCCCGGGACTGCTTCAACTCCCGGATCAGCCACTCGCGCTGGGTTCGACCGAGCAGCCCCCGGTTCGGGTCGGCGTACGTGTTGCCGTCGTTGGCGTCCTTGTACGTCCGCATGTCCAGCACGAACACGTCGAGCAGCGGCCCGTACGACAGCTTCCGGTAGAGCCGCCCGTCACCCGGGGTCGGCAGCCACTCGTGGAACGCCTGCCGGGCCCGCCCGGCGAGTACGTCGACCCGCTTCTCGGTGTAGCGGTCGTCGGCGAGGATCTCCCCCGGGTACCAGTTGTTGGTCACCTCGTGGTCGTCCCACTGGTTGATTTGCGGCACCTCCGCGGCGAACGCCCGCAGGTGCTCGTCGAGCAGGTTGTACGCGAACTGCCCCCGGTATTCGGCGAGCGTCTCGGCGACCTTGCTCTTCTCCGGCGTGACCAGGTTGCGCCAGATCCGCCCGTCGGGCAGCGCGACCGTCTCGGCCAGCGGCCCGTCGGAGTAGACGGTGTCACCGCTGCACAGGAAGAAGTCGGGCCGGACCGCCCGCATCGACTCGAAGATCTTCATGCCGTCGTAGTCGGAGGAGAGGCCCCAGCCCTGGCCGACGATGTCACCGGTCCAGACGAACCGCAGGTCCGACCGGCGCCCCGACGCCGGGGCGGTACGCAGCGACCCGACCAGCGGCTCGCTGAGCAGGCCGGGCCGGTCCAGGCTCTCCACCCGTACCCGGTAGTGCAGACGCTCGCCGCTGGGCAGGTCACGCAGGCGTACCTTGCCGGTGAAGTCGCCCGACGGTGCCAGCAGCGGCCCACGGATCCGGCGGGCCCCGCGGAAGTCGGGCCGGCGGCTGACCTCGACGTGCAGCCGGCCGGCGCGGTCCGCCCGGGTCCAGACCACGGCGGAGTCGGCGGTGGCGTCGCCGCTCTGCACGCCGTGGGTGAGCACCGGTCGCCCGCTCGGCCGCCAGGCCGGGGCGGCCGGTCCGCCGGCGGACGCGCCGGCCGCGCCGAGCAGCGCTCCGCCGGCGAGTCCGGCGCCGCCGACGAGTCCGGCGCGCAACAGGGTACGTCGATCGAGTGAGGTCATTCGATTCCTCCACGGTCGGTGGGGCGTTGACCAGGGTTGTCTATCGACCGGAGGTGGCTCTCCCGCGCGGTGGAGGTGACCGATGTCCGAACTGGATGCGAACGCCCGGATGACCCGGATCACATCCCGGTCCCGTCACGTCTCCGACGACCCACCCGTCCACGAGACGCAACCGGAAGCGGTGCCGTACGGCGGCCAACGGGCCGGCGACGGCGGATCGAGGAGGTACGGCGTGAATCAGCGGATGGATATCGGACGGGTGGCGCCGGAGGCGTACCGGGCGGTGGCCGGGCTGGAGAGTTACGTCCAGCGCAACGTCGACCACACCGTGTTGGAGCTGGTCAAGCTCCGGGCGTCGATGATCAACGGGTGTGCGTTCTGCGTCGACATGCACAGTCGGGACGCGCTGGCCGCGGGCGAGTCGAGCCGGCGGCTGTTCGCCGTTTCCGCCTGGCGGGAGTCGTCCTTCTTCGACGAGCGGGAACGCGCCGCCCTGGCCCTCACCGACGAGGTGACCCGGCTGGGCGAGCACGGTGTCTCGGACGAGGTCTGGGACGCGGCCGCCAAGGTGTGGTCGGAGAAGGAACTCGCCGACCTGGTGGTGGCGATCGCGACCATCAACGTGTGGAACCGGGTCGCCGTGACGGTCCACGCCCAGACCCCCACCGAGGTCTGACCGGAGCGCGGCCGGGTCGGCCGGATGGTCCCCGCACTGGCACCACCATCCAGCTCGACCCGGCCGGCCGCCCCGCTCGTCGCTACCGCCGCTCGTCGCTACCGCCGCTCGTCGCTACCGCCGCTCGTCGCTACCCCCGCTCGTCGCTACCCCCGCTCGTCGCTACCGCGGCCCGGCCTCGCGCTACCGCGGCCCGGCCTGTCGTCAGCCGCCCCCGGGCCTGCCGCTAGCCGGCGAGTACCCGGTCGAGGCGTCGCGCCTCGGTTACCAGGCGACCGCTGCCGCCGCGCGCGGCGATCCCGGCCAGGGCGGCCCGCAACGCCCCGCGATCGGCCTCGCGTCCCGTGCCGCCGACGCTCGCCGCCCTGCTCGCGGTCGCGCCGGCGCTGGTGTTGCCGCCTGCGCCCTCGGTGCGGCTGGTGGTCGCCGTCTGGGCGCCGAGGGCGAGCAGGTCCGGCCCGCCGCGGGGAGTGGCGGCCAGCACCGCCGGCAGGGCAGCCTCGATCGCCGCCCACACGTCCGCCCGTGCACCGGCCCGAGCGGCCTCGGCCAGGCCCGCCACCACCCGGGTCAGCTTGATCGTGCCGTCCGCGGCCAACGCACCGAGCTCCCGGCCGAGCGCTGCCCCGTCGAGGTCCCCGGCGCCGGCCAGCGCGAGGAACGCGTCGACCCCGGCGACCCGGTCCGCCTCGTGCCGGGCCGCCAACGTGTACGCCAGCGCCAGGGCCACCGCCGGGCCGACCGGACCGGCGGACTCGGCGAGCAGTGGCAGCAGTTCCGCTCCCCGCTGGTCGGAGTCGGCCAGCCCGGCGAACGCGGGCAGCGCCCACGCCGCGATCACCTCACGATGGTTGGGCAGCACCCCCGGCCAGAGCGGGTACTCCGGGTCACTGTGCTTCATCTCCGGCCGGTCGGTCGGGTCGAGTTCGAACATCTCCTGGGCGAACGGCCCGTACTCGACTCCGCCCGGCCGGAGCCCGACCACCACCCGACGCTCGGGCAACTGGCTCAACTCCCAGTGGTCGAAGCGACGCGGAGTCGGACGCCGCTGCTCCACCTTGACCGAGCCCGGATGGGGTGCGCCACCGTCGGTGAGCCAGCGGGACAGCCGCACACCGGCCGGTGACCGCAGTACGGCGGCTCGACTCAACGCGTCGCCGTCGATCTCGCTCGGCAGCCGCAGCAGCGCCTGCTCCAGGTCGAACCGCCACGGCTGCCAACCCGCCCGCTCGGCTTCCGCGAGCCGCTCGACCAGCACCGTCGCGTCGAGCTGACCGTTCGCCCGGGTCGGTGTCGCCACCAGCATCGGGATCGGCCTGTGCCGGAGGTAGACCGCCACCTCGGCGACCCGGAGGGCGAGCGCCTGCTGCGGCCCCGGCCCGTACCCGGTGGCCGGCAGTTCGGCGGGTGAGCCACCGAGCGCCGCCCGGACCATGCCGACCCCGCGATCCCAGCCGGAGAGCCTGGTCTCGGTACGTAGGGCGGCCCGGATCACCTCACCGAACAGTTGCCGCAGCCGCGGATGGCCCCACCAGGTGTGCCCCGGCCGGAGGTGCACCGCGTACCGGTCGAGGATCGGCGCGAGCGCTTCGCGTAGCAGCACCGGATCGTCCGCGTGGCAGGCGACCAGTCCAGCGAGCACTCGTTCCCAGCCGATCATCGAACCCTGGTCGTGCACCAGCGCGCCGATCTCCTCGGCCAGTTCGGCGGCGCTCGTCACCGGCGGCGGCATCGGCGCCACCGACGGCATCGGCCCCAGCGACCACCCGGCCGGTACGTCGACGGCCACCGCCGCCGGCTCGCCGAGTACGGCGGCAGCCCGCCCCGGCAGGTCACCTGCCAGTACGGCGGCCGCCTCGGCGAGCCGGGTGCGTACCGGCGGCTCGATCCGGGCGACGTGTCGGAGCACGATGGTCAATGCCCGTTCCTGCACGTCGAGGGCGTCGTGTCCGAAGGCGACCGCGACCGTCTCCAGCACCTCGCCGACCCGGTCCCGCTCCCGTTTGGCGACCCGGTCCAGCCAGCTCAACTGTGCTTTGACCAGCATTTTCTCCGGGCGGGCGAGAAGCTGGCGGCTGCCCTGCAACAGGGTGTCCAGTTCCAACCGGCCGTTGTCGTCCAGTCGCCGCAGGGCCCGCTGGGCGAGCGTGGCGACGGTGGAGTGGGCGTCTGGCAGCAGCCGGACGTAGCGGCCGACCCGTGCCGTCAGTTCCGCCTCGGTCGGCGCCAGTTCGTCGTGCAGCACCACGAACGCGCGCAGCGCCGCCACCCTGTCCCCGCGCAGGAACCGTCCCAGTACGCCGTCCAGCAGCACCGCCCGGTCGACGCGTCCCTCGGCGGCGAGTGCGGTCAGGGTGGCCGGCATCGCCGGCCGGTGATCCCACCGCCGCTGATGCTGGTCCCAGGTGCTGCGGGCGAGTTCGACCCCGAGTCCGTCCACCTCGAACAGCCGGGGCAACAGGGCGTCGAGGTACGGGTCGGCCCGCATCCGGTCGATCAGCGGCCGGCGTTCGTCGCCGAGGTGCCACGCCTGCAGGTGTCCGATCCAGCCCCGGACGAACGTGTCGTCGGTGGGCGGGGCGGTGCCGGTCTCGGTCAGCAGCCCGGCGACCAGCGCCCACTGTGCCGCGTCCCCTTCGCGGCCGAGTTTGCCGGCCAGACGCTGGGCGAGATCACCCAGCCAGGGCAGGTCCCGGGCGCGGGACATCTCGACCAGTTCCTCGACCGGGATCTCGCCCCACCAGACACGGACGTTGCGTCGGCTGAGCAGGGCCGCGGCCCGGGCTGCGGACGGCAGGCAGCCGAGCGCGGCGACCGCCACCGCGGTCGCCGGCCCGGGGCGGCTCCACCAGCGCTGCTCGGGCGGGCCCTTGACGTACGCCTCCAGTTCCGCGGCGAGGCTCCGGCGCTGTTCCTCGGTCCCGTCGCGGAGCAGTTTGCCGACCACCTCGACCTTGCCCAGCTCGATCGTCTGCCGCAGGTCGGGCCAGTTCAGTTCGGGCTCCCGGTGGATGACGCTCACGTCCACACCTCGGCCGGTTCGGTCGCGGCGGTGGTGACCAGCCGGACCGCGAGCGCGTGTTTGCACGGCCCCCGACCGCCCCGGTACTTCGCCCACCAGGGACAGGTGCAGGACGACGCCTCCCCGGTCCATCGGACCCGGTACGTCTCCTCCCCGCTGCGTACGGTCGCCAGCTCGCCGTCGACGCTGACGCAACCCGCGTCCACCAGTGCCCGCGCCCCGACCAGCCGCGGGTTCATCCGCTCGGCCGCGGCACCGTCGTACGGCAGCACCCGGTGGAAGTAGCCCGCCTCGGCCACGTCGTAGCCGACCCGGCCGGCGGTGCCGAGCTGGGTCAGCGCGGCGCGTACCCGGTCGACGGGGAGCCCGGCGGCGTCGGCCAGCGCGCCGACGTCGATCGTCGGATCCCAGGAGAGCAGCGCGCTGACCAGGTCGGCGTCGTCGCAGACCTCGTCGGCGGCGAGCGCGGCGAGCACCGCCCCCTCGCCGGAGAAGCCACGGTGCGGTTCCGGTGACAGGGTCAGCGACAGCCGCAGTGCCGGTGTGCTCAGCTCCCAGGTGCTGGCGACCGGCCCGCTGCCCGTCCGGACCACCGGCCCGTAGACCCGCAGCCCGGTGGCGAACCGCAGGAACGGCCGCAGCGCCACCAGCCGTCCCGCTCCGGGCAGGCAGACCGCGCCCGGTACGGCGCGGGAGGTCAGCCGCAGGGACCGCCCGGCCGGCACCACCCAGAGCACCGAACGGTCCGATCCGCTGGGCAGCCGACGCAGGAACGCGGTCGCCTCGGCACCGCTGACCTCGACCCGCGGCTCGAACGGGGCGGTGATGACCTGCGCCTCGGCGAAGCCGCGCAGCCAGCGGGTGGGCAGCGGCACCTTCCGTTCGACGAGCGGTCCGTCGTCGATGGTGGTGACGGTGAGGTCGTCCGGCCCGACCGCGACGTGCATCGGGTCGTCGTCGCCGATGCCGGCCAGCGCCTGGCGCAGCGGCGGGTTGACGTCGACGTTGGTGGTGCCGTGGGTGGTGATCTGCCCGTCGAGCCCGGCCGGCAGCACGTCGAGCCGCGCGTAGACGCCGCAGCAGCCGGAGAACGATTCGAACCGCAGCCGGTCCAGCCCACCGGTGACGACCGGGTCGAGGCTGGCCGGGCTGACCGGCTGGTAGTAGCGCGTCCTGGCGACCTCGGCGACCGCGAGCAGGCCCACCGCGGCCGGCTCGGGGGTGGTCAGGAAGCCGTCGAAGAACCTCGGGTGGGCCGAGGGCCCACCCGAGGTCTGCAGGGTCAGTTGCCGGTCGTCGGGGGTGAGACCGGAAGGGCGCAGATATGAGTACGTCGCCAGCGTGGCCATGTCGGAGAAACTAGCCGTCCGGTACGACAACCGGACCCGCCCGACACCCCATTTGTCCGACCCTTTGTCCTACCCGACGGGGCCGCCTCGAAGGTCAGCCCAGTTCGGGGAACCAGAGCCCGATTTCGCGCTTGGCGCTGTCGACCGAATCGGATGCGTGCACCAGGTTCTCCCGGTTGGACAGGGAGAGGTCACCGCGGATCGTGCCGGCCACGGCCTTGCGTCCGTCGGTGGCTCCGACCAGGCCGCGGACGACCTCGATCACCTGGTCGCCGGAGAGCACCAGCGCGACCAGCGGGCCGCCGGTCATGAAATCCTTCAGCGGCGGGTAGAACGGCTTCTCGACGTGCTCGGCGTAGTGCTGGTCGGCGAACTCGCCGTCGATCGTGCGCAACTCCAGCGCGTCGATAGCGAGGCCCTTGCGCTCGAACCGCGAGATGATCTCGCCGACCAGGCCGCGGCGAACCGCGTCGGGCTTGATCAGAACGAGAGTGCGCTCGTCCTGGCTGCTGGTGGACACGCTGTTTTCCTCCTGAGCGGGACCGGGTACGGCTGGAAGAAGGTCAGCCTAGCGAGCCGGCCGGTGGCTCCCGACGCCGGCCACGTCTCACGGCCCCGCTCTTTCCAATCCTGGCGGATCGGGCCTAGCCTGGCCTTAACCAGGGAGGTCCACTGTGGCAGACGGTGTTCGTCGATCGGTCGCACCCGTGCGCAAGCTCGTCGCCGGGGTGCTGGGCACCTTCGCCACCTTTGTCATCCTCTTCGGCTGTGGCATGCCCAGTTGGGCGATCGTCGCGCTCGGGGTGGCGCTGCTGGTACTCGCCGTCGGGCTCGGCCTGGTGACCACCGTACGCAGTGGCGCCCGCGCCTGGGTTTCCGGCATCGCGCACGTACACAGCGTGTCGGAACCGCCCGCGTCTTCGGTGTTCGGCCGGTGCGAGCTACAGATCGTGCTGGACGCGCCGGGCCTGCCGCCCCGGTCGATCCGGGTACGGGATCCGAGGGTGCCGGTGACCAAGTGGCCGGCACCGGGCACCGCCCTACCGATCATGGTCGCGATCGACGACCCCCGGCACGTACGGATCCTCTGGGACGAGGTGCCCACCCACGCGGAGGCCGCCGAGCGGATGGACCTGCCGCCGGAGTTCGACGAGAACCTCGACCCGCTCGGCGACGACGTGCTGATCGAGGAGGACGTGCCGCCGTGGGTACGCCGGGGAGCCGGCGACGGCTACCGGACGCCCCCGCCGGGCGGTGGCCCGGTCATCGCGGACCTCGACGACGATCTGCGCGACCTGCGGGAGGAACCGGTGGTGGTGCACCACACGCCGGGTGGCACCATCGTGCTGGAGGGTCACCTGGTCGAGCCGCCGGCAACGGTTCCGCTGCCGCGCCGGGCGAAGCCGACCCCCGGCCCGACCCGGCGTACCGGCGGTGCCGCCGCAGATGACCCGTACCCGGACGCGCCGCCCTACCACGAGCCCACCGACCGGTTGGACACCGACTTCCCCGACCGCGACCGCTACCCCGAAGACCGGGTCGAGGACCGCGTCGAGGATCGTCTCGACGACCGGATCGACGACCGGATCGACGAGCGTTACGACGACGACCGGATCGAGGACCGGATCGAGGACCGGATCGACGAGCGTTACGACGACGACCGCACCGGCGAGCATGGCGACGCCGACGACCACGACGACAGCCGCGGCGGCGGCAGCCGGCCGCACCCGTACCCGACGGAGTCCGGGCCGGTGGTGGCCGGCCCCGGACCGGTACGCCCACCGGACGACATCGACCTGGACCTCGATCTCGACTTCGACGAGCGGGCGACGCCGCGGGACCGCTCCGCGGACCCCGAGTCGGCCGACGACCAGCCCGCCGACGACGCCGAACTGCTGGCCGGGCTCGTCACCACACCGCCGAGCGCCGAGGTCGGTGGCGGGGGCCCGATCCACGGCGTCGGCATCACCCTGCTCGTCACCAACCTGGACCGCTCGGTGACCTTCTACCGGGACATGCTCGGCTTCTTCGAGATCGACGGCGGCGACGGCAACGCCGTACTCGCCTCGGGAGCCACCCGGATCGTGCTGCGGGCCATCCCGGACGTCGCGCCGATCAACCGCCGCCTGGTCCACCTGAACCTCGAGGTCGGTGACGTCGAGGCGGTCTACGAGGACCTTCGCGCCAAGGGGGTGCGGTTCACCTACGCACCGAGGGCGGTCAACCGGGGCGCGAAGCTCGAACTGTGGGCGGCGGCGTTCCGCGACCCGGACGGGCACGGCATCGCACTGACCCAGTGGCGCGGTCGCCAGGCGGCCTGAGGAATCCGGCGCCGGGTCCGGTCAACCCAAAATCGTCCGGCGTACGTGCAACACGTACGCCCAGACCAGCGCGAAGATGACCCCGAGTACGCCCAGCGACCAGTGCAGGAAGCTGGCCAGGAGCAGCAGCCCCTGCAACACGGTCGCCGCGTGCCAGGCCCACGACCGGGCCAGCATGCCGCTGAGCAGCACCGCGACCACCGCCAACGCGACGATGGTCCAGATCGCGGTGCCGCTCAGGTCACCGCCGACCAGTCGGATCGGCTGGATGGCCAGCAGCAGTACCAGCATCTCGATGACCAGGGTGCCGGCGCCCAGGCCGCGTACCGCCCGAACCGGGTTACGCAGCCCCGACGGCCGCCCCACCCCCGCATCCTCTCCCGGCCTGTCCTCTCCCGGCCCGTCCCCTGACGGCTCGAGCACTTCCGGCCCGTCCCCTGACGGCTCGAGCACTTCCGGCCCGGCCGGTGACGGCCCGGCCGCTGACGGCCCGGTCACTTCCGGTTCAACCGCTTCCCGTTCCGCTGTCATCGTCTCTCCGGCCTCATCGCTTCAGCAGCCGCCGCGCGTCGGCCACGGTGACCACGGATCCGGTGACCAGGACCCCGACGCCGCTCAGCTCGGCCTCGGGGTTCGATTCGGCGAGTTCCACGGCCAATTCGATCGCGTCGGGCATGTCCTCCGCCGTCGCGACCCGTTCGGGGCCGAAGATCTCCTCGGCCAGCTCCGCCAGTTGCTCGACCGGCATCGCCCGGGGTGACGTGTTCCGGGTGACCACCACCGTGTCGACCACCGGTTCCAGGAGTTCCAGCAGCCCGGCCGCGTCCTTGTCGGCGAGTACGCCGAGCACCGCGACCAGCCGGCTGAACGCGAACTCCTCCTGGAGCGTGTTGACGGTGGCGGCCATCCCGTGCGGGTTGTGCGCACCGTCGAGCAGGATCGTCGGGGCGGATCGGACCCGTTCCAGCCGGCCGGGCGAGCTGGCCTCGGCGAAGCCCTCCCGGACCGCGTCGATGTCGAGCTGCCGGTCGGCCCCGGCGCCGAGGAACGCCTCCACGGCGGCGAGCGCCACCGCGGCGTTCTGCGCCTGGTGCGCACCGTGCAGGGGGATGAAGATCTCGTCGTAGACGCCGCCGAGCCCCTGGATGGCCAGCACCTGGCCGCCCACCGCCACGTCCCGCCGTACCACCCCGAACTCGCTGCCCTCACGGGCGATGGTGGCACCGACCTCGGCGACCCGCTCCAGCAGGGGCTGGGCGGCTTCCTCCGTCTGGGTCGCCGTGATCACCGTGGCGCCCTTGTGGATGATGCCGGACTTGGCCAGCGCGATGTCCTCGATCGTGTCGCCGAGCCACTCGGTGTGGTCGAGCCCGATCGGGGTGATCACGGCTATGCCGGCGCCGAGCACGTTGGTGGAGTCGTCCGCCCCGCCGAGGCCGACCTCGACCACGGCCACGTCCACCGGAGCGTCGGCGAAGATCGCGAACGCCAGCGCGGTGGTCATGTCGAAGTACGTCAGCGGCTCGCTGGCCTTCACGTCGACCAGTCGGGCCAGCGGCAGCACCTCCCGGTACGCGGCCACGAACCGTGACTCGCTGACCGGCTCCCCGTCCAGGCTGATCCGCTCCCGTACGGTCTCCAGGTGCGGGCTGGTGTAACGGCCGGTGTGCAGCCCGAATGCCCGCAACAACCCGTCGATCATGCGGGCGGTGGAGGTCTTGCCGTTCGTACCCGTCAGATGGATCGACGGGTACGCCCGCTGCGGGCTGCCGAGCAGGTCGAGCAGTTGCTCGATCCGGCCCAGGTCAAACACCATCCGGGTGAAGCCGCGCGCCTCAAGTTCGGCGTCGACCTGGTTGAACTCGTTACGGTCGCTCACGCGAGTGCCTCCAGCGCGGCGGCGATCCGGGCCAGGTCGGCCTCGGCGACGGCCAGCCGATCCTTGATCTTGTTGACGACCGGTTCCGGTGCCTTGTCCACGAAGGCGGGGTTGCCGAGCTTCGCCCGGGCCTGGGCGGCTTCCTTCTCCGCCGCCGCCCTGTCCTTCTCCAGCCGGGCCCGTTCGGCCGCCAGGTCGATCGAGCCGCGGGTGTCCAGGGCCACGTTCACCCCACCGGCGACCGCCAGCGTCGCGCTGGCCGAGAAGTCCGGTCCGCCGTCCTCCAGCCGCACCAGCGAACGGATCAGCGGTTCGTGCCCGGCGATCCGCGCCTCGGCCAGGCCGTCGAGCCGGGCGGCGACCCGCTGGGCCGGACGCAGTCCCTGGTCGGAGCGGAACCGACGGATCTCGGTCACCACCCGCTGCAGCATGACCAGCTCGGCCTCGGCGGCGTCGTCGACCAGCGTCGGCTCGGTCACCGGCCAGGCGGCGGTCTGGATCGTCTCCCGACCGGTCAGCGCGATCCACAGCTCGTCGGTCACGAACGGCGCGATCGGGTGCAACAGGCGCAGCACCTGGTCGAGTACGTGTCCCAGCACCCGTCGGGTGACCGCGGCCGGCTCGCCACCGGCGGCCAGTACCGGCTTCGCCAGTTCGACGTACCAGTCACACACGTCGTCCCAGGCGAAGTGGTAGAGGGTGTCGCAGATCTTGGCGAACTCGTACGCCTCGAACTGCTCGTCGACCTCGGCGACCACGTGCTGCAACCGGGACAGGATCCACCGGTCGACCGGTGAGAGCTGGGCCGGTTCCGGCAGCGGTCCCCCGACGTTCGCCCCGTTGATCAGGGCGAAGCGGGTCGCGTTCCAGAGCTTGTTGCAGAAGTTACGGGAGCCCTGGCACCAGTCCTCGCTGACCGGTACGTCCGCACCAGGGTTGGCGCCCCGGGCCAGGGTGAACCTGGTCGCGTCGGCACCGAACCGCTCGATCCAGTCCAGCGGGTCGATCACGTTGCCGAACGACTTCGACATCTTCTTGCCGTACTGGTCGCGGACCATCCCGTGCAGCGCGATGACCTCGAACGGCGGCTTGCCGTCCATCACGTACAGGCCGAACATCATCATCCGGGCGACCCAGAAGAAGAGGATGTCGTAGCCGGTGACCAGGACGCTGGTCGGGTAGAACTTCTCCAGGTCGGCGGTCCGCTCCGGCCAGCCGAGGGTGGAGAACGGCCACTGCCCGCTGGAGAACCAGGTGTCGAGCACGTCCTCGTCCTGCCGCCAGCCCGGCCCGGTGGGCGGCTGCTCGTCCGGCCCCACGCAGACGACCTCGCCGTCCGGGCCGTACCAGACCGGGATCCGGTGCCCCCACCAGAGCTGGCGGGAGATGCACCAGTCGTGCATGTTGTCGACCCAGGCGAAGTAGCGCTTGGCCAACTCGGCCGGCTCGATCCGGACCCGCCCGTCGCGGACCGCGTCGCCGGCCGCCTGCGCCAGCGGGGTCGTGTTGACGAACCACTGCAGGGAGAGCCGGGGCTCCACCGTCGTACGGCACCGCGAGCAGTGCCCGACCGCGTGCACGTACGGCCGCTTCTCCGCCACGATCCGGCCGTCCTCGCGCAACGCGGCGACGATCGCTGGGCGGGCCTCGAACCGGTCCAGACCCTCGAACGGCCCGGCGGCGGTGATCACGCCGCGCTCGTCCATGATCGTGAGCGAGGGCAACTGGTGCCGCTGACCGATCTCGAAGTCGTTCGGGTCGTGCGCCGGGGTCACCTTCACCATGCCGGTGCCGAAGGTCGGGTCGACGTGCTCGTCGCCGACGATCGGGATCATCCGGCCGGTGAGCGGCACCTCGACCTCGGTCCCGATCAGGTGCCGGTACCGCTCGTCCTCCGGGTGTACGGCAACCGCGGTGTCACCGAGCATCGTCTCGGCCCGGGTGGTGGCGACCACCACCTCGTCGCTGTACCGGATCGACACCAGTTCGCCGTCGTCGTCGGTGTGCTCGACCTCGATGTCCGACAGGGCGGTGAGGCAGCGCGGGCACCAGTTGATGATGCGCTCGGCACGATAGATCAGGCCGTCGTCGTACAGCCGCTTGAACATCGTCTGTACGGCCCGCGAGAGACCCTCGTCCATGGTGAAACGCTCGCGTTCCCAGTCGACCGAATCGCCGAGGCGGCGCATCTGGCCGAGGATCGCCCCACCGGATTCGGCCTTCCACTGCCAGACCCGCTCGACGAACTTCTCCCGACCCAGGTCGTGCCGGGACAGGCCCTGGGCGGCGAGTTGTCGCTCGACGACGTTCTGGGTGGCGATGCCGGCGTGGTCCATGCCGGGCAACCAGAGCGCTTCGAAGCCCTGCATCCGCTTGCGGCGGATCAGGGCGTCCTGCACGGTGTGGTCGAGGGCGTGACCCATGTGCAGGGAGCCGGTGACGTTCGGCGGCGGGATGACGATGGTGAACGGCGGCTTGTCGCTGTCCGCCGAGGCCCGGAAGTGGCCGGCGGCTACCCACTGCTCGTACCGTCGCTGCTCTACCTCGCCCGGCTGGTACTGCGCGGGCAGGGACGGGACGGCCGTACGTTGGGTATCCATTGTCTCGGTCACCCTGAAAGTCTACGGAGGCCCCGACCGGGACCGACGTGGACCACCACCGGTTGGGCTACGGTGTCGGTCATGTCCGACGCGAACCTCTCCGATCGCCCTTCGGCCACCGATCCGGTGCCGGTCGACGTCACCCCGGAGCCGTACGACATCACTCCCGGTTTCCGTTTCGACGACGACCCGGAGGAGGAGCGGTCGGGCCCTCCGTCTCGCCGGCGACTGATCGCGCTCGGGGCCGCCCTGCTTGTCGGGGTGGCCGGCGCCGCGGTGCTGGGGACCCTGGGTTGGCGGGTCGCCCAGCAGAAGGACGCCACCCTGACCATTCCCGACCAGGTTGCCGGCCTCACGTTGGACGGCAGTGAGCGGGCGAAGACCACCGCGGACTATCTGCGGAACGGCTTCCTCGCCGACATCGAGGTCAAGCAGAGCATCGCCGCCGTGTACGCCGACCCGGCGAAGCCTGAACAGTCGGTCCTGCTCTTCGGTGGTACGACGTTGATGTGGCAGCCGGAGCAGGATCTGGACCGTCTGTTCAAGCTCGTGGCGGACGACTCCGGACGGATCGACGAGCTGCGCGAGCAGCCCTCGGGTGAACTCGGCGGGGTGCTCAAGTGCGGCACCAGCCACCAGGGCGACGCGCTCACCGTGTGCGGTTGGGCGGACCACGGCAGCGTCGCGCTGGCGATGTTCCCCGGCCGTACGGCCGACGAGGCGGCACCGCTGATGCTGCAGATCCGCTCCGGCGTACAGACCAGGAACTGACCCAGAGAGTGTCGGGTGCGGTGTCGTTTCCCCGTACCCGACGCCGAACAAATGGGACTGGAAAAACAACTTGCCGGAAACAAGTTAGGGCCACCCCGAAGGGTGGCCCTAACTAATAAGAAGTCCGGCGGCGTCCTACTCTCCCACACCCTCCCGAGTGCAGTACCATCGGCGCTGGAGGGCTTAGCTTCCGGGTTCGGAATGTAACCGGGCGTTT